>JBJOMV010000039.1:0-17273 GCA_046052185.1 Verrucomicrobiota bacterium | reverse complement strand
CCCGCCGGACTCATCGCCGTCGGCGACGCGCTCCGCGCCGGCTGGGGCGCGCTCGCCCTCGGCTTCATCCTCACCGTCCTCGCCGCGCCCGCGCCGCTGCGTAAGACCGTGGCCGTCGTCGCGCTGTTGCTCGCGCTCTGCGTGCTCATCTACGATCGTTGGCATAAAGGCGTGAGCTGGGCTCCCGCGGTCATGGGTGCGTGTCGCGCGCTCCTCCCGCCGCTCGGCTTCATGGTCGCCGGCGAGCGCCTCTTCCTGCTGCCGGTTCCGATGGGCGACGCGGACTGGATCATGCTCGCGCACATGTTCGGACTCTGGCTGCTCACGTTCGCGATCACGCTCGTCGCGCGCCACGAGGCCACCGGCGGTGGCGCCGGTCGCTGGGTCGAAGGACTGCTCTTCCTCGCGCCGTTCCCGATGTTCTGGGCGGTCGGACTCTTCTGGCCGTGGATGCTCCTGTGGTCCGGCGTCTACGTCTGGTGGCTCCTGCGCTCGAATCGTCGTCACCCGTTGCCGTCAGGCGTCGGCGCCCGCGTGGCCGACCGACTGGCGTCGATGCCGTTGATCGACGCGATGACCACCGGCTACGTGGGCTTCATCAGCCTGATGCTCCTCTTGAAGCGCAAGGGCGTGCACCCCGAAGCTTTGTTCGATGCCGGCTGCCTGCTCCTGTTCGTCTTGGGCACCGCTCCTTTCGCCATGCGGCTCGTCCTGCGCTGGCGGAAGCAGATTCCCTCGACCTGAGGAAACGAGGGTTTTTGCCTTACGGGCGGGTTTTCCGGGAACTGGGCTTGTCCTCCGGCGTCTCACTCATTCTGATTAACTCTCCCCCGGGCCATGTCCGACTCCCTCGACCTCGAATTCGCGGTGACCTACCGTCATCGTATCTTCTTCACCGAAGGTGCGTTCGCGTCCGGTAACCGGGTCCTTGCCGACCTGTTCGCCGGGGCCAAGGTCATCCCGATCGTCGATGCCGGCCTGTCGCAGTCTCGCCCGGGTTTCGCCGCCGAGGTCGTCGCTTATGGCAAAGCCATGGGCGTGCACTTCACCCGCGAGCCGCTCGTGCTCACCGGCGGTGAAGCGGCCAAGAAGGACTCCGCCGTCGTCAAGGCCGCCCTGGCTGCGATCGAGGCCGACAAGATCTGCCGCCACTCCTACGTTCTCGCCATCGGCGGCGGCGCCTTCCTCGACGCTGTCGGCTTCGCGGCCGCCACCGCCCACCGCGGCGTGCGTCTTGTCCGCATGCCCACCACGACCCTCGGTCAGGGTGACGCCGGCGTGGGCGTGAAGAACGGCATCAACACTTTCGGAAAGAAGAACTTCACCGGCGCCTTCGCCGTCCCGGCCGCCGTGGTCAACGACCTCGCGCTGCTCGCCTCGCTCGACGCCCGCGGCCTCCGCGACGGACTCGTCGAAGCCGTGAAGGTCTCGCTGCTCAAGGACCCGGTCTTCTTCGCCAACCTCGAGAAGGAAGCCGCGCTGCTCGCCGCCGGGAACATCCCGGCGATTGGCCGCGCCGTCCGGCGTTCCGCCGAGCTGCACGCCAAGCACATCGCCGGCAATGGTGACCCCTTCGAACTCGGCAGCGCCCGTCCCCTCGATCTCGGCCATTGGGCCGCGCACAAGCTCGAGTCGATGACCAACCATCGCCTGACCCACGGCGAGGCCGTCGCCGTCGGCCTGGCGCTCGACCTGATCTGCGCCCGCGACCTCGGCCTGTTCGGCAAAGAAGAGACCGAGCGCTCGCTTAACCTGCTCGTCGCCCTCGGTTTCCGGATTTACTCCCCCGAGATGCACCTCGACGGCGGCGCCCCGATGCTGGCTGGCCTCGAAGAATTCCGCGAACACCTCGGCGGCCAGCTCACGCTCGTCCTGCCGACCGCCATCGGCCAGTCCACCCAGGTCCACGTGATGCCTGCCGCCGTCGTGCGCAAGGCCGCCGACGAACTGCGGGCGCGGGATCAGCAGCCATGCGCCGCGCGGTCCTGAACGTCGTCGGTCTCTCCGCCCGGGACCTGCGTTCCGGCGTCATGCCGCGTCTCGCCGCGCGCGCCGCAAAGGGCAGTGTCGCCCAGGTGCGTCCGGCGTTTCCGGCCGTCACCTGCACCGCGCAGTCCGACTACCTGACCGGCAAGCAGCCGAGCACGCACGGCATCGTCGGCAACGGCTGGTATGACCGCACGCTCAGCGAAGTGCAGTTCTGGAAGCAGTCGAATCGCGCCGTGCTCGCGCCCAAGGTCTGGGACGAACTCCACGCCAAGAACCCGAAGCTCAAGGTCGCGAACCTCTTCTGGTGGTACAACATGGGCACCGCGGCGGACATCTCCGTCACGCCGCGTCCGGTCTACAAGGCCGACGGCGGCAAGATCTTCGACATCGCGAGCTACCCGCAGCGCTTCAAGACGCTGCTCAAGCGCGACCTCGGCGACTTCCCGTTCCACTCCTTCTGGGGTCCGCGCGCCGGCCTGCCGTCGTCGCAGTGGATCGCCGATTCCGCCCGCTGGATCGAAGAGCATGAACAGCCGGACCTCAGCCTGGTCTACCTGCCGCACCTCGACTACGACCTTCAGCGTTTCGGACCGAACGACCCGCGCAGCGATCTGGCGCGACGTGATGTCGACAAGCTCGTCGGCGACCTCGCCGAATTCCTCGAAGCCCGCGGCGTCGAAGTCCTCATCGTCTCGGAATACGCCATCACCGCGGTCGACCGCGCCGTCCCGCTGAACAAGGTCTTGCGCGCGCACGACTGGCTCGAACTCAAGCCCGAAGACGGCAGCCTCACCCTCGACACCTTCAACTCGAAGGCCTTCGCCGTCGTCGATCACCAGGTCGCGCACGTCGTCGTGCTCGATCCTTCGGTCCGCGAGGAAGTGCGCAAGGTCCTGCTCGCCACGCCCGGCGTCGCGCAGGTGCTCGACGCCGAAGGTCAGGCCGCCGCCGGCATCAAGCACGTGCGCAGCGGCGACTTCGTCGTCATCGCCGACGACCATAGCTGGTTCTCCTACTACTGGTGGGAAGAAGGTCAGGGTGAACCGGACTACTCCCGCACCGTGGATATCCACCGTAAGCCAGGATACGACCCGGTCGAACTCTTCATCGACCCCAAGATCCGTTTCCCGCTGCTCAGCATCGCCTGGTTCCTGCTCAAGAAGAAGCTCGGTTTCAAGGCGCTCATGCAGGTCATCTCCCAGGACGCCTCGTTGGTGAAGGGTTCGCACGGCCGCATCCCCGAGGACCCGCTGGACTGGCCGGTACTCATCGCGCCGGCGGGAGCCGCTTTGCCCACGCAGATCGCCTCGACCGACGTCTACGGCCGGATCGCAGAGGGTTTCTGAGCGGGTCTGGGGTTGAAGCGGAACCTCGGCCGCACAGGGTAGTCATACCCCCATGTCCGTCCGTTGTCTTGCCCTCGTCCTCAGTGCTGCGGCCTTCGCCGCGCCTTTCCCTGAGCCGCAGAACAACCAGAAGGAGACCATCCCGGTCCTCAAGCCGGCCGATGCCCTGACCAAGCTCCATCTCCCTGACGGCTTCAAGGCCACGCTCTTCGCCGCCGAACCGGACGTGCGTCAGCCGATCGCGATGTGCTGGGACGAACGCGGCCGCCTGTGGATCGCCGAGAACTACACCTATTCCGACGGCAAGGAACGCTTCGACCTCAACCTCCGCGACCGGATCATCATCCTTGAGGACGCCGACCACGACGGGAAGTTCGACAAGCGGACCGTCTTCACGGACGAGATCCAGATGCTCACGAGCATCGAGCGCGGCTTCGGGGGCGTCTGGGCCGTCTGCCCACCGAACCTGGTCTTCATCCCGATGGATGGCGATAAGCCCGCTGGTCCGGCGCAGGTCGTCCTCGACGGTTTCAGCACCACCGCGGCGAGCCGCCACACGTTCGCCAATGGACTCAAATGGGGGCCGGATGGCTGGCTCTACGGCCGCGTCGGCATCTCGAGCACCTCATGGGTCGACGTGCCCGGCGTGCCCAAGGAGAAGCGCCAGCCCACCGCCGGCGGTCTCTGGCGCTATCACCCGGTGACGAAGGTCTTCGAGCCGTATTGCCACGGCACCACCAATCCGTGGGGCTCCGATTGGACCAAGGACCACGAGTTGATGTTCATCAACACCGTCATCGGCCACGGCTGGCAGGGCATCCATGGCGCGCACTTCAAGCGCATGCACGGCGAAGATCCGTACCCGTTCATCTACGAGCTCATCGACCAGCAGGCCGACCATTATCACTGGGACACCGGTAAGAAGTGGAACGACGCCGACGGTGGCCGCGGCGGCGCGGACAGCTTCGGCGGCGGCCACGCGCACGTCGGCATGATGATCTATCAGGGCGACAACTGGCCCTCGCAGTATCGCGACAAGCTCATGACGCTGAACCTGCACGGCCGACGCGTGAACGTCGAAGCCATCGAGCGGAAGGGCAGCGCGCTCGTCATGAAGCACCAGCCGGATATCCTGAAGTCCGACGACCCGTGGTTCCGCGGTATCGAGCTCAGCCAAGGCCCGGATGGCGCCGTCACCCTCCTCGACTGGAGCGACATCGGCGAGTGCCACGACCAGGACGGGATCCACCGTTCGACCGGACGCATCTTCAAGGTCAGTCATGGCGACCCCAAGCAGCCAGGCGTCGACTTCGCCCAGGCCACGCCGACCGAGCTGGTCGAACTCCAACGCAGCAAGAACGAATGGCTTGTGCGCATGGCGCGCTGGGAGCTCCGTGAGCGAGCCTGGATGGGCGTCGACCTCTCTTCGGCCACCGCCGCCTGGGAGAAGCTCGCCGCCGAGGCCGACAGCGTCCTCGCGCTCAATGCCCACTCGACCCTGCGGGCGCTCCGCAGCGTCAAGTCAGGCGACCAGCCTTTCGCCGCCCAGCACGCCAAGCATTACGGCATCGCGGCTATCCTCGCCGAGCAACGTCAGGACGTCCTCGCGCGCCTGATCGAGCGCGAGCTCACCGAGCCGCTGGTCCGCCGGAACAACTCTCTGGCCAAGTTCGCGCACCACACCGGTTTCATCGCAGCGTGCGAGGAAGAGGAAGCCGCCTTGCTCCGGCTCTCGGGCGAAGCCCGCGGCCAGCGCGTCCGCCTGGCGATCGCCTCGGCGCTCCCGCATCTCAGCGTGCCAGTCCGCTCGCTGGTCGCCCAGCACCTGCTGCGCTTTGATCAGGACGCCACCGACCATAACCTTCCGCTGCTCGTCTGGACCGGCCTCCGCGAGCTGCCGTCTGCGGACCTCATCGACTGCGCCCACATCAGCCGCATCCCGCAGGTCACCCAGCTCATCGCCCGGCGCATCGCCGAAGGCGCCGACAAAGACCCCGCGGCGCTCAACCAACTCCTCGCCAACGCCGCGGCCATGCCGGACGGCCAGGCCGAGATCGTCGCCGGCGTCGCCGCCGCCTTGCGGGGTTGGCGGAAGGCGCCCAAGCCCGCCGCGTGGGAGGCCTTCGTCGCTTCGATCCCCAAGGAACTCGCGTCCGCGCAGGATCAGGCCCGCCAGCTCAACGTCATCTTCGGCGACGGGCAGGCGCTCGACGAGATCCGGCGGATCGCCCTCGACGACAAAGCGCTCATGGAACAACGCCGAGCCGCCTTGCTTTCGCTCATCGAAGCCAAGGATGCGCAGCTCAAGCAGGTCTGCGAGAAGCTCATTTACGTGAAGGGCGTGAACATGGAGGCCATCCAGGGACTCACGCAGTTCGACCATGATAGCGTCGCCCAGCGCATCATCGACCGGTATTCCCAGTTCTACCCGCACGAACGCCCGCAGATCATCATGGCGCTCGTCTCGCGTCCGCGGTTCGCGGCCGAGCTCCTGAAGGCCGTCGAAGCCGGCAAGATCCCCAAGGCTGACTTCGGTCCGGCCGCGGCGCGTCAGGTGCGGGCTTTCAATGAGACCAAGCTCAATGCGCTCCTGACGAAAGTCTGGGGCGAGACGCGCGAGACCTCGGCGGATAAGCTGAAGCTTGTCGCCGAACTCAAGGCGCGGCACACCGCCGACTTCTTGGCCAAGGCCGATCAAAGCAAGGGCAGGGCGTTGTTCGCGGCCGTGTGCGGGCAGTGTCACAAGCTCTATGGCGAAGGCGGCGCGCTCGGGCCGGATCTCACCGGCAGCGGCCGTCATGACCTTAACTACCTCATCGAGAACATCGTCGACCCCAGCGCCGTCGTGGACGCCGCGTATTATCTCAACAGCCTCACGCTCAAGGACGGACGCGTCCTCAGCGGCATCGTCGGCGCGCAGAGCGAACGCACGCTCACGCTGCGCTCCGTCGGACAGGAGACCGTGATCGACAAGCAGGACATCACTAAGCGTGAGACTCTGCCGATCTCGCTCATGCCGGAAGCGCTGCTCCAGGCCTTCACGCCTGAGCAGCAACGCGACCTTCTCGCCTATCTCATGGGCAATTCCCAGGTCCAGCTGGCGAAGTAGCTCAGGGCCGGCCCATCAGGCCGATGAAGAGAAGCAGGCCGAGCAGGAATTCGCCGATGGCCTTGATCGGTTCGGGGACGGCCGCGTAGGCGGCGAGGGTAGTGAGGACGGGGATGGTCATGGTGGGTCGGAGTGGGGTTGGGTCAGCGGACGCCTTCGGGTTCAGCGTCGAGGTCCGCGGGCGCGTCGACCGGACGGTTGGGGCGACGGTAGGAGGCGATCCATTCGGGCGCCGGGCCTTCGCCACGGTTCGAGGTGTCGGGACGATGCGTCGCGCCGGTCAGCGTCTCGATGACCGACTCCAGGCAGTCCCAGAAGCGCACCGCCTCGAGCACCGGGTTCACCAGGTTGGTGAGCGGACAGTAGTAGGTGTTCTTGGGGTCGGTGTGGTGGACGGCGTGCTGACGCGGCGTCAGCAGGATCCGCCAATCCTGCAGCTTGGCCACGACCGGACCGACCTCGGCGCGCGACATGTGCGACCATTTGTGCACCTGGTTGGCGTTCACGCTCAGGAGGACGAAGAGCCAGACGTGCCAAGTGAGGACGTCGGCCCAGGCGGCCATGCCGAGGATCGCCCCGCCGAGGAGCAGGAGGTCCCAGGAGCTCTGCCACCATGACAGCTTCGTGAAGTAGCGCGGGCAGTGATGATGCACGATGTTCGGGCGGATCAGCAGGGCCCCGACGACCGGGGTGTCCGCGGAGCCGTAGGCGTCCTCGAGCCAGTGGACGAACCCGGCGATGAAATCGGCGAGGATCACGACGCCGAGGGCCTGGGCGAGGAAGGAGAGCAGATTCATAACTATCATATGATACCCCCGGCCGCGGCCGGACCGTTAATCGATAAACCTGATAGGGGGTATCGGCCGGGCCGGGTCGGGGGTTGCCTTGGTTCCGGTTTCGGCGAACATCAGGCGTGCCCCGGTCATGAACGTCCACCACCTCGAGCTGTTCTACTATGTGGCGAAGCATCAGGGCATCAGCGCCGCCGTGCGGCATATCCCTTACGGCATCCAGCAACCCGCGGTCAGCGGGCAGATGCTCGCGCTCGAGGCCAACCTGGGCGTGCGGCTCTTCCAGCGCGCGCCATTCCGGCTGACCGCCCCGGGCCGGAAGCTCTTCGCGCAGATCGAACCGTTCTTCGCCGGGCTTGACGGGCTCGAGGCCCAGCTGCGCGACGCCGACCGGCCGGAGTTGCGCCTCGGCGCCTCGGAGCTCGTCCTACGGTTGCACATCCCGACCGTCACGCAGCGCCTGCGGTCACGCTATCCGAAGCTGCAGCTGAGCCTCACGCCCGGCTATCAGGTCCAGTTCGAGACCTGGCTGCGGGAGGGCGTCATCGACCTCGCGGTCGTCCCGCTCGACGCCAAGACCCAAGGGCGACAGAGTCAGTTGCGACTCGTGCGAGTCCCGCTGGTCCTGCTCGTCCCCAAGAAGTCGCCGTGGAAGCGCGCGGCCGACCTCTGGAAGCAGAAGAAGGTCGGCCTGCCCCTCGTCGCCTTGCCGCCCGACTCGAGCGTCACGCGCAGCTTCGGCCGCGACCTCCGTCGCCTCGGCGTCACCTGGACGCAGACCAAGGAAGCCGCCTCCATGGAGATGGTCACCAGTTACGTCGCCACCGGCGAAGGCCTCGGCGTGAACCTCGCCATCGCGGATGCCATCGCCGATCCCGGGGTGAGGGTCTTGCCGCTGGAAGGTTTCGCGCCGATGGAGATCGGCCTGCGTTGGACCGGCGAGATGACGCCGCTCCTACGCGACACCATCCTCGAGCTGCAGAAGTACACGCGCGAGACCTGGCCTGAGTGGGCGATCGACGAACCCTTGCCCGAGCCGAAGAAGGCTGGCCGGCGGAAAGCCTGACTCAGCGCTTCGCGAGCGCCTGCGTGATCGCTACGCAGGCCAGCGCGGCGTTCTCGGCGCGGAGGACCGTCGGGCCGAGCACTAGCGGACGGAAACCCGCAGCCCGGGCGGCGGCGTATTCTTCAGAGGTCAGGTCGCCTTCGGGGCCGATGAGCCAGATGACCTTCGAGGCTTTCGTGAAATCCAGGTGCGCGACCGGTTCGGCGTCGAACTCGAGCGAGCCCGTGAGGCGCAGTTCGCCGTCGACCGGGGCCGGCAGGCGTTCGATCCATTCGCGGAAGCGGACCGGGGCGGCGATCTCGGCGCGCCACGGGTGGCCGGACTGCTTGCAGGCTTCGATCGCCTGCTGCTGCCAGCGTTCGCGGCGGGTGCGGGCGCGATCGGCGTCGAGCTTCACTTCGCAACGGGCGGTCTCGAGCGGGATGACCCCGGCGGCGCCGGCTTCGCAGCAGATGCGCACCAGGTCGTCCATCGTGCCGCCCTTCGGCATGCCTTGGGCGACAGTGATCGCGGGCGAAAGCGGATCGGCCGTGCGCGCGCGGATGACTTCGACCATCGCGCCGTCGCCGTCGGCCGAGGCGAGCTTGCCTTCGACCACCAGGCCTTCGCCGTCGAGGAGCACGACCGCGTCGCCACGGCGGGCGCGGAGGCTGCGGACCACGTGGGCGGATTCGTCGGCCGAGAGCTTCACGTGGGCGCCGGGCTTGCAGGCCGGAGCTTGTTCGTGGTCGATCCAGACGCGGAGCGGGCTCATCAGGCGAGGGCGACCGGCCGGTCGTAAGAAGGATCCCAGTCTTTCCAGACCGGCTCGTAGCCGTGGGCGCGCAGCATCGCGGCCACTTCGTCCGGCGAGCGGTCGTCTTCGATCGCGAACTGTTCGAGCGAGGCCTCGCGGCCTTCGGCGTAACCGCCCGGGTTCGTGTGCGAGCCCGCGCTCATCGCCGTCACGCCCACGCGGCAGGCGTGGTCGCGGAATTTGCGGCTCTCGCGGGTGCTCAGCGTCAGCTCGACCTCGGAGCTCAGCAGGCGGAAGGCGCAGATCGCCTGGACCAGGTCGCGGTCGGTCATCTCCACCTTCGGCTGCAGTTCGCCCTCGTGAGGACGGATGCGCGGGAAGGAGACGCTGTAGCGGCTCTGCCAGTGCTTGCGTTCGAGCCAGCGGAGGTGGAGGGCCGTGAAGAAACATTCCGCGCGCCAGTCCTCGAGGCCGAAGAGCGCGCCGAGGCCGATCTTATGAACGCCGGCGGCGCCGACGCGGTCCGGCGCGTCGAGGCGGTAGGCGAAGTCGGACTTACGTCCCTTCGGATGGTGGACGTTGTACGTCTCGCGGTGGTAGGTCTCCTGGTAGACCAGCACCGCGTTGAGGCCATGCTTGCGGAGCTCGGCGTATTCCGCGGTCTCCATCGGCTGGACTTCCATCGACAGCGACGAGAAGTGCGGACGGAGGAGGTCGAGGGCCTGGACGAAGTAGGGCACTTCGACCTTGTTGGATTCGCCCGTCAGGATGAGCAGGTGGTCGAAGCCCAGTTTCTTGAGGGCGCCCGCCTCGCGGAGGATCTCGCCCGGATTGAGCGTGCGGCGCGGGACCTTGTTGCCGGCCGAGAAGCCGCAGTAGGTGCAGACGTTCTGGCACTCGTTGGAAAGATAGGCCGGCGCGAAGAACTGCATCGTGCGTCCGTAACGACGCAGCGTGCGTTCATGGCTCAGGCGGGCCATCCGCTCCAGGTGCGGGGCGGCGGCCGGGGAGACCAGCGCCTTGAAGTCTTCGAGGTCGGCGGAGTCGGCTTCGGCGCGCGCGAGGGCGCGGAGCACGTCGGCATCCGTCTTCCGCTGGACCGAGGCGAGGACCTCGTCCCAGGGATGGGCGGCATGGACTTCGGCGAACGACATCAGGCCCGACACTGTGGGCCAAAAATCGCGCAGGGCAAGGGCGGGCGCGCGCTCAGAGCGTCGCGGCGTAACCGGCGGCGTCGAGCAGCCCGGCCAGCTCGGCCGGGTTCTTCACCTTCACCTTGATCATCCAGGCGCCGGCGTACGGTTCGCGGTTCACCAGGTCGGGCGAGTCGTTCAGGGCGGAGTTCGCCTCGAGGACCTCGCAGGACACCGGGCTGTAGAGGTCGGAGGCGGCCTTGACGGATTCCACCGTGCCGAAGACGTCGCCATGGTTGAAGGACGCGCCGACCTTCGGGAGGTCGACGAACGTCACGTCGCCGAGGGCGGCCTGAGCGTGGTCGGTGATGCCGATGACGGCGGTGCCGTCGGCGGCGACCTTGATCCACTCGTGGTCCTTGGTGTAATGGAGGTCGGCAGGGACGTTGCTCATAGGTTTTGGGTAAAGCGGGCGGGGATTATTTCAACCCTTCACTTCACGAAAGGCTCGGCCGAGAGGCGCAACGGGATCCGGTGGCCGCGGATGTCGACCGTCAGCGATGCGGAAGCCGCGTGGCCGGCGGCGACGAGGGCCGTGCCGATCGGCTTGCCCAGGACCGGGGACTGCGTGCCCGAGAGCACTTCGCCGACGGGCGTCTCGCCGGAGTAGACGACCGCGCCCTGACGGGCGATGCGGCGGTCATCGAGGGAGAAGAGCACCACCGAGGAGACCGGGCCGCCTTGGGCCTGGCGATGCAGCGCTTCGCGGCCGATGAATTCCGGCTTCGTGAACTTCACCGTCCAGCCGAGGCCGGCCTGGATGGGCGAGATCTTCTCAGAGATCTCGTGTCCGTAGAGCGGGTAGTTCGCTTCGAGGCGGAGCGAGTCGCGGGCGCCGAGGCCGGCGGGCACGAGGCCGTGGGGCTTGCCGGCCGCGAGGAGCGCGCGGGCGACCTTCTCGGCGGAGGCTGCGGGCAGGTAGATCTCGAAGCCGGGCGAACCCGTGTAGCCCGTGCGGGAGATCAGGCAGCCGGCGACGCCGGCGACTTCGCCGAACACGAAGCCGAAGCGCTTGATCGGCGCGAGCGGCGTCGCGGTCGCCAGCGCGAGGATCGCTTCGGCGCGCGGACCTTGGAGCGCGAGCTGGGCCCAGGCCGCGCATTCGTCGAGCACCTCGACCTGATGGGCGCCGACGTGGGCGCGCAGCCAGGCGATGTCCTTCGGCGCGTTGGAAGCGTTGAGGCAGATCAGGAATTCGTCGTCGGCCAGGCGGTAGACGATCAGGTCGTCGACGCAGCCGCCGTCGGGCTGGCACATCACCGTGTAGCGGGCCATGCCGACCTTGATCGTGGACATCTCGTTGGTCATCACGCCGTCGAGGAACTTCGCGGCGTCGCGGCCGCGGACGCGGGCCTCGCCCATGTGCGAGACGTCGAAGAGGCCGGCCGCCTGGCGGACCGCCATGTGCTCCTCGATGATGCCCGCGTATTGCACCGGCATCTCCCAGCCGGCGAAGGGGACGATCCGGCCGCCGAGTTCGACGTGCAGGGCGAAGAGAGGCGTACGGGAGAGCGGTGCCGACATGGTCAGGTCAAAGTGCGGCCCCCGGCTTTTTCTTCCAACAAAAAAGCCCGGCCGAACGGCCGGGCTTTGCGAGCGGGAGCGAGGTCCGGATCAGAGACCGAGTTCCTTGCGGAGACCCGCGAGGGCGGCCTTGAAGTCGTCTTCCGAGATGGCCTTGCTGCGGCGCTTGCTTTCGAGGAGGGCGTAGCGGGAGCTGAATTCCGAGTACTTGAGGGCTTCGACCTGGGCACGGGCGTCGTCGGCGGCCTTGTTGGCGGCGGCGAGCTTGGCTTCGGCGTCGAGGCGGGCGTCGGCGACGGCCTTCTCGGCGGCCTTGTTGGCCTCGGCGAGCTTGGCGTCGGCGGCGAGCTTGGCGTCGGCGACGGCCTTTTCGGCGGCCTGGCTGGCTTCGGCGAGCTTGGCCTGCATGGCTTCGACTTCGGCGTTGGCCTTGGCGACGGCCTTCTCGGCGGCGGCGGTGGAATTCTTGGCGGCTTCAGCCTTGGCCTTCGCGAGGGCTTCGTTGGCCTTGGCGGTGGCGGCCTTCTGGGCTTCGAGCGCCTTGTTGGCTTCGACGAGCTTGCGGGCGTCGTCGGACTGCTTGCCCTTCGGGTCCTGGGTGGCGACGCGGTTCAGTTCGTCGGCGCGGGCGGACAGGGCCTTGATGGCGATGGCGGCGTTGGCCTGGGATTCCTTGAGCGCCTTCATCTCGGCAGCGTAGTTCTGCTCGAGTTTGCCGAGGCGATCGTCGCCGGTCTGGGCGGCGGCCTTGGCCTTGACGACGACGGCCTTGGCCTGGGCGACCTTGGTCTCGGAACCGGCGAGGGCGGCGCGGCGGGCTTCGACGGACTTCAGGTTCTTCTCGGCGGAAGCGCGGGCGGCTTCGGCGTCGGCGGTGGCCTGGGCGAGGGCGAGTTCGGCTTCGGCGAGCTTCGCCTTGGCGGCTTCGTCCTTACCCTTGGAGGCCTTGGCTTCGGCGATGCTCTTGGAGATTTCGGCGAGGCGGGCCTGGGCGGCGGCTTCGCGGGCGGCGAGGGCGGCCTGGATCTTCACGGCCGCTTCCTTCGTCGCGGCGATGTCGGACTGCAGGCTTTCCTTGGCGGCGGCTTCTTCGCCGAGCGCCTTCTTCGAGAGCTTCTTGAATTCCGGATTGTCGGCGACAGGCACGCCGGCTTCGCCTTCGGCGGGGGTCTTGGTGAGGTTCACCTTCACGGCGGCGGGGAAACCGAACTCGATGCCTTCGCTGGTCGTGATCAGGCGGGGCTTGAGTTCGGAGGTCTCGGTCAGATAGCCGCCCTTGCCGACCTGCAGCTCATAATTCTTGGTGCGGTCGAGCTTGATCGTCGTCGGCGTGCGACCGACGGCTTCGCCGTTGAGGCGGACGGCCGCGGCGGTCGGGCTGGAAGAGACCACGACCGAGTCGATGTTGGCCGAGTCGACCGAGGACTTGCAGCCGGCGAGAGCGACGCAAAAGGCGAGGAGGGAAACGTGGATACGCATGGGACGGGGCTTGGGGTCTGTGAATTGCGTCCAAAACGACATCGGTTTCAACCCCTAATCGTCACTACTGAGGGCGGGATTGACACCGAGGCCCTGTGAACAACCCTGTGAGCAAGGGAGATGGCCAGCATAGCTCAGTTGGTAGAGCAGCCGCCTTGTAAGCGGCAGGTCGTCGGTTCAAGTCCGACTGCTGGCTCCATTCCCGGTCGATTTACCCCTGAAAAGAGGGGTTTAACGCGGGCTTTTCAGGCCGGCAGGGAGCCTTGGCGGAGCGCGTCGGCCATGCGGATGACGGGGCGGATCGCCGCCACGTCATGGACGCGGACCATCGAACAACCTTGGGCGACGCCCCAGGCGGCCGTCACGTCATTACCCGCTCCCCGGCGCAGCGGGTCGGGCTCGCCGAGCACCAGGCCGAGCGTCGATTTGCGGCTCGTCCCGAGGAGCACCGGGTGACCGAGCGCGGCGACTTTAGCCAGATCGCGGACGAGGAGGAGGTTCTGCGCCGGCGTCTTGCCGAAGCCGAAACCGGGATCGGTCCAGAGCTGTTCCGGAGGCATGCCGGCGGCTATCGCCGCGCGGAGTGAGCCGCGCAGGTCAGCCAGCATTTCCGGCCAGAAATCTTGATAATCCGCCTCGCGGCGGCGGTGCATCAGGATGAGCGGACAGCGCGCCTGCGCGCAGGCTGCGCCCATCGGCGACTCGTCTCCGCGGGCTCCGAAGCGCCCTCCTTCCACGTCATTGACGAGGTCCGCGCCGGCGGCGACGGCCGCGGCGGCGACCTCGGGTTTATAAGTGTCGACCGAGAGCGCGGCCTGCGGGAAGCGACGGCGCAAGGCTCGGACGACCGGCAGCAGGCGGGCGAGTTCGTCGGTGGCCGCGACGGGGGCGGCGCCTGGTCGGGTCGATTCCGCGCCGAGGTCGAGCACGTCGGCGCCATCATTCAGCAGGGCTTCGGCCCGGCGGAGCGCGTCATCGACCTCTGGCAACTCGCCTCCATCAGAGAAGGAGTCGGGCGTCAGGTTCATGATGCCCATGATCAAGGTACGCCGATGCCAGTCGGGCAGGGGGGTGCCATGAGGGCTGGACCAGGACATCGGGAGGGGGTTAGGGGGTGGCTTCGGGGGCTGCAACCCTAGAGGGGGAGGGTGTTGTTTCGACCGCTCCTCTATCTATTAGACAGAATGATGAGGCTTAATTAATCATAAACACTTAACTTTCAATGACTTGCTGATTATTGCTTCGGTATCGACCTAAACACAGGCTATTTATGAGCGATTTAGCCTGCTGGGGCTTGCAAATTACCGCTCTTTTGCGGACTTTTCCGCGTCCGAAACACCTCCTTTATGTTTTCTCGTATCCTCAGTCGGGTCGGTCTGCTCGCCGTCCCCTTCCTGGCCCTCATCATGGCCGGTTGCTCCAAGGAAGACCTGACCGTCCGTCAGTCGACCATGGACCCCAAGGGACCGGTCGCGCAGGTGCAGTTCGATGTCTTCATGGACACCGTCTGGCTCGTCGTCGTGCTCTTCGCCTTGGTCGGCGGCCTGCTCGTCTTCGCCGTCATCAAGTTCCGCTCCCGTCCGGGCGACGAGAACAAGCCCGCCATCGTCGAGGAAGGCCATGGCAATCCCCTCATCGAGATCGGCCTCATCACCGCCTCCATCGGCGCGCTCGTCATCATCGCGATCCCGACCCTGAGCGCCATCTGGTACACCGATGACGTCCCGGCCGAGTCGATCCCGACCTCCAAGCTTTCCGTCTGGTATCCGCGCGTCGAAGGCGGCCGCGAGAACTACGCCAAGACCGTCGAAGAGCAGGTGCTCGAAGTCGACGTCATCGGCAAGCAGTGGTGGTTCCGTTTCGAATACCCGCAGCTCGGCCTCACCAACGACGCCAAGCACTCCGTCCCGAACGAGCTCGTGATCCCGAAGGGAAAGGCCGTCCGCATCAACCTCCGTTCCGAGGACGTCATTCACTCCTTCTGGGTCCCTAAGATCGCCGGCAAGGTCGACCTCATGCCTGGCCGTAAGAACCACATGTGGATCCAGGCCGACCAGACCGGCCACTACTACGGCCAGTGCGCCGAGTTCTGCGGCGACTCGCACGCCTACATGCTCTTCCGCGTCGAGGTCGTCGAGCCCGCCGAGTTCGCCAAGTGGGTGCAGAAGCAGAAGACCGAGGCCGCGCCGGTGGCCGCCGGTTCCAAGGCCGAGAAGGGCAAGGCCCTCTTCGCCGCCAAGAGCTGCGTCATGTGCCACAACGTCGGCGGCCACTTCGGCGCCGGCGCCTTCGGCCCGGACCTCACGCACGTCGCCTCGCGCAAGTCCCTCGCGGGCGCCTGGCTCGACAACCGCGACGCCGCCCAGCAGCGCGCGCTCGAGAAGTCGACCGGCAACACCGAGAATTCCGTCCCCGTCGACCCCGTCACGCTCAAGGCCAACCTGATCAAGTGGATCGGTTCCTCCGGCGTCGCGCATGGCACCGACGGCAAGCCCACCAAGGACGTGAAGCCCGGCAACCGCATGCACTTCTACAAGATGTTCAACGTCGCCGGTCTCCGCGAGACCAACCAGCAGTTCACCGCCGAGGAGCTCGACTGCCTCGCCGAATACCTCCTCACCCTCAAGTAAGCCCTGACCCCGAAATTTTCCGACCATGTCCCACGACTCCCATCACGCCCCCGTCGCCTGCAAGACGGAGCTCGCCCCTGAGCGCAGCGACCTCGGCCTGTACCGCCCCGACCGGGCGACCGGCTGGACCGACTGGCTGACCACCGTCGACCACAAGAAGATCGGCATCATGTACGGCGCGTTCGCGATGCTGTACTTCCTCATCGGCGGCGTCGAGGCCCTCGCCATCCGCACCCAGCTGGCCCGCCCGGACAACGACTTCGTCACGGCGCGCATGTACAACCAGCTGTTCACCATGCACGGCACCACGATGATCTTCCTCGGGGTCATGCCGCTGTCCGCCGCGTTCTTCAACTTCCTCGTGCCGCTGCAGGTCGGCGCCCGCGACGTCGCCTTCCCGCGACTGAACGCGTTCTCGCTCTGGACGTTCGTCTTCGGCGCGTTCGTGCTCAACGCCTCCTGGCTCTTCGAGTTCGGCCACCTCGCCGGCTGGTTCGACTCCTTCGCCTGGCACAAGGCGCTCGTCTACACCGACTTCGCCCCGGCCAACGGTTGGTTCAGCTACGCGCCGCTCTCCGGCACCTTCGGCGCCAACGGCCAGGCCCTCCGCTTCACCGGCGTCGGCACCGACTTCTGGATCATCGGCATCCAGATCCTCGGCGTCGCCTCCCTCGCGGCCTCCTTCAACTTCATCTGCACCATCATCAACATGCGCGCCAAGGGCATGACCATGATGCGCCTGCCGGTCTTCACCTGGATGACCCTCGTCACCTCGGTGCTCATCATCCTCGCCTTCCCGGCCATCACCGTCGCGCTCATCGAGCTCATGTTCGACCGCGCCTTCGGCGCCAACTTCTTCAACCCGTCGGCCGGCGGCCAGCCCGTCCTCTGGCAGCACCTCTTCTGGATCTTCGGCCACCCCGAAGTGTACATCCTCGTCCTCCCGGCGATGGGCATCGTCTCGGAAGTCCTCCCGACCTTCACCGGCAAGTCGCTCTTCGGCTACCCGATCATCGTCTTCTCCGGCGCCGTCATCGGCTTCCTCGGCTTCGCCGTCTGGAGCCACCACATGTTCACCACCGGCCTCGGCCCCGTGCCGACCGCCGCGTTCTCGCTCCTCACGATGGCCATCGCCGTCCCGACCGGCGTGAAGATCTTCAACTGGCTGGGCACGATCTGGGGCGGCCGCATCCGCTTCACCCCGCCCATGGTCCTCGCCCTCGGCTTCATCTGGATGTTCATGTGCGGCGGCTTCTCCGGCGTCATGCACTCCTCGGCCCCCGCCGACTCCCAGCAGCAGGACAGCTACTTCGTCATCGCGCACTTCCACTACGTGCTCCTCGGCGGCGTGCTCCTCGGCCTGATGGCCGGCCTCTACTTCTGGTTCCCGAAGATCTTCGGCCGCATGCC
>JBJOMV010000038.1:0-17289 GCA_046052185.1 Verrucomicrobiota bacterium | reverse complement strand
TCGCATTATCTGAAACCTCAGGATTGGCTCAAAGGGTCCTGATGAACTCCCGCGACCGCTTCCTCGCCGCCCTCCGCCGACAGCCCCATGACCGGGCGCCGGTCTGGATCATGCGTCAGGCCGGCCGTTACCTGCCGGAATACCGCGCCCTCAAGGCCAAGTCGGACTTCGTCACGATGGTCCGCACCCCCGACCTGGCGGTCGAGGTCACGCTCCAGCCGCTCCGCCGTTTCCCGCAGCTCGACGCCGCGATCCTGTTCTCGGACATCCTCGTCATTCCCGAGGCCCTGGGCGTCGGGTATCGCTTCCGCGACGAAGGCGGCATCGCCATGGAACGCGCGCTGAGCTCCCCGGCCGACGTCGCCACGCTGAAGCTCGAAGGCTCGGCCGACCGCCTGCAGTATGTCTACGACGCCTTGGCGCTCCTGCGCAAGGAACTCGGCCTGAACAAGACTCTGCTTGGTTTCGCCGGTTCGCCTTGGACGCTCGCCTGCTATCTCGTCGAAGGCGGCGGTTCCGAAGATTTCCCGAAGACCAAGGCGCTCCTCAAGGCCGACCCGAAGATGATGCACCGCATCCTCGAGATCCTGACCGACGCGGTCGCTCAGTATCTCACCCGCCAGTTCGCCGCCGGCGCCGACGCCATCCAGATCTTCGACAGCTGGGCCGCCGCGCTCACCGGCGCCGACTACGAGGAGTTCTCGCTGCGCTACATCCGCGCGGTGCTCGAGCGACTCCCCGCCGGCGCGCCCGTCATCCTTTACGCCAAGGGCAAGTCCCCGCAGGCCGCCGCGCTCGCCCAGACCGGCGTCCCGTGCCTCGGCGTCGACTGGACCATGCCGCTCTCGCAGGTGCGCAAACTCGCCGGCCGCCCGATCTGCCTGCAGGGCAATCTCGACCCTGAGTTCATGACCGGCGAGCCCGCCGCGGCGGTCGCCGCTACCAAGGCCGTCCTCGCCGACAACGCCGGCGACCCCGGCCACGTCTTTAATCTCGGCCACGGCATCACGCCCCAGGCCCGCATCGAGACCTTCCAGGCGGTGGTGGAGACGGCGGTTAAAGGCTGAGTAGAGGACTGAGTTGAGGACTGAATAGAGGTCTGCGTGGAGTGCTGAGTGGAAGCTGCCCGTCCTCAGTAACCTGTGACGGGTAGGGTTGGCGCCCTCACTTTGAATCTCGAAATGGGAACTGGGGAATGTTGCTCCTGAGGCTGACTTATCAATTCAGCCCTCAATTCAGCGCTCTACGCAGTCCTCCACTCAGTCCTCTTCTTTGCCTCGTCAGACGTGACTCGGCGTCCACTTCGCGGCGCGGTCGGCGAGATACTTCACGTAGACGTCCTGGTCGTTGAGGCAGGGGATCTGTTCGAAGGATTCGCCGCCGGCGTGCAGGAATTCTTCCTTACCTTCCTCGCTGATCTCCTCGATGGTCTCGAGGCAGTCGGCGGTGAACGCCGGGCACATCACGAGCAGGTTCTTCACGCCTTCGGACGGCAGGGCTTCGAAGCGCTCGTCGGTGTAGGGCGGGACCCACTTCTCCGGCCCGAAGCGCGACTGGAAGGACATCTCGAACTTGTCGGGCGAAAGGCCCGCGCGCTTGGCGAAGAGCAGGGTGGTCTGCACGCACTGGTGCTTGTAGCAGTTGGCGTGCGAAGGGCTGGCCTGGAGGCAGCAGTCCTTGACCTTGGTGCAGTGGGCCTTGGAGGCGTCGCCCTTGCGCAGGTGGCGTTCCGGGACGCCGTGGTAGGAGAACAGGATCTTGTCGAAGGGCTTGCTGAGCCAGGGCTTGGCGGACTCCACGAGGCAGTCGATGTAGGCCGGGTCGTTGAAGTAAGGCTGGAGCACGTGGTACTTCAGGTTTGGGGCGAGGCGGGCGAGCTCTTCCTGGATCTTCACCACGACGGTCTCATAGGAGGACATCGCGTAGTGCGGGTACTGCGGCATCACGAACAGGTCGTCGATGCCGTGCTTGAGGACTTCCTGGACAGCTTCGGCGCAGGAGGGCGTGCCGTAGCGCATGCCGGTGATGACGGGCAGGCCGGTGGCGGCTTCGAGCTTCTTGCGGAGCTTCTCGGTCGTGACGAGCAGCGGGGCGCCTTCCGGGGTCCAGACGGTCGCGTAGGCGGCGGCGGACTTCTTGGGGCGGGTGCGCAGGACGATGCCTTCGAGGAGCGCGAAGCGGAAGACGGCGGGATAATCGATCACGCGCTCGTCGCCGAGGAACTCGCGGAGATACTCGCGGACGTGGGGCACCGAGGTGCTTTTCGGCGAACCGAGGTTGAGGAGCAGGATGCCTTTGCGAGCCATGCCCACAGGAGGAAGAGATAACGGGGGGATGTCAATTGACTCAGGGATAGGGGCAGGGGTGGGGGTAGGGGGAGGCTGATGACTCGCAGAGAAAAGAAAGAGCCCGCGCAGTTTTGCTCGGCTCACTTCAGATTCCTGCCCCTACCCCGACCCCTATCCCTACCCCTTATGCTTAGAAAAGTTTGGCGATCGGGACGCCGCCGTCGGTCACGGGGACGGGACGGGAGCCGGCCATGAGGTCGCGCGAGGTGTCGACGTTCAGGGCCGCGAGGATCGTGGCGTGGAAGTCCGGGATGCTGACGGGGTTCTCCACGACCTTCTTCGAGAGGTCGTCGGTGACGCCGTAGGCACCGCAGTGCTTCAGGCCGCCGCCGGCGAGGATCATCGAGAAGGCCGTGCCCTGGTGGCCGCGGCCGCCCTTGCCGTCGAATTCCGGCGGACGTCCGAACTCGGTGCCGATGACGACGAGCGTCTTGTCGAGCATGCCGGTGCGCTTGAGGTCTTCGATCAGGCCGGCGAGGGCGTGGTCGAGCTCACGGATGAGCACGTGCTGGTTGTCGATGCCTTCGTTATGCACGTCCCAGCCGGCGCCGTTGATGAAGTTCAGGTTGTGGGAGACCTCGACGAAGCGCACGCCGCCTTGGACGAGGCGACGGGCGAGCAGGCAGCGCTGGCCGAACTCGCCGCCATAGGAGGCGCGCACGGCGGGCGACTCCTGCTTGAGGTCGAAGTGGCGCATGAACGAAGGCCCCGCCAGGCGGAAGGCCTCCTGCTGTGCGGCCGCGTATTCCTCGACGGCCGAACCGCCGGGGGCGCGTTCGCCGAGGGCTTCGAGCAGGGCGAGGCGGGCGTTCTTGCGGTCGGGCGAGATCTCGGCCGGGGTGGTGAAGCCGTTCGGGCCGGTCTCGGTGTCGACGAGGTAGATGTAGCCGTCCTTGATGCCGAGGAAGCCCGGGCCGCGGCTCACGTTCGGGTAGCCGATGAGCATGTAGGCCGGGACGGACGGGTCGGCGGCGCCGCGGCGGTGCGCGACGATCGAACCGATGGAAGGGTAGACGGCGTTGCCGCTGATCATGCGGCCGGTGTGCACGAGGTTCGTGGCGAACGCATGCTCGTCGATGACCTTATGGTTCACCGAGCGGACCGCGGTCACATATTCCATCAGCTTGGCCGTGCGGGGCAGGTGCTCGCAGAGGCGCACGCCGGGGACGGAAGTCTCGATGGAAGGGTACAGCGAGCCGGGCTTCTTCTTCGTGGCCTTGTTGTCACCGAGCGCCTTCGGGTCGAAGGTGTCGGCCTGGCCCATGCCGCCGCCGAGCCAGATGAAGATGCAGTGCTCGGCCTTGCCCTTGGGGCCGGCCGCGCCGGCGTTGGCGAAGAGCGGCGAGGCGGCGAACGGCGCGAGGCCGAGGGCGGTGACGAAGGAGCGGCGGTCCATGGGATCAGTAGTAAAGGAATTCGGGGGAGTTGACGAGCGCCCAGACGACGTCTTCGGCGCGGCGACGCCAGGCCTCTTTCAGCTGGTGGGTGGCCGGGTCGCCCTTGCGGGCCGCGGCCTCCTGCTGCATGCGCACCGTGGTGGCCAGATCGTTGAGGTGATTGGACCACGACACATAATATTCCGGCTTGCGCTTGCCGGCGGGCGTCAGGCCGATCGCGACGCTCACACATCGTCCCTCGAAGCCCTCGGCGAGGTAGGCCGCATACTTAGCCTTCTCCGTGGCGGTCGGGTGGCGTGTGAGCACGCGCAGGAACAGGGTGTCGACGAACTCGGCCGGCGATTTCGCTCTGAAGGCGGGGGTTGTGAAGCCGTGGTCGTCGCTGAGGCGCGTGATCCAGGTGCCCATCGTGCCGTTGCTCAGGATCGCGGGCTGGAGGGAGTTGGCGGAGGACTCGCGGTCGGTCACGGGATCAGGGCGGCTGGCGCGCCAGCCGAAAGCCGCCAGGACGTCGCAGACGGCCTGGATGCGGGGCAGGGCGAGGGCGGGTCGGTCGCGTTCGTTGGAGGTCGAGGTGAGCATCCAGGCGCGGCGCGGCTGGCCGAGGGTGACGGAGTTCGCCTGTTCGCGGATGCTGTCGATGTCGAGGCTGGCCTCCTCCGTGCGGAAGGGCTTGCCGGTCGTCGCGAACATCGAGTCCACGACCTGCTCGGCGGAGAGCCGGCGCGGGGCGGGGGCCACGTAGAGCGGGTTCGGCAGCTTCTGCGCGAGGTCCGTCGCGCGCTGGTAGGCATGCGAGTTCAGGATGAGGCGACGGAGGTGGTCGGCGTCATAGCCGCTGCGCACGAGCTCGCGGCCGAGCCAGCGGAGCAGCTCCGGGTGGGAGTGCTTGGAGCGTTCCCAGTCCCAAGGCTGGTCGACGAGGCCGCGGCCCATCAGGCGGGCCCAGATCCGGTTGGCCATGACCTGCGCGAAGCGCTCGTTCTGCGGCGCGGTGACCAGAGTGGCAAGCCGGTCACGCGGATCCTTGGGGTCGAGGGCGAGGTCGTCGGCGACGCTTTCCTGGGAGAATTCCGGGTAGGGCCAGTGCGGTTCGACGGCCGTGCCGGGTTCGAGGGTGACTTCGATCAGGGGCTTGCGGCCGCCTTCGCGCAGCTTCGCCAGCGAGACGCTGCTGGTGGCCGGCACCTTGACGGCCTTGGTCTCGAGCAGGGCGGCGAGGGCGAAGACCTGCTCCTGCTTGGCGGTGTGGGCCGGGGCGTCGTGGCAGCGGGCGCACTTGGTCTCCACGCCGAGGAAGGCGGTGGTGACGATGGTGGCCTTGGCGGCCATGGGGACGTCGTTCTGCGAGGCGATGCCGAAGCCGGCCGGGCCGCCGGCGGCGGACGAGCCCTTGAGGCGCAGGAGTTCGGTGACCATCAGGTCGAGCGGCTTATGGTCGACGAGCGATTCGTAGATCCACCAGCGGAAGGGGCCGGAATTGTTGAGGGTCGGGTTGAGGATGTTCGGGTTCTCGGCGAGGACGTCCTGCCAGTAGCCCATGCCGTGGTCGGCGGCGCGCGGATCGGCGAGCAGGCGGTCGATGGCTTGGGAGCGTTTGTCGGCGGCAGTGTCGGCGGCGAACGCGGCGATCTCGTCGGCGGAGGGCGGCACGCCGACGGTGTCGAGCGTCACGCGGCGCAGGAAGGCGAGGTCGTCGGTCAGCGGCGTGAGGCGCGTCGAGAGCGGGCGGTATTCGGGCCAGGCGGCGCCTTCCTTGATCCACTGTTCGATGAGCGCGATGTCGGCGGCGGCGAGGCGATGGCCCTTCGGCGGCATCATCTCGTCGGGGTCGTCGGAACGGATACGCGCGAGGAGGGAACTCCTGGCGGGGTCGCCCGGCACGATGGCCGCGCCGTCGCTCTTCCCGCCCTTGAGCGCGCCGGCGAGGGTGTCGAGGTGCAGGCCGCCCTTGGGCTTGCCGCCTTGGTGGCATTCGAGGCAGCTGGCCTCGAGGATGGGCTGGATCTGGGCGTAGAACTCGACGCCGCCTTGCTTCACGGCCTTCACCTGGCCCTGGTAGGCGACGATCTTCTCGGCGAGGAAATGGTCGATGGGATTGTTCGCGGGGAAGCCAGGAGCCAGCGCGGGCACGGGAGTCTCCGGCGTGCTCGCGAGCCACTGCTTCGCGGCTTCACGACGTTTCTGCCAATACTCGCCTTGGCGGGCGCGGGCGGCGGCGCGGGCGGCGGCGTCGATCTTGGCGAGGCGTTCCTCTTCGCGTGCGGCGTAGAATGCCCAGACGCCGTCGTTGTAGGTCAGATTAGGTTCCGTGGGCGAAAGCAGCTGCCAATCAGTGCGACCTGCGAGGGAGATCGCGGCGACGGTCTCGCCGAGTTCGGGGCGGCGGCGGGATCCCTTGTTGTTGATCACGTAGCCGACGACGGACTCGAGGATGATGCGATGCTCGCCGCCCTTGGTCTCGAATTCGGCCCAGGCGTCACGATTGCCCGGAGGCGCGAAGCGGAAGTCTCCGCCGAGGTCGAGGTAGTCGTCCTGCGCCTTGACCGGCTTGTTGTCGGTGCCGGGCGGAGGGAAGGGCGTCTTGACGATGAGCTTGCCGTCGACGAAGAGGGCGGAGGCGCCGCGGCCGCGGAGGAGGAGGCGGTGTTTGCCGGCGGGGAGTTTCACGACGCCGAGGGCGCGGAAGAAGTAGGGGTGGCCGCGTTCGGCGCGTACGCCGGTGTCGACGTATTTCTCAGGCACGCGGGTGAAGCCGAAGGCGGGGGCGACGTAGCTGTCGGTGACGGCGAGGGGCTTGTCCGGCCAGACGTTGGCGGTCGGGTGCCAGTCCTCGCAGAGTTCGACGCGTACCTGGCCGTTGGTCACGGTGGTCCAGTCGACCTTCGGCGCCGTCCGGGCGATTTCCGGGACTTTGGCGGCCTTCGTGCCGCTGGCGCTGTCGTTGCCGGCATTCGGGCTCGGGCCGACCTGCGCGACCTCGGCCTTCACGACCGGGGGCAGGGTGGTGGCGAAGCGTCCGGCGATCTCGGCGGAGGGCACGAGCGTGCGGTAAAGGCGGATCTCATCGATCGCGCCGCGGAAGCTGCTGTTGGGGAGGCCGCCCTGTGAGGAACCGATCCACACCGGAGCGTCGTCGACGATCGGGGCGTCGGTCGTCGCGCCGTCCATGTCCCACGACCCCTTGATCTCTTTGCCGTCGATCCAGCCGCGGATGCTCTCCGGCTTACCGAATTCGTAACGCACCGCGACGTGGTGCCAGCGGCCGTCGTTGGGGAAGCCCGTAGGGGTGGTCCAGCGATGCCACTGCACGCCTTTCTCGGCGGGCGAGGCGAAGAGGAAGTTGAGGCAGGCGGTGTCGTAGAGCACGCGCAGGCGGACGGCCCAGTTCTGGTTGCTCGGGTTCGGCGCCTTCGGGTCGGTGCGGCCCTTGCCGATGATCGTGGCGTTCTCGCCTTTGCGCAGGCCGTCGGGGCGGACCCAGGCTTCGAGCGTGAAGGCGTCGCCGTTCTTGAAGTCGAAGAGGCTGTCCGCGCCGGGATCTTTGATTACCAGGCGGGCGCCTTGGCCGTCGAAAGTCGACGCGACGTTCTGGGTGTCGAAACGGGGATAATCCGGCCGACGCGGACCGGCCTGCTTGAGGCGCACGTTGCCGACGGCGGAAAGTTCCGGGCCAGGCTGGCCGTCGAAGGTCCAAGCCGGCGCGGTCTCAGCGGCGGCAAGGGCCGTGAGGCTCAGGAAAAGGGGCAGAAGACGGCGCATCTGATGAAGGGGACAGGGGAGGGGCGAATGGGGTTCCGCCACTAGGGTAAGATTCCATGGGCGTAGCGAGAGGGGTCAACCCTTTCGCAGGATTGCCTGCCCGAAGCGGGGTCCTAACTTGCGTCCATGCCTTCGACCGCCCGCCGCCTTGCCGGTTTCACCGAGTCCGTCATCCGCGGGATGACCCGTCTGGCCAACCAGCACGGGGCCATCAACCTATCCCAAGGCTTCCCGGATTTCTCTCCGCCCGAGGAACTCCTGGCGGCCTTGGAACGGGCTACGCGCGGTCCGCATCACCAGTATGCCGTCACCTGGGGCGCCCCGCGGTTTCGTCAGGCGTTGGCCAAGAAGATCCAGCGCTTCAGCGGCCTGGCCATCGACCCGGACCAGCACCTCGTCGTCACCTGCGGCAGCACCGAAGCGATGATGGTCGCGATGATGACCGCCTGCAATCCGGGCGACAAGGTGATCGTCTTCTCGCCCTTCTACGAGAACTACGCCGCCGACGCGATCCTCTCCGGCGCCGAGCCGATCTACGTGCCGCTCCGTGCGCCGGACTTCGCCTTCGACCCCGACGAGCTCGCCAAGGCCTTCGCGCAGAAGCCCAAGGCGATCATCGTCTGCAACCCTTCGAACCCCTGCGGCAAGGTCTTCACGCGCGAGGAACTCCTGACGATCCTGCGGCTCGCCGAACAGCACGACGCGTTCGTCATCACCGACGAGCCCTACGAGCACATCGTCTACGCTCCCCACGAGCATGTGCATTTCGCCGCGCTGCCCGGCGCGTTCGAGCGGACCATCACCTGCAACTCATTGTCGAAGACATACTCCATCACCGGCTGGCGTCTCGGTTATGTGCAGGCCGCCCCGCACGTCATCGCCCAGGCCCGCAAGGTGCACGACTTCCTGACCGTCGGCGCCGCCGCGCCGTTGCAGGAGGCCGCCGTCGCGGGCCTTGAGCTGCCGGACTCGTATTACGCCGGCCTCGGCGAACTCTACGCCGCCAAGCGGACGCTGTTCACGTCGATCCTCGCCACGACCGGACTGAAGTTCACCGAGCCGCAGGGAGCTTATTACTCGTTGCTCGACGTCTCGCCGCTCGGTTTCAAGACCGACACTGAAGCCGCCGAATGGCTCATCAAGGAGATCGGCGTCGCCGGCGTGCCCGGCTCTTCGTTCTTCCGCGAGCCCGAGCATCGCTACGTTCGCTTCCACTTCGCCAAGAAGGAGGAGACGCTGCGGGCCGCCGGGGAGAAGTTGGGGAAGCTCAGGAAGGGCTAGGACCAGGGGCAGGGCTAGGGCTAGAGCCTGCCATTATTACCTGGCCCAAGCCCTGGCACTAGCCCTGTCCCTCGGTTAGGCTCCGCCTAACCGACGATCTTCTTATACGGCTCGCCTTCGTTCTGCGTCGGGCGTTCCGGGCGGCCTTTGTAACGGTAAGTCAGGCCCATGTTGTCGATGCCGAGCAGCCAGAGGATGGTCGCGTGGAGGTCGTGGACGTGCAACGGGGTCTCCGCGGCGCGCAGGCCGAGTTCGTCGGTGCTGCCGATGGTCTGGCCGCCTTTGACGCCGCCGCCGGCCATCCACATCGAGAAGCCGGTCGGGTTGTGGTCGCGCCCGTCGCCCTTCTCGGACATCGGGGTGCGGCCGAATTCACCGCCCCAGACGACTAGCGTGTCCTCGAGCAGGCCGCGGGACTTCAGGTCCTTGAGCAGGCCCGCGACGGGCTTGTCCATCGAGGCGCAGAGGCCGGCGTGGTTGCTCTCGATCTTGGTGTGGGCGTCCCACTTCGAGCCGGCGCCGTGGTAGATCTGGACGAAGCGGACGCCGCGCTCGACCATGCGGCGCGAGAGGAGGCAGAGTCGGCCCATGCTCTCGGTGTTCTTGTCGTCGAGGCCGTAGAGCTTGCGGGTGGCTTCGGTCTCGCCGGTGAGGTCGACGACGCCGGGCGCTTCGGCCTGCATGCGCGCGGCCATCTCGTAGCCGGCCAGGCGGGCGCCGAGTTCGGAGCGGTCCGGGTAGCGGGCGGCGAAGTCCTTGTTCACGCTGTTGATCAGGCGGAGCTTGCTGGCCTGCAGGTCGGCCGCGACCGCCTCGGGCGTGTTGAGGTTCGGGATCGGCTCGGAGCCGCCCTGGATGCGCACGCCCTGGTAGCCCGCGGGCATGAAGCCGGCGCCCCAGTTGCGCGGCCCGTTGATGACCGTGTTCTGGTTGTCCTGCATCACGATGAACGCGGGCAGGTTACTGTTCTCGGAGCCGATGCCGTAGTTGATCCAGGAGCCGAGCGACGGCTTGCCCGCGAGGATCGAGCCGGTGTTCATCTGGCAGACGCCGGCGGAGTGGTTGATGCCGTCCGCCTTGCAGGAACGGATGACCGCGAGGTCGTCGGCGCAGGAGGCGATGTGCGGGATCCAGTCGGAGAACCACTGGCCGGACTGGCCGTGCTGCTTCCACTCGCGCTTCGAGGCGAGGAGCGGGGCCTTGGCTTCGCCCATCGCGGTGATGACCGTGCCGAAGCTGTCCGGCAGACGCTGTCCGGCCAGTTTGTTCAACAGCGGTTTGGGGTCGAGGAGGTCCATCTGCGACGGGCCGCCTTCCATGAAGAGGAAGATGACGCTCTTCGCGCGGGGCTTGATCTGGCCGACGCCGGGCTGCAGGGGCGTGCCGGGGGCGGGGACGACGATCTCCTTGGCGAGCAGGTCGCTGAAGGCCATGGCGCCCAGGCCGAGGCCGGCGTTGAAGAGGAAGTCGCGGCGCGACGTCGAGGCTTCGATGCGATGGCAGCGGGGGTCGTTCATTCGACGTAAAGGAATTCGGAGGAGTTGAGGAGGGCGTGGCAGAGCGCGGCCATCGGCACGTGTTCGGCCTTGGGCGCGGCTTCCGCCTTGACGGCGCCGACGGAAAGTTCGCGGCCGCGGCCGGAGGAGTCGCTCATCGTGCCGGTCTTGGCTTCGAAGCGCCAGAAGCCCAGCGTGGAGGGGCGGACTTCTTCGGTCGAATAGAGGAGCTGGTCTTCGGGGAGGGCGCCGGAGCTGAAGCGCACTTCGTCGACGACGCCGTGGAAGGATCCGTCGGTGTCGGCGTTCTTGCCGCCCAGCTGCAGGGGCGCCGTCGCGGTCTTCACGCCGGTGAGGCTGTATTTCACGCTGTCGTGGAGGAGGGGCTCGTCGTCGTTGGCCAGGTCCTTGAGCGTGAAGGCGACTTCACCCGCGCGTTCCGGCGTGGCGTAACGGACGGAGGCGGCGACGTAGTATGGCTTATTGAGGTCGACCCGCAGGTTGGAGAAGGCGACCGCTTCGCCGAAGCTCCCGCCGAGGAGCGGGCCATGGGCCTGGAGCACGAGCACCTTCGGCGCACGGCGGGATTTCTGGCCCGTGACGCCGAACTGCCAGTAGCCGTCGCCCTTGCCCTTGCCCATCTGCGCGGCGATCACGCGGACGGAACCGCTGTCGCTGATCGAACGCGGCACGATGACCGCTTCGATGGTGAAGCCGGCGGCGAGGTCGGACTCCTTGGCGCCAGGCGCGAGGAAGGGGCGGCGGTGGCCGGCGGCGAACTGCGCGCCCTGGCCGTCGCGGAAGGGGACCTTCTCCGGCTGGAAGTCGCGGGCGATGGCC
This sequence comes from Verrucomicrobiota bacterium, assembly GCA_046052185.1. Lineage (GTDB taxonomy): Bacteria > Verrucomicrobiota > Verrucomicrobiia > Opitutales > UBA953 > UBA953. The sequence continues at coordinate 6,165 of JBJOMV010000038.1, read as the reverse complement.
GCCGTGACGACGGCGGTGGTGCGTTGGCCACGGACTTCCTGGAGGAAGGCGTCGGCGCGCTTCGCTTCGGCGGCGGTGGGCGCACGGGCGTAGAGGAGCTGGTAGAGGCGGCGGACCTGCGCGGCCTCGTCGCCCGGGGCGTCGGCAGTCACGCGGCGGGCGAGGTTCTCGCTACGCTTCAGCATGAACGGGCTGTTGAGCAGCAGGAGCGACTGGATGGGCGTTGTGGTCACGTCGCGCGAGGAGGCGCTGCTGAACCATTGCGGGGCGTCGAAGATGTCGGCCAACGGATCGCGGTTATTGCGCATGATGCGCGTGAAGATGCTCCGGACCGGGTCGCCGTAGATCACGCTGGGGCCGGCCTGCTTCTCGACCTTCAGTTCACCGCAGGCGGCGTAGAGGGCGTCGCGGATCTGCTCGGCTTCGAGACGCTGAGGCTGGAAGCGCCAGAGGAGGGTGTTCTGCGGATCCTTGAGCTGGCCGCGCGCGACGTCGGCATGCTGGCTCGAGCGGCGGTAGGCGGCGCTCGTCACGAGCAGGCGCGTCATCGCCTTCTGGTCCCACCCCTTGGCCATGAACTCATCCGCGAGCCAGTCGAGGAGCTCGGGGTGCGTGGGCGGTTCGCCGAGGTTGCCGAAGTCGCTGGCGTAGGGCGTCAGGCCGCGACGGAAGCAGAGCTGCCAGAGGCGGTTCATCGCCAGGCGGGCGGTGAAGGGGTTGGACTTGTCGGTCAGCCAGCGGGCGAGCGTGGCGCGACGGCCGGTGGAGGTCCCGTCGGCGACCGGCGTGATCTGCGCGGGCGGGGCCGGGTACTGCGAACTGAGGACGGTGAGGAAGGCGGGCGGGACGACCGTGTTCTTCTTCGGGATGACGGCGTCGAGGCCTTGGGCGCCGGTCTCGCGGACGGCCAGGACGTAAGGGGGCTCGGCGGGTTTGAGCTTGTCGTGTTCGGCGAGCCGGCGCTTCAGGTCGGCGTGCTTCACGCTCGCCTCGCCTTTGATCGAGCGGTCGAGGCGGGCGTATTCGTAGTCGACCTGGCGCCAGGCGAGGGCGGCGACCTGCTGCTCGTACGGCGTGCGTTCCGCCGCCGGCTTGTTGATCATCGCCTGGACGTCGTCCGGGAACATCTCGACGGCCTTCTTGGTCGCGTCGTCGCGATACTTCTTCTCGAGCGCGGCGATCTCGTCGCGGATGGCCTTGGTCTCCGCTTCCCACTTCGCCAGCTGGCGGGCGTGCTCGGCGGCCTGCGCCTCGGTCCAGGCGGCGCGGTCCTCGACGGGCACGAGGTTGTTGAAGAAGCTGCGGAGGGCGTAGTAGTCGCGTTGCAGGATCGGGTCGAACTTGTGGTCGTGGCAGCGGGCGCACTGCATGCCGGCGCCGAGGAAGACGTCGCCGGTGGTGTCGGTGATGTCGTTGAGGATGTTCTCCCACTGGCCGCGGGCGTCACGGTTGTTGTATTCGTAGATCCAGTGGCGGAGGTAGCCCAGGGCCGTGAGCGCGTCGGGGTCGCCGGGGAAGAGCTCGTCGCCGGCGATCTGCTCCTGCACGAAGCGGTCGTAGGGCTTGTTGTCGTTGTAGGCCTTGATGACGTAATCGCGGTAGCGCCAGGCGGTCGGACGGAAGTCGTCGATGCGGAAGCCGTCGCTGTCGGCATAGCGCACGAGGTCGAGCCAAGCGCGGGCCATGCGCTGACCGTAGGCCGGGGACGCGAGCAGGCGGTCCACGAGCTTATCGTAGGCCGCGGAATCTTTGTCTTGGACGAACGCGGCGACCTCTTCGGGCGTGGGCGGCAGGCCGGTCAGGTCGAAGGTGACGCGACGGATGAGCATGGCGCGTTCGGCTTCGCCGGACGGCGTGAGGCCTTCCTTGGCGAGGCGGGCGTCGATGAAACGGTCGATCGGGTGCGCGGCGGCGCCGGCCGGGATTTCGGCGCGCTTGATCGGCTGATAGGCCCACCAGGCTTTTTCCTTCGCGCCGATGGTGCCAGGCAGGTAGCGGCCGGCGACGGGCGCCTTGGTGCGGCTCTTCGGCCAGGGGGCGCCGCCCTTGACCCAGGACTGCAGCAGGGAGACTTCCTCCTTGGTCAGACGATCGCCCTTCGGGGGCATCATCACATCGGGATCGGTCGAAAGGATGTTCTTGATGAAGAGGCTGGCGTCGGGATCGCCCGGGACGAGGGCCGCACCGGCGTCACCGCCCGTGGTCAGGCCGGCGAGGCTGTCCATGACCAGGCCGCCCTTGTTCTTGCCGGCGGAGTGGCTGTGGCACTTGAAGCAACGCTCGTCCAGGAGGGTCACGGCCTTCTCCGCCAGGTCGTCGGAAGCGGCCGAGAGGGCGGCGCCGGACGAGGCCAGCAGGCAGGCAGACAGGCTGAGCAGTCGCAAAGACATCGGGGGAGCCCTCTTTATGAGTGCTTTCGATTGGGACTGCAAGCCGTGGCCGAAAGTTCCCAGCCGGCCCCAAGGGCGATTACTTCACCCGATTTTTCCAAGCCGGGTAGTCCTTGGCCAGCAGTTCACGGGGGTATTCCCCGAACCAGCTGTAGCCATTGCGGCGCTCGTGGCCGATATCGGCCAGGCTGGGCTTGGGGACGCCGTCACGGTCACACACGTAAGGGGTGCCCGTCTTGAGGTCATAGAAGCGCGCCCATAGGTCGGGTGCCTTGGAGTCGGGCACCATCACCAGGTCCTTGCCGCCGAGCAGGGTCTTGGTGGTCTCGAGTCGCTGGCCCTTGATCCGATGCGCATCGAACCAACGGACGGCACCCTCGATCGAGGCGCGGATCTCGGCCGACGGGTTCTCGAGGCTCATCAGCAGCCGGACGATGCCGACGGATTCGCTGCCGCTGAAGGAAGGGAGTTCGTAGGAACGGGCCTTGGCCGGCGCGAAGGTCTTTTCGTCGTGCTGCGCGCACCAGACGGCCGGCTGGCCCTCGACGACGATCTGACACTTCAGGATGCAGGCGATGCCGCGGTCGAAGGCTTGGCGGCAGGAGGCGCGAACCTTGGCGTCGAGGAAGGCGTAGCGCTCATCGCGGCCGACTTCGCGGACGAATTCCAGGACGCGCACCATGGCGCCGTCATTGAAGGTGATGCGGTCGTAGTAGCCCTTGCGCAGGGGGAAGAACTGCGGCCAGCCGCCGTTCGCGTATTGGGCCTTGAGCACGTAAGCCAAGCCGCGATCGAAGGAGTCGCGATAGGCCTCGGCCTTCGTCGCGTTGACCATGCGCGCCATGAAGCGGAGTTCGTCGACGGTTCCTTTGTTGTCGAAGGTCGGCTGGAGCTTGGATCGGTCACCGGCGTAAGGCTGGCTCACCGTGTCGGTGTTCTTCGGCCAGCCGCCCGCGTCGGCCTGATAGCTCAGGATGATGTCGGCGACCTTCTTGGCTTCCGCGGAGGCGAACCAGGCGTCGGCTTTACCCAAGTAGCGTCGTGCGCTGTCGTCGGCCGCCAATCCCGGGAAGAAGGCGAGGAGCGCGAGAAGGAGCAGGGTGGGGCGCATGGAAGTTAAGAGCTGGGGGTAGGGATAGGGATAGGGGCAGGGGAGGGGGAGTAAATGACGGAAAGCGGAGGTGCGCTTCCGAAACACGGCATCGGCTGTTGCGGTTGTCTTCCGTGGGTTGATCCGTCAGCTTGGTCAGGTGCCTTCTCCGCTTCCGTTCATCCTCGCCTCCGCTTCGCCGCGTCGCACCGAGCTCCTGCGTGAAGCCGGCCTGCCGCACCGCGTCGTCGTGGCGGCGGTGACCGAACACGAGGATCCGTCGACCGACCCCGCGCAGATGGTCCTGCACAACGCCCGTCTGAAGGCCGCGGCGGTCTCCCGTCTGCATCCCGAGGCCTTGGTGCTGGGCTCGGACACCACGGTGGCCCTCGGTGACCGCGCGTTGAACAAGCCGGCCGACCTCGCGGAATCCCGCGTGATGCTGCGTAGCCTCTCGGGCCGCGAGCATACCGTGCATACCGGCGTCTGCCTGCTCTGCCCGGCGCTCGGGGTCGACGAAGCGCACGACGTCACCGCCTGGGTGCGTTTCCGTCCGCTCACCGAAGACGACATCACCCGCTATCAGGGCCTGGTGAACACCTTGGACAAGGCCGGCGCTTACGGCATCCAGGAAGGCCGCGAGATCATCATCGACGATTACCAGCGGCCGATCTCGACGATCATGGGCCTGCCGGTCGAATTCGTGAAAGCCCGCCTCGCCGCGCTGGGTGTCCTCGAAAGGCTCACCGCATGAAGGCCTGGCTCTTGCTCCTTGCCGCGACGGCTGGCGCGCAGACGCCGATCGTCAGCGGCGACGCCGAGCTGACCGGCCTCATCGGCGGCAAGCCGCTCGTCATCCGCACCACGAGCCGCCTCGCCGGCGCCATCGATTCGGTGAAGTGGGACGGCGTCGAGTTCATCGACTCGCACGACCACGGCCGTCAGCTGCAGTCGGCGATCAACGCCGACATCGGCGGCGTCTATCATGTCGAGTGCTACAACCCGACCGAGGCCGGTTCGGTCGTCGACGCGCTCGGTCCGAAGTCCACGAGCCGCCTCGAGGAGCTCTCCGTCCGCGACGGCGTGCTGACCACCCGCACGCGCATGGCCTATTGGCTGGCCCCGGGGATGAAGTCCGGCGGTCACGTCGCTTTGAACGACCGACTGCTTTCCGATCACGTCCTGACCAAGCAGGTGCGCATCGGTCGGTCGAAGATGGACCACGTGCTCGATTACCGGGTGAAGTTCACCGTGCCCGGCGACCGTCCGCATACTTATCTGCAGGTCGAGGGGCTGACCGGCTACATGCCTTGGTCGTTCAGCGAGGAACTCCGTTTCGATGCCAAGACCGCGACGCTCGTGCCTCTGCCGCGGCGCAATGGCGAGCAGTCCGATCCGGTCGTGCTCTCGACCCCGTCCGGCTCGCACGCCATGGGGGTCTTCTCGCCCTACCGTCCGCCGGCGGGTCAGCCCGCCGTCGGTTACGGTCGGTTCCAGTTCGCGCGGGAGAAAGTGGTGAAGTGGAACTGCGTCTTCCGCCTCCGCTCGCCCGGCGGTATCGTGCCCGGCGATTATGCTTACCAGCTTTACGTCGTGATCGGCACGCGCGAGGACTGCCGGCGGACGCTCGCGGCGCTCACGCAGGAGTTCGGCGGCCGATAATCCCGCCGTCCTACGCTTGAAGTCGTCCGGGTCGTCCCTAACTTCGGGGCGTGCGTCCCGATGATCCCATCGACCTGCGCGCCGCGGCCTTCGCGGCGATCGTGTCGCTCGGCCTGCACCTCCTCCTGCTCTGGCTCCTGCCGGACACCTTCCGTCAGGTCGCCGCGATCGTCCGTCCGGTCGAAGTCCTGACCACCACGGTGAAGATCGACGAGGCCCGCCTGCCGGCGAAGCTGCGTTTCGCCGAGACCAACCCGTTGGCCAATCAGGCCGTCCCCAAGACGGCGCCGTTCACTTCCTCGCGCAATCAGACCGCGGCCCAGCCGGTGCCCGAGAAGATGCCCTCCAACTCCGCCTTGCCGAAGTCCGCCGGCACGTCGCCCGAAATCCGCCTCGCCCAGGGTAAGCCTCGTTCGATCGACCAGTCGCAGGCCCAGCCGACGCCGGCCCCGGCGATCTCCATGGCGGGTCCGAAGACCGCGCCGCCGCCCGGTCCCGGCAAGGCCGCCGCCCGCCCCGTCCCGAAGGCCGCGCCGGCGCCCACTCCGGCTGACCCGGACCGGCCGCGCGCTTCGATTCCTTCCGGCACCGCCGGGCTCCTTCTGCGTAATTCCGTGGGCGTCAACCGCGCCGGCGCGGTCGCCATCGACGCCCGTTTCAGCCAGTACGGCGACTATACCCAGCGCATGCTCGAGGCCATCCAGTCGAGCTGGTGGAGCATCATCGAGCGTTCCCAGTTCGAAGGCGTCAACCGCGGTCGCGTGACCGTGCGTTTCCGCCTGCACCGTGACGGGACGGTCACCGATGCCACGATCCTGAGCAACGAGGTCACTCGCGTGATGTCGCTGGCCTGCAAGGACGCCGTGATGGCTCCGGCGCCCTACGACGCCTGGCGTGCGGATATGGTCGCCTTGTACGGCGAGAGCGACATCGTCACGATCAACTTCTATTACCGCTGATGACGCTCCCGACAGATTGGATCCCCTTCGGACGCGGCGTGCGCGCGGTCGCCACCCATCCCTG
>JBJOMV010000037.1:0-17516 GCA_046052185.1 Verrucomicrobiota bacterium | reverse complement strand
ACATCGAGAAGGTCGGCTTCGAGGACCCCAAGACCTTCGCCCTCCTCAACGAGGCGAAGACCATCGGCGTGTTCCAGCTCGAATCCGGCGGCATGCAGTCGCTCTGCCGTAAGTTCAACATCACGCAGATCGACGAGATCGTCGCGCTCATCGCGCTCTATCGTCCGGGCCCGATGCAGTTCATCCCGGACTACATCAAGGGCAAGTACGACCCCAGTTACGTCAAATACGCGCACCCGCTCCTCGAGAAGGTGGCCAAGGAGACCTACGGCATCTTGGTCTACCAGGAACAGGTGATGGAAGCCGCCCGCGTGGTCGCCGGCTACACCCTCGGCGGCGCCGACATGCTGCGTCGCGCGATGGGCAAGAAGATCCGCGAGGAGATGGAGCAGCAGCGCTCGATCTTCGTCGAGGGCGCCAAGGCGACCAACAACATCGACAAGAAGAAGGCCGAGGAGATCTTCGCCACCCTGGAGAAGTTCGCGGAATACGGCTTCAATAAGTCCCACTCCGCCGCCTACGCGATCCTCTCGTATCGCACCGCCTACCTGAAGGCCAACTACCCGGTCGAGTTCATGGCCGCCGTGCTGACGTCCGAACAGGGCAACGCCGACAAGCTCGCCGAATTCATGGCGGAGGTCGAAGCCCTCGGCATGAAGGCGCTCGGACCCGACGTGAACCAGTCGGACACCGACTTCACCCCGGTCGTGAAGGATAACGCCATCCGCTTCGGTCTGGGCGCCATCAAAGGCGTCGGCGAGCAGGCCGCGCGCAATATCGTCGCCGAACGCGAGAAGAACGGCCCCTTCAAGGACTTCGCCGACTTCGTGGGCCGCATGGGCGAGTTCGACCTCAACGCCCGCACCCTCGACTGTCTCGTGCGCGCGGGCGCCTTCGATTTCACCGGCGAAGACCGCCGCCACTTGGTCGACTCCATCGAATCCGTCCGCCGTCACTTCGCCGGCGAGCGCAAGGAGCGAGCCAGCGGCCAGGGCTCCCTCTTCGACCTGCTCGGGGCCGAGGACGCCGGCGCCGCCCGCCCGACCGACCTCATCCTCCGCAAGTCGGAGAAGATGCCCAAGCTCGAGATGCTCAACGGCGAGAAGTCGCTCCTCGGCTTCTACCTCAGCGGCCACCCCCTCGCCGACTACCACGGCCTAGACGAAGCGATCGCCACGATGACCGTCACCCCGGACCGCGTGGACCTCGACAAGCAGCAGCGGCACACCGTGCGCATCTGCGGGATCGTCGGCGGCCTCGAGAAGAAGATCTCCAAGAAGGACAACCGCCCGTGGGCACTCTTCACCGTCGCCTCCCGCTCGGTGACCATCCCCGTGATGATGTTCTCCGACGCCTATGATGCCGCCGCGCAGATCAAGGACGGCGAGCTCCCCCTGCTCATGGACGGCTCTCACGTCATCGTCGACGCCCGGCTCAACTGGCGTGAAGAGCGCGGCGAGTGGTCGCTCAGCGCCCACGCCATCAGCACGCTCCGTCGCGCCCCCAGCCTCATCAAGAAGATCCTCTTCGCCCTCAAGCCTGGCCCGGACGCCGGCGACTTCCTCGAGAAAATCGTCGCGCACACGCGCAAGGTCGACGGCCCGACGATCGTGCAGGTCGGCTTCATCCAGCCCGACGGCCGCGTGCTCGTGGCCGAAGCGGCCCGCGGCATGACGACCCGCTTCGACACCGAGAGCTACGGCCTCTTCGGCCGCCATCCGGCCTGCGCCGGCGTGCAGATCGAGCCCGTGCCGCCGACCCAGCCTCCGCAGCGGAAGTTCGGCCCGCGGGCCTAGGACTTCGAGAGGTCGAAGAGCACGAAAGCCCGCAGCGGCCCGGGCAGGAGTTTCTTGGCAAGCGCCTTGGCGAGGAAGCGGACCTTCCAGACGAAGCCGCGGGGCGAGACCTGCCAGAAACGGCGGACCGCCCAACCGATGGCCCGCCACCGGGCGTTCGGATGGGTGCAATGGAACTTCACGGAGGCTTTCGCGTGGTGGCTCTCGGTCAGCCGGCGGAACCGCTCCGCCTTTTCGGGAGAAACGATGCCGGTTTCGAGGGCGTGCGCGATGTCCGCCAGATACCCCGGGCGGTGGGCCTTCTGGCCGGCCGGCCAGGCCGCGCTGCGCCGCAGCTTGGCGCGCCAGTCCAGACCCTTGGGCTTGCCGCCGTGCGAGACGTTCGCGCCGTGCCAACGCCAATCCACGAGGATCTCCGCGTCGACCGCGACGGCGCCGAGCAGCAGGGATCGGATGACGGACGGGCCGTCCTCGCCGCCGTAACGCCCGCCGATGGGCGGGAAGCGGCGATGGACCGCGGCGCGGTAGCTCGCGGTGGCGCCGCAGAACCTGACGCCTTGGTAGACGTGCATCGACCGCGGGTCGAACGCGCTCCGGACGACCCCCGCATGATGATACCAAGACGCCCGCAGCACGTCGCCCTGGGCGTCGATGAGGCGCGCGTTGGCGTAATGCGCATAGCAGTCCGGATGGTCGCGGAAGAACTCCGCGACGTGGCGGAGCCGGTGCGGACGGCTGACGTCATCCCCGGCGGCCGCCACGAGGATATCGCCGGAGGCCGCCGCCACGCAGCGGTTGAAGTTGCCGACGATACCCAGGTTTTTCGTCGGAGGGAGCAGCCGGACACGGGCTCGACCACGATAGGCGGCGACCTCTTCCTCGATGATACTCCGGGTCGAATCGGGCGAAGCGTCCTCGCCGATGATGACCTCATAGTCCGCCAGGTCCTGCGTGAGCACGGACCGCAGGGCCGCCCTCACATAATCAGCCTGCTTGTAGGCGATGAAGATGACGCTGACGGATGGAAGGCTCATCGAGCGGCGGCGAGGTCGGCGAGGATCTCGCGGGCAAGCACTTCCGCGAAATGGTCCTGGGAGAACGGCTTGGCTTTCTCGGAGAGCAGGAAGGCGCGGATCCGCTCCTGGTAGCCGCAGTAGGCGGCGTCGTCGACCGTACGCAGGAAGGCGTCGAGCGCTTCGGGCGTCGCGTAAGCCCGGCCGTCGATGAAGCAGTCCGTCGGCACGAGCTCGGCGATCTCCTTCGGGCCTACGTAGACCGGAACGCAGCCGGCGCGGAAGCAGTCGAAGAGCTTCTCGGTCACGTACCCTTCGAGGTCGCGGCAGTTCTCGTGGGCGAAGCAGAAGCGGGCGCGGGTGAGCAGTTCGATCTTGTCGTCGACCGGGCCGCGCCAGGTGGCGTAAGGCGACTTCGCGGGGAGAAACCGGGCGAGGAGCTTGCGGAACTGGTTGCGGACGCGGCCCCAGCGGCCGGGCAGCGCGGCCGGGCGGTCCCAGCCCCGGCCGTAGAGATGGAAATCGGCCGGCGCGTTACGTTCATACCAATCCAGGATCCGGACGCGGGCCTGGTACTGGTCGCGCGGGTCGACGACCGTGAGCGCCTTGTTGGAGGCGACGAGCACGCAGAAGAGCGGGCGCTTCTCCGGGCCGTTCCAGCCCTCGGTGTCGAAGCGGTTAGGATAAAGGAGCGGGACCGTGCGCGGGTCGTCGCGGAGGGCGCCGTCCCAGGCGAACCACTTCGCATAACGGGCGAGCGCGACGCGGTCGCGGTTGAGCGGGCGGATGAGCGGGTTCTCGTAGAGGTAGACGTAGGCCCGGGCGGACGGATCCTGGCGGCGGCAGTTGATATGCAGTTCGAACGCGACCTCGCGTCCGGCGTTCACATCCGGCGTATTGAGCTCGATGCCCGCGGCCAGGAAGCGCTCGCGCAGCTTGGCATACGGCAGATAGAACTCCCCGTTGTTCTCCCCGGCGCCCGGGGTGAACAGGCTGTTCTCCGCGTAGTCGCGATAAAGGACCGAGGCGTACTTCATGCGCGGAAAGCCTCCTTGAGCCGCTCGGCGAAACGCGCGCGCGATAAGGCGTCACGCACCTGGGCCGCGGCCAGGCCTTGCCGGCGGACGCTCTCCGCCGGAAGCTCGGCGTAACGACGCAGCCCGAGATAAAGCGCCTCCGGGTCGCCGGGCGGACCGCAGAGCGAACCATTCTCGCCTTCGACGATCAGGTCCGGGGCGATCCCGACCGAGGTCGAGAGCACCGGACGCCCCGCGGCCATCGCCTCGGGAATCATCATGGGGCCGGCGTCATCGATCGACGGACAGACGAAGAAATCGGCGGCCTGATAGGCGGCAGACATGGCCTCCTCGCCGGAGAGATGCCCGAGGTCGGTGAAACTCACATTCTTAAGTCCGCCCGGGAAGAGTCCGGCGGGTCCGGCACCGACGACATGTAGCCGGACGCCGGATCGGTCGAGCCTCCGCAAGGCCTCCTGAAAAATGCCGAATCCTTTGTAAGTCGTGCGCGGGTCGACCGTGCGGACTAGGGCGATCCTCCGCCCGTCCGTCGGTAGGCCGAACCGAAGCCGGGCCGCCGGTTGGTCCACGGCGACAGGCAGGCGCTCCAGATTCAGCGGGATGGGCAGCACCGCTTGCCTAAGCCCGCGCAGCACATGGCTGTCGGCGGCCTTGCGCGCCGACCATCGGCTTTGCGCGAGCACGACGGCGTCGGCGCGCCTCCAGACGTCGGCGCGCTCGGCGGCCTGACGACGGGTGATGTCGGCCTCGGCCGAGGACCCGAGGGCCGGGCATCGGCCGCACCCTTCTCGATAACGTTCGCAAGCCAGGCTGTAATGGCAGCCGCCCGTCATGTGGGCCATGTCCACCTGCCAGAGCCCGATGCGCGCGCCGAGGGCGTCGGCGATCGTGACGGCGGAGGCGGGCGAGAGGTAGCCCCCCAGCCAATGCACGAGGACCACGTCCCATCGGGGAGAGATGCCGCGGGCATGCGCGATGATCGCTTCGGCGGGGAAGGCTCCTTCGGTGTCGAAGTCGAAGACCCCTTCGACCTTCCGGCCGATCCGGCCGAGCTTGGCGACGAACCTCCGGCCCTGCCAGGCCGCCGAACCCAGCGGCCCCAACAGCTTCGAAGCATCGACGACGTCCGGGGTCGACCGCTTCTGCTTCATCACGTAGGCCGTCGAAGCCAGGCCTTGCGCACGTAAGGCCTCATGGATCCGCATGAAGCCGTCGGCGGCGCCTCCCCCGGCGTCCATCTTGCATAGGTGGAGGATCCGCATCGGTTCGCAGAGTGCGACGACCGACACCGAGGGCAAGCCCAGCCTGACCGGCGATCCTTTGCTCAGCCTAAGCGACGCAGCACGGAGACCTGTCCGCGACGGGCGACGACCTCGAAGCCGGCCTTGGCCAGTTCGGCGACCACTTCGGGATGAGGCACCCGCCGGTCGCCGTCCATGACGTCGTGGCACTCGACGATGATGCCGGCGAAATGCCGCAGCGCGGCGGCCTGCCGGCGGGCCAGTTCCCATTCCATCCCCTCGATGTCCATGACCAGCCAAGCCGTATCCGGCAGGCCGTGCCGGGCGATGACCGTCGCCAGCGAGGCGGCCGGCACGCGGAGTCGGGCGGGGCCGCCGGCACGGGCGACCGAACCGCCCTGGGTGTATTCCGGCGACCAGTCGAAGGCGACCTCGGCGACGCCTTCGTCCGCGATGGCGCAATGCACCAATTCCCAAGGGGCTGACGGATGGTTATAGGCCACGACCTGACGGGCGACGTCGGCCAGCGCGCCGACCGCTTCGTAAGACACCAACCGGGCGGGACGACGTCCGAGGATGATCGAGGAGACGATGCCGAGGCTTGCGCCGAGCTCCAGCACCTGGGCCCCGGCGGGCAGGTAGGCGCGGATATAGCGCGCCTCCTTGGCCTCGTAGGAGCCGGCGTCGAGCTGGCCGAGGATGACCTTCGAGGGCACGAGGCGGAGCGGGACTTCGACCCCGAACAAGCGGGGGTTGCCTTGATAGCCGCAGGCACGGGCCAAGGCCAGAGCGCGCCAACGGAGGGAGGACCAGATCCGCATTGGAGATGAAAGGTTGATAAAATAACCAGGAAGAATATCGAGATAATACTCGGACATGCCCCCCGTCTACGTGATCAACCTGGACCGCGACGTCGAACGCATGGCTTCCGTCGGCGCCACCCTCGCGTCGCAGGGGATGACTTTCGAGCGGCTCCCCGCGGTGATCGGGAAGGAGCTGCCGGACTGGCGCGGGTATGTCGACGCGCAGGCCTACGCCTGGCGTAACCGGCGGGAGGAGCCGCGACCGGGCGAAGTCGGCTGCTATCTCAGCCACCTCAAGGCCATGGAGGCCTTCCTGCGGACGGACGCTCCTTGGTGCGTGATCCTCGAAGACGACGTCGAGGTGCTCCCGGGCTGCGCCGAAGTCCTCCGCGCCTTGGGCGAGAAGGACGACTGGGACCTCGTCAAACTGTTCTGCTTCCACGGCGGCGCGCCCGTCCGCAAGCGGGCGCTCGGATCCGGCCACCACCTCGTCGTGCACCTCACGCGGACCACTTCGTCCGCCGCCTACGCCGTCAACCGTCATGCGGCGCAGACCCTGCTCAAATCGATGCTGCCGATCTCGGAGCAGGTCGACCACGCGCTCGACCGTCCCTGGGAGACCGGCCTGCGGATCCGCGGCGTCCGGCCGCTGCCCGTGATCCTCGCTCCGGTCGCGACGACGACCAGCACCATCGGCTATCAGGACCGGGACCGCTCCGGTCGCGGCTTCGTGAAGTCGCTCCGGCTCTTCCTCTCCCGGGCCAAGAAGGAAGCCTGCCGTTTCGGGTATGGTCTCGCCGACGCCTGCCGCCGGTGAGAGCCTCGGCGCTCAGCCGTCGGCGATCCGGCGAAGTTTGATACGCAGGACGAATCCGAAGACTTTGATGTTCATCTCGCCGTGTCGCACCACGGAGCGGACGGCCCAATCCGGGAGGCGGAGGAACTTGAACAAGTAGACGCGCACGTTGGCCCCGTCGGCGGCTCCGTCCCGGACAGGAGGGAACCCGGAACGGTGATGCCAGAAGTGCCACAGCTCTTCGCCTTCGCAGGCGCCGTTCCAAGGCTTGGTGTAGGCATAATGCACGATCTTCGGCCTGAACATGGCCTCGCGCAGTTCGCCGGAGGGGAAATGGCGGTCGGCATAGCCGCTCTTCTCCAGCATGGTCCGCCAGCGCGGGATCGAGCAGTAGCGGTAGCTAAGGAAGGTCACTTCGCCGGCGCACGCCAGGTTCATCACGTCCTGGTCGTTCCAGAGCATCTTGAAAGGAGGCGCCTGCATGATCCGCAGGATCTTCGCCCCGAGGTCAGCCTCACGCATCCGGCGGAGATTCATCAGCCAGATGCCTCCGGCGACGTAGCGCGGGCGCAGCTCGGCGGGAAAATGCGCGGTCTGGTCTTCGAGCAACGCCGGCAGGCGGCAACCGGCCAAGAAGCTGCCCTCGAGGGGGACGTCGAAAAGCTCGGAGATGTCATCCACCACGCATACGTCGACGTCCGAGTAGAGGATCCGATCGTAGCCGTCGAACCGCGGGACCAAGGTCGGCAGGCATCGCAGGAGCGTCTCCTTCGTGAACTGCGCCTTACTCTCGCCGAGACAGAACGAACGGTCGTCGAAGACGATGCCGGCGGCCTCCAAGGTAGCGCCCACATCCAGGAAGACGAGCGTGGCGTTGCCATGCCGAGCCACCAGCGCGGCGAGTTTTTCCTGATTTGCCGAACTGATGCCGGCATGGAGAACGAACAGTTCGTAGAAGACCCCTGCCCGTGCGTTTGTTAACAGGCTCTCGAACGTGACCGCGGCGGGGACGACGTAACCGTCGTCGAAGCTGAAGAAGATGGGGAGCTTGCTCATCGCAGTACGGACCAAAGGGCGGCGAGCAGTCCCAGGAAGCCGATGGCGAGCGCCGCACGCAGGAGGCGGCGGTCGCGACGGCGACGGCGCCTCGACTCCTCGACCAAGAGGGCGTTGTCCGTCGGCGTCAGGGCCATGAGATCCTTGTGCGAGAAGCCACAGAGCGACTGCAGGGATTCGGCGACGCCCGGCTCCGAAAGATGCCGCATGATGGTCTCGTAGCCCCAGCAGCGCTTCTCGGGGATATCGGAAAGGAGGGCGATCCGCCCGAGGACGTAGGGCAGGTGCCGGTCGGGCAGCGAGGCGTACGGCTTGATTTCCCCCGGGAACACCTGCGCCCAGAAGGCGATGGTCTTAATGAGCAGGAAGTCATCCATCATGATCCGGGTTTCCAGCAGATCACGGGCCACGCTGCCGACGGACCGGGCGCTGAGACTGGCGGCGGACACGCGGTAGCGGACCAGCGGCTCCTCGATCATCACGACTTCACCGCGCATCAGGACGCGGTTCTGCAGCATCCAATCGGAGTATTGCACCGTTCCTTCCGGAAGAAGCATGTCCTTGGCCAGCTCCCGGCGGACCGCCATGCCAGGCGAGGGCAGCTGGTTCTTGCCCAAGAAAGAGCGGCGGAGAATCTCCCATCGGCTGACCGCGGCCGGCAGCCGGCCGACCTCGCCTAGGGAGACGCCCTCCGGGGACATCCTCTCCAGTTCGACATAGACGGCCGCCGCGGAGGGATTCGTCCCGAAGGCGGCGAGCACGCGCTCGACGTAGCGGGGGTGAAAGAGGTCGTCGCTGGCGAGAAAAGCCACGACATCGGCGCGGGCGAGCCGGATGCCGTCATTGAGGCTGGCGCAATAACCACGGTTCCGCTCGCGGGCCACGAGCCTGATCCGCGGATCATGGCGTGCCTTGATCACGGCGAGGCCGTCATCGCCGGAAGCGTCGTCGATGATGATGACTTCGAAGCGGCCGTCGGTCTGGGCGGCCATGGCGTCGAGGAAGGCGCCCATGAACCGGCCATGATTATAGCAAGAGCAGACGACGGAGATTGCCGGATTCGCTCCAGCACCGGGATCTTGATTCAGCATATGCTCCGGATGACATGGGCCACCTGGTCATCCGTCATGACCGGACTGATCGGCAGGGACACCACCTCGCGGTGGAGGGCCTCGGTGAGCGGCAGCTGCAGATGGCCGAGCTCCTTGGCGTAGGCCTGCTGGTGGTGCGGAGGGATCGGGTAATGGATGAACGTGTGCACGCCCTTCTCCAGCAGGCGCTGCTGGAAGGCAGGCCGGTCGGGGACGCGGACGACGAAGAGGTGCCAGACGTGCGAATCCTCGCCGGCACGGACGGACGGCAGACGGACTGCGGGGTGCTTGATCTCACGGAGGTAGCGCGCGGCGATCTCCCGGCGGCGGGCGTTATCGGCGTCGATGTACTTGAGCTTCACGCGAAGCAAGGCCGCCTGCAGCTCGTCCAGCCGGTCGTTGGGACCCTGGACGAGATTCTTGTATTTCTCGTGCGAGCCATAGTTACGAAGGGCCCGGACGATGGCGGCGAGTTTCGCGTCCTTGCAGGTCAGCGCGCCAGCGTCGCCGAGGGCGCCGAGATTCTTGCCGGGGTAGAAACTGAACGCCGCGGCATCGCCCCAGGCGCCGGCCTTGACGCCGCCGATGTGGGCGCCGTGGGACTGGGCGGCGTCTTCGAGCAGGAGCAGGCCTCGCTCGCGGCAGAGCTGCGCGATCGCCGGCATGTCGGCCAGCTGGCCGTAGAGATGGACCGCCAGGACCGCCTTTACGTCCGGCGTCAGCGCGGCCGCGAGCTTCCCGGCGCCGAGGTTGCAGGTGTCTTCGTCGGGCTCGACGAGCACGGGACGGAGCCGGTTCTCCGTGATCGCGAGTACCGAGGCGATGTAGGTGTTGGCCGGGACCGCGACGGCGTCGCCGTCCTTGAGCAGGCCGAGTTCCTTCCAGCCGCGCAGAGCGAGGATGAGCGCCGAGAGGCCGTCGGAGGTGCCGACGCAATGCGGCGAGCCGACCCAGGCTGAAAACTCCGCCTCGAAGGCCTTCACCTCTTCGCCGAGGACATACCAGCCCGAATCGATGACGCGGGACGTGGCGGCCTTCAGCTCGGCGGCGTGCCGGGCGTTGATGGCCTTGAGGTCGAGGAAAGGGACGTTCATTGGTTCAGAGAGGTCGGAGGACTTTAGCAGGGTTGCCAGCCGCGATGACGCCCGGAGGGATGGAGCGGACGACCACCGAGCCGGCGCCGATTACGCTGTCCTTGCCGATGGTCACGCCCTTGAGGACGATGACCCGGCTACCGATGAATACATTGTCATCGACGACAATGTCGGCGGCGAGCGAAGGTCCATCGTGACGGCGCTCTGCCGTGAGATTGTGTCCGTCGGAATCCATGATAAGAACCCCATCTCCGATGAGACACTTGGTGCCGATGCGGACGTTGGTCTCAGCGATGACCTGCACGTTGTTGGAGAAATAGGTGCCGTCGCCGACCGTAATTCGGGAAGTTTGGCTGCGGGCCTGCAGCCTGACCATTCCATCGCCGAGCATCGGTGCCGAACGCCAGCCGATACCTATGCCGGCACCTAGCTGGACATGCCCCAGGCCGTCACAACACAAAGGCACGTTCAGCCGGAGATCCCCTTCTTTGACTATGCCGCCATCGCGGCTATGCAGCCAGAGAAGAAACGCGTGCTGCCTCTTGCGGAAGCTATTACCTAGCCTGAGGAAGATCCGTTTCATGCGTTACTGGAGAGAAAGTTGCCGGACTCGGGGAACTTGGCGAGATTTCCCTTCGTCCAGGGTCGCCTGACATAATTGTATGCCGCAGGGTCTTGCTGGTCAGTGCTCATAGGCCGCCCTGCAATTGGGCGAATTTAATAAGCCAGGTCCTGGCTGACCGGTACGCAGGCTCCTGGTACTCGTATAGGCGATCAAAGCCGTCGGTACGGACGGGCTTAGCGCCAGTCTTCTCATGGAACTTCCATACGCTCGTATTGGCCGCACGGACATTGAAGCGCGCCTTGGAAAAACCCAGCGGCCCGAACGCCAGGTCGTAGGCGAGTATCAGCGAGCGGATGGCGGTGTCGGCGGGGGCTCCGGGACGGATGATCCAGCTGCCCCAAGAATAAGAGTCGTCCGCCGGGCGGTAGTCATAGAGACGGAGCGAACCCTGTGGCTCGCCTGACGTCTCAATCACGAAATAAGCCTCCTGCCCGGCGGCTTGACGGACGGCATACGCTCGCATCCAAGCCACCTGGGCGCCGAGGTCGCTGCTCGTCGCGGAAATGTTCTGATTGCGTGCGGAATCGAGCCGTAGGCCGAGGAGAAAGGAGGCATCGCTTTCCCCGGCCATGCGCAGCGTCGTCTTTTCCAGCCTACGTCCGCGGAGAAACTCTTCGATCGCAGACGTATGGGCTTCAGCTGGCAGCATGACGGGTGCCCCGGAACTTCGGTCGCTTAGGCGGCCTCATCGAATAGGTCTGGCTGGATTGCCGACCACCGTGACCCCGTCAGGAACGTCTTTGGTCACGACGGCGCCAGCGCCTACCGTCGCGCCGGCGCCGATGGTGATGCCGGGGAGAATCGTCGCGTTGGCTCCGATCGAGGCCCCCTTCCTTACCAAGGTCTTCAGCATATCGAAGCCGGAATTTCGCGAACGCGGATACCGGTCATTGGTGAAGGTGGCGTTCGGTCCTACGAAGACGTCGTCCTCGAGCGTGACGCCGTCCCAGAGCTGGACACCGCACTTGACCGTGACGCGGTCGCCGACGACCACCTTGTTCTCGATGAAGCAGTGCGAGCAGATGTTCCCGTCGCGGCCGATGACGGCTCCGGGCAGGATGACCACATACTGCCAGATGCGGGTGCCTTCCCCGATCTGCTTCGATTGGACGTCCGAACTAGGATGAATGGACATGGCGGATGAATTGGTCGCGGTCGCGGATATAGTCGGACTCGTCGTATTCGGCGTCGGCTAGGACCGTCAGAACGCAGTCCGCGCTGAAATCGTGCATCTCGTGCCACAGCATCGGCGGAAGCATTAAGCCGCCCATGCCGGGCTTGAGCTGCACGGATTCTTCCCTCCGTCCGTCGAAAAGCTCCATCCTCACGCTTCCGGCAACGCAGAAGCAGATCTGCTGCAACTGTCGATGAGCATGAAAGCCCCGGGAGACGCCGGGAGACGTGCCGTAGACCCAATAGGCCCGGCGGACGCGAAAAGGCAGGCCGGCTCCTTCTTCGATGATCGAAAGGCCTCCGCGCGCGTCCGATCGGTCGATGAAGGGCAGGATTGTCGCCAAAGTATCAGCCATGGACGCAGGTCTCCTTGAACGCGGCGAAGTCACGGATGTAGTCATCCTCTTCGTAAGGCCGGTCGGCCAGGACCATCAGCACGCAGTCGGGACTGAGGTCCGAGATGACCCTCCACAGGCCGGGGCCGACGCTGAGGGCAGAACCGAAGGCCGTCATGTCGATCGTCTCTTCCTTCTTGCCGTCGCTCAGCGACAGTTTGCAGGAGCCTGCGACGCACACGAACAGCTGGTTCAGCCGCTTATGGGCATGAAAGCCCCGGCGGATTCCAGGCTTGGCACCATGAATCCAATACACGCGTCGCGCGACGAACGGCAGCTCGGCTCCGAGCTGGGCGACCGCCAGCCTTCCGCGGGCATCGCCGCGGGCAGCCAGTGCCTTGAGCTCGGCGAGCTGAGTCATTTCTGCTGGCCGACGAGGGCCTTGAGGTATTCGCCGTAACCGGACTTGGCGATGGGCTCGGCGAGCTTGAGCAGCTGGACGTCGTCGATGTACCCGCGGCGCCAGGCGATCTCCTCGATGCAGCCGATCTTGAAACCCTGGCGGGCCTCGACGATCTGGACGAACTGCGAGGCCTGCAGGAGCGAATCGAAGGTACCGGTGTCGAGCCAGGCGGTGCCGCGCGGCAGGACCTTCACGCTCAGCCTGCCCTGGCGGAGATACTCGCGGTTGACGTCGGTGATCTCGTATTCGCCGCGGGCCGAAGGCTTGAGGGCCTTGGCGATGCCGACGACGGAGTTGTCGTAGAAGTAAAGGCCTGGGACGGCGAAGCTGGACTTGGGCGCCTTGGGCTTCTCCTCGATGGAGACGGCCTTGCCGGCCGCGTCGAACTCGACCACGCCGAAGCGCTCGGGGTCCTTGACGTGATAGGCGAAGACGACGCCGCCTTGCGGCTGGCGGCAGGACTTGAGGAGCTCGCCGAAGCCGGCGGAGTAGAAGATGTTGTCGCCGAGGACGAGGCACACGTCGTCGGACCCGATGAACTTCTCGCCGAGCACGAAGGCCTGGGCGAGGCCGTTCGGGACGGCCTGCTCGACGTAATCGAAGCGGCAGCCGAGGCGCGCGCCGTCGCCGAGCACCTCGCGGAAGCGCGGCAGGTCCTGCGGGGTCGAGATGATCAGGATCTCCCGGATGCCGGCGAGCATCAGCACGGACAGCGGATAATAGATCATCGGCTTGTCGTACACCGGCAGGAGCTGCTTGCTCATGACCTGGGTCAGAGGGTGCAGACGGGTGCCGGAGCCTCCGGCGAGGATGATGCCTTTCATGAGAGTCAGATCTTGCCGAGTCGCTCGAGTCGGTAGGAGCCGTCGAGGATGCCTTGGATCCACGCGGGGTTGTCGAGGTACCAGCGGACGGTCTTGCGGAAGCCGCTCTGGAAATCCTCCTGCGGAGCCCAGCCGAGCTCGGCTCGGGCGCGACGGGCGTCGATGGCGTAGCGGAGGTCGTGGCCGGGACGGTCGGTGACGTAGGTGATCGCGGAGTCGTGCGGCTTGCCGTCGGCGCGCGGACGGAATTCATCGAGGAGCGAGCAGAGCAGCTTCACCAGGTCGATGTTCCGGCGCTCGTTGTCGCCGCCGATGCAATAGGTGCGGCCCGGGCGGCCCTTCTCGACCGCGGCGAGGAGCGCGCGGGCATGGTCGTCGACATACAGCCAGTCGCGGATGTTCTCGCCCTTGCCGTAGACCGGGATGGCCTCGCCGCGCAGGCACTTCAGGATGACGACCGGGATGAGCTTCTCCGGGAACTGGTACGGGCCGTAGTTGTTGGAGCAGTTCGTCACGACCACCGGGAGGCCGTAGGTATCCATCCAGGCGCGGGCGAGGTGGTCGCTCGAGGCCTTGCTGGCGCTGTAAGGGGAATGCGGGTCGTACGGGGTCGACTCGTTGAAGGCCGGGTCCGTCGGCCCTAGGGAACCGAAGACCTCATCGGTCGAGACGTGCAGGAAGCGGAACTTGTCCTTGGCCGCACCTGAAAGGGAACGCCAGTGACCGAGGGCTGCCTGGAGGAGCTGGAAGGTTCCGGTGACGTTGGTGGCGATGAACTCACCCGGGCCGTCGATCGAACGGTCGACGTGGGACTCCGCAGCCAGATGCATGACAGCCTCGGGCTGGGCGGAGGCGAAGGTGCGGCGCATGGCCTCGGCGTCGCAGATGTCGGCCTGGACGAAGGTGAAGCCCGACTTGCCCTGCAGGTCGGCGAGGGAGGACAGATTGCCCGCGTAGGTGAGCTTATCGACGACCGTGACGGCGTGCCCGCCCGCGACGAGAAGGCGGGTCAGATTCGACCCGATGAAGCCCGCGCCGCCGGTGACCAAAATACGCATAAGCAGTGGTCGGTAATTTCGAGGAAGAGGGGCGTTGAAGCCAGAAAAAAGGCGGCCCCTTATGGTGCAAAGGTGCAAATCGGAGCAAAGCTCCTGTGCAAAAGTGCAAAGGTGCAACCAACTCAGGGTGACGGCCACGGGAGTCGGCGACTCGGGCGTCGGCATCTCGGCCCTCAGCCGCGGGAGCCTGTTGCCGGCTGCTGAAGGCTGAACGGCTGACACCCGAAGGGCTGATGCCCCGGTGGCCGGCACCCGTCACCTGAAGCGGGCATCACGATGCAGCTATGTCGTGACGCGGTCCCGACCCTGCCCGTTTTAACCGATAATACCTTGGTCAGCACGCAGTGCTGACCCTACCCAAGGCAAGCACTCCCCGATACTCCATACTCGATACTCTGTACTCTGAGCTTACGTTTGCACTTTTGCACGAGCGCGAGGGGGCGATCGTCATTTACTCTTCCGCCCCAGCCCAGCGCTCCTAAGGTAAACGCATGTCCCAAAAGCCCTTTGGTTTCGGCATCTGGGGAACCGGCATGATCGCCGAGTTCCACGCGAAGGCGCTCGCCGAAATCACCGGCGTGAAGCTCGTCGCCGCCTACAATCGCTCGCCCGCCAAGGGACGTGACTTCGCCACCAAGCACGGCATCGCTTTCGCTGAGACGCCAGAGGCACTGCTGGCCAATCCGAACGTCGACATCGTCTGCCTCTGCACGCCGAGCGGCGACCACCTCGCCCCTGCCCTCGCCTGCGCCAAGGCCGGCAAGCACGTCGTCGTCGAGAAGCCCCTCGAAGTGACGCTCGCCCGTTGCGACGAACTCAACGCCGCCTGCGCCCAAGCCGGCGTGACCGTCGCCGGCATCCTGCCGCGTCGCTTCGGCGCCGGCGCGGTCGCGCTCAAGGCGGCCCTGGCGGCGGGCCGATTCGGCAAGCTGACTCTGGCCGGAGCACTCATACCCTGGTGGCGCACGCAGGCCTATTATGATTCCGCGGCCTGGCGCGGTACCTTTGCCCTCGATGGTGGCGGCGCCGTGATGAACCAAGGCATCCATACCATCGATCTCCTACTTTGGTTCCTCGGTGAACCGAAACGCGTCTCCGCCACGGCGGGGCTCGTCGCCCACGACGGCATCGAGGTCGAGGACATCGCCGCCGGCTGGATCGAATTCGCCAACGGCTGTCGCGCGACTCTCGCCAGTTCCACGGCCTGCTGGTCCGGCACGGGCTTCCCGGCCGAGATACGCATCCATGGTACGACCGGCGCCGCCGTCCTCCGCGACGACAAGCTGACCGCCTTCGAATTCGAAAAGCCCCAGCCCTCCGACGCGGCTGTCCTTGCTCCGGCCACCGAAGGCGGTGGCGCGGGCGCCAATGACCCCAAGGCCATCGGCCATGCCTGGCATCGCTCCAATCTCGAGGACGCCGTCACCGCCATCCGTGCGGGCAAGCGGCCCGCCGTCGACGGCGCCGAAGGCCGCAAGGCGGTGGAGCTCATCCTTGCGCTATATCAATCGGCGCAGGCCGGGGGGACGCCGATCAGCCTGCCCCTCACGCAAGACCCTGTGCTTCGGCCTCTCGGCGTTAAGCGCTAAAGGCAGTGCCTAGTGCAAAAGTGTAACCGACTCAGGGTGACGGGTGACGGCCACGGGAGTCGGCAACTCAGGCGTCGGCAACTCAGGCGTCGGCAACTCGCCCATCAGCCGCGGAAACCCGGAGCCGGCTGCCGAAGGCTGAACGGCCGACACCCGGAGGGCTGATGCCCCGGTGGCTGGCACCCGTCACCTGTTATGTGTCCCCACGTTTGCACCTTTGCACAGGCCGCAGGCCGATTTGCACTTTTGCACCAAGCGGGCCTCTAGTCTCTTAGGCTGCCCCGAAACTCTTCCATCGTCTTCCCTTCACCAGCATTAATGCCCGTCCGCGCGAAGACGCGGAAGAACGTCTTCACGACGATTCTCATATCCAACCAGAAGCTCCGGTGATCGACATACCATACATCGAGCGCGAACTTCTCCTCCCAGGTGAGCGTGTTGCGGCCGTTGATCTGGGCCCAGCCGGTGACGCCGGGCTTCACTTCCATGCGACGAGCCTGGAAGGCGTCATAGCGGGCGACATAGCGCATGAGCAACGGACGCGGGCCGACGACGCTCATGTCACCGATGAGGACGTTCCACATTTCGGGGAATTCGTCCAACGAGGTGGCGCGCAGGAAGCGGCCGAAGGCCGTCAGGCGCTGATCATCGGGCAGGAGTTCGCCGTCCGGCCCGCGGGCGTCGTTCATGGTGCGGAACTTGACCATGCGGAAAGGCTTCGCCCGGAGGCCGGGGCGCTCCTGGATGAAGAGGACGGGTGAGCCGAGTTTGAGGCGCACGAGGATGGCGACGACGAGCAGGAGCGGGCTGAAGAAGATCAGCCAGCCCAGCGAGAAGCCGATATCGAACGCGCGCTTGAACATCAGCGGGCCGCGGCGGCAGGCAGGTCGATCAGCTGCACGGTGGCTTCCTGCGGGAAGGCGCCGCCGGTGAAGTTCAGCTCATATTCGAGTCCGGTGGCCCACGCCGGCACGACGGCCGGGACGATCGTCTGGCGGGACTGGCAGACCTGGCGGATTTCGGAACGGGCGTTCGGACCGGTGAAGCGCAGGGTCACGACGAGCTGGTTCTCGGCGACGGGCAGTTCGGCCGTCCAGGTCCACAACTGCAGACGCACGAGCTGGCCGCCCTTGAGCGCGACCGGCGCGACGACGGGGCCGATCTTGCCTCCCGGCGCGACGATCCGCAGGCCGGAGCGCAGGACGTCGGTTCGGTTGAAGGAAGCCGGGGCGAGGTCGGTCGGCGTTTCGGCTTCGGCGAAGTCATGGCGATGCGCGACCGGTGCCGTCGTGCCCTGCTGCGCGACGCGGTAGGCCAGCCAGCCCTTCGGCTGATCGGTGGCGGCCCATCGGGCGAGCGCTTCGTCCGCGCCTTCGACGAGGAAGCGTTCGGACCACTGGGCGCGGGGATTCTCACCCGCGAAGAGGTTCCACTTCACCGGCTGACCATAGGCGCCCCAGCGGCGATTGAAGGTGGCTTCCTTCGTGGAATAGGCGGACTCGGCGGCGGTGAGGCGACGCAG
>JBJOMV010000036.1:0-17723 GCA_046052185.1 Verrucomicrobiota bacterium | reverse complement strand
CGCCTCGAACAGACGTCGATCCACGTCTTCCGCGAAGCCTTCGCCAACTTCCGCTCCGTCTGCATGCCCTGGTCCATGGGCAAGGACTCCAACGTCCTCATCTGGCTCGCCCGTAAGGCGTTCTGCGGCAAGATCCCCTTCCCGCTCCTGCACATCGACACGACCTACGAATTCCCGGAGATGTATGAGTTCCGCGAGAAGGCCAAGGTCATCCATGGCATCGACCTCATCGTCCGCGTCAACGAAGACGCCATCCGTCGCGGCATCGGTTACGCCACGCACGACCCGGTGACCGTCACGCACGAGCTCAAGACCGTCCCGTTCAAGGCCGCGATCGATGAATTCAAGTGGGACGCCCTCGTGACCGGTATCCGCCGCGACGAAGACCCGACCCGCGCCAAGGAGCGCTGGTTCTCCCCTCGCTCCGCCGAAGGCAACTGGGACTACAAGGACCAGCCGCCGGAATTCTGGGGCCAGTTCGCCAGCTCCGCACCGGAAGGCGGCCACGTCCGCGTGCAGCCGCTCCTGGAGTGGACCGAGCTCGACATCTGGGAATACATCCGCCGCGAGAACATCCCGAACCCGACCCTCTACTTCGCCCGCAACGGCAAGCGCTTCCGCTCCCTCGGCTGCCATCCGATCACGCACCCGGTCGACAGCCCGGCCAGCAACATCGACGAGGTCATCGAAGAACTGAAGCTGACCAAGACCAGCGAACGCGCCGGACGCGCCCAGGACCACGTCGGTCGCAACTCCATGCAGGAACTCCGCGCCAAGGGCTTCATGTGAGCCGCCTGACCTAATCGCCAACCCCCAAACCATTTCCAAAGTGAGCACCTCTCAAACCACCGCCGAAGACCATCGCAAGATGCACGTCGTCGTCGTCGGCCACGTCGACCACGGAAAGTCCACCTTCGTCGGCCGCCTCCTCCATGACACCGACTCCCTGCCCAACGGCAAGATGGAGCAGGTCCGCAAGAACTGCGCGATCGAAGGCATGGAGTTCGAATACGCCTTCCTCCTCGACGCCCTGATCGAAGAGCAGGAACAGAACATCACCATCGACACGACGCGCATCTTCTTCCGCACGAAGCAGCGCGCCTACGCGATCATCGACGCCCCGGGCCACAAGGAGTTCCTCAAGAACATGGTGACCGGCGCCGCCAGCGCCTCCGCCGCCCTCCTCCTCATCGACGCCAAGGAAGGCGTCATGGACCAGTCCCGCCGCCACGCGTTCCTGCTCTCCCTCCTGGGCGTGAAGCAGCTCGTCGTGCTGGTGAACAAGATGGACCTCGTCGACCACTCCGAGGCCACCTACCAGAAGATCGTCGCCGAATACTCGGCCTTCCTGAAGACGCTCGGCCTCACCGCCGTCCACTTCATCCCGATCGCCGCCAAGCACGGCGAGAACGTCGTCCAGCGCGCCGCCAAGATGCCTTGGTGGAAGGGCCCGACGGTCACCGAAGCCCTCGACGCCTTCTCGCACGAGGACGACCTCACCGGCCTGCCCCTGCGCCTGCCGGTCTCCGACATCTACCGCTTCGACCATCGCCGCATCATCGCCGGTCGCGTCGAGGCCGGCGCCATCCGCCCGGGCGACGAGCTCATCTTCCAGCCCGGCGGCCGTCGCAGCACGGTCCGCACCTTCGAAGACTGGCCAGGGCCGGAGTCCCGTACGGTCGTCGGCACGGGCGGCTCCGCCAGCGTGACGCTCTCCGAGCAGATCTTCGTCGAACGCGGGCAGGTGGCCTCGCACCCCTCCAACCAGCCGCGCGTCGGCCGCGAATTCCGCGCCCGCATCTTCTGGCTGGGCAAGGAACCGCTGGTGCCGAACAAGACCTACCGCCTGCGCCTGCTCACCCAGAACGTCGACGCGGTCATCGCGAAGATCGTCAAGGTGACCGACGCCTCGACGCTCGAGTCCAAGGAAGCCGACAGCGTCCCGCGCGACTCGATCTGCGAAGTGGTCGTCCGCGCCACCCGCAACATCGCCTTCGACCTGCATAACGAGTGCCCCATCACGGGTCGCTTCGCCCTCGAGGAAAGCGGCCGCATCCATGGCGGCGGCATCATCCTCGACGCCGTCTCGAAGACCGACGCGCCTTCCGGCAAGGTCACCGCCTCCGAACGGGGCGCCCGCGCCGGCCATCCGCCTGCGGTCGTCTGGTTCACGGGCCTCTCCGGCTCGGGTAAGTCGACCATCGCCGAAGCCGTCGAACGCCGTCTCTTCGACGCCGGCCGCAACGTGATCCGGGTCGACGGCGATGACCTCCGTGTCTCGCTCAACCGCGACCTGGGCTTCTCCGCCGCCGACCGCGCCGAAAGCGTGCGCCGCGCCTCCGCCGTCGCCGGCCTCTTCGCCGGCACGGGCCACATCACCCTCGTCACGCTCATCGCCCCGTTGGCCGCCGACCGCGCCAAGGCTCGCGCCGCCCTCGCGAACCACACGTTCCTCGAGGTCTTCGTCGACGCTCCGCTGGCGGTCTGCGAATCCCGCGACGTGAAGGGCCTCTACGCCAAGGCCCGCCGTGGCGAGATCGCCGAATTCACCGGCATCTCCTCCCCGTATGAGGCCCCCGAAGCTCCGGAGGTCCACATCAAGACCGACCAGACTTCGCAGGAAGAAGCCGTCGACCTCGTCCTCGCGGCGATCGACAAGGTCCTCCAAGGCAAAGGCGACGACTGGGAAGTCTAACCGACGCGAAGCGTCGGCGGGCTAGGGGCAGAGACGGGGCTAGGGCTAGAAATGGCCCTAGCCCCTTTCATTTAGCTACCTCTCTCGCCCCTAGCCCTAGCCCCAGCCCTAGCCCTAGCCCCAGGTGCCCCCTTGCCCACGTGCCCACTTGTCCCCTAAATGGGTCCATGCGCCTCACCCCAGCCGCCGCTCTCTTCCTTGCGTGTCTGTCGCTTTTCGCGGCACCTCGGAAGAACGTCCTTCTGCTTGTCTCCGACGATTGCGGAACCCGCATGGGCACCTACGGCGGTCCGGCGCTGACGCCGAACATCGACGCCCTCGCCCGCTCCGGCGTCCGCTTCGACCGCGCCTACTGCCAATACGCCCTCTGCAACCCGAGCCGGACCTCCTTCCTCACGGGCCTGCGCCCTGACACCACCGGCGTCTACGATAACGCGAAAGAGTTCCGCAAGGTCATCCCCGACATGGTGACCATGCCTCAGCTGTTCAAGAACAACGGCTACGCCGTCGCCCGCATCGGTAAGCTCTACCACTACGGCGTGCCGAAGGAGATCGGCACCAACGGCCTCGACGACCCGCAGTCGTGGGAACGAGTCTGGAATCCCCGCGGCCGCGACTGCGATGACGAAGACAAGATCTTCTCGATCGGCGTCTCGGCCGGCTCGGCCGCACCGAAGAACACGGGCAAGATGGGCCAGATCCTCGTGGGCTCGGGTAATTACGGTGGCACCTTGAGCTGGCTCGCCGCCGACGGCACCGATGCCGAACAGACCGACGGCAAGATCGCCGCGCAGGCGGTCGACTTCCTCCGCCAGAAGCGCGATCAGCCGTTCTTCCTCGCGGTCGGCTTCTTCCGTCCGCACACGCCCTACGTCGCGCCGAAGCCTTACTTCGCCCAATACCCGAAGGATAAGGTGCAGCTGGCCAAGGAACCCGACGGCAACCGTGAGACGAAACCCGCCGTGGCTCTCTCCAACACCGCCGTCGCCCACTATGGGATGTCCGAGGACACCCAGCGCACCGCCAAGCAGGCCTACCTTGCCTCGATGAGCTTCATGGACGCCCAGTTCGGCCTGGTGCTGGCCGAGCTGAAGAAGCAGGGCCTCGAGAAGGACACCATCGTGGTGTTCATCAGCGACCACGGGTATAACCTCGGCGAGCACGGCCTCTGGCAGAAGCGCTCCCTCTACGAAGACTCGGCCCGCGTACCGTTCATCATTCGTGACCCGGGCAATCCCGCCAACGGACGGGCCACCAAGCGCGTCGCCGAACTCGTCGACCTCTACCCGACCGTCGCCGACCTCTGCGACCTCAAGCCCGACAAACGCGTCGAAGGCAAGAGCCTCCGCCCGGTGCTGGAACGTCCCGACGCCCTCTGGAATCACGTCGCCTATACTCAGGTCGATTTCGGTGCCATCAACGCGGGCGGCAAGAAGAAGGCCGCCACGCCCGAGCGTAAGGTCGGCCGCTCGGTCCGCACCGAACGCTACCGCTATACGGAATGGAACCAAGGCAAGCTCGGGGTCGAACTCTACGACCACGACGCCGATCCGGGTGAGTTCAAGAACCTCGCCACCGATCCGGCCTACGCCGCCGTCGTCGCCGCCCTCAAAGCCACCCTCGCCAAGGGAACGAACTGAAGCTGACGACTGAGTGGAGGGCTGAGTGGAGGACTGCGTTGAGGCCTGAGTAGAGGACTGGATGGATCCG
The DNA here is from genome assembly GCA_046052185.1 of Verrucomicrobiota bacterium. Taxonomy (GTDB): domain Bacteria; phylum Verrucomicrobiota; class Verrucomicrobiia; order Opitutales; family UBA953; genus UBA953. The sequence goes on along the minus strand of JBJOMV010000036.1, from coordinate 13,318 downwards.
CCGAAGGGTGGACTGCCCGCCTTCGGTTCTCACCTCCGTCCAACTGGCCAACCGATCAACCGGTCAACTTCACTACCCCTGCCCCTACCCCTAACCCTACCCCTCTTCTTTAGCTATACTTCAACTCGACCTTCTTGCCGGTGCGGATCGACTCGTAGATGCCTTCGACGATGACCATGTCGCGACGACCGACTTCGCCGGTGCAAGTGACCTCGGTGCCGTCGCGGAAAGCCTGGGCGACGCCGTCCATGTGGCGCTGCTGCTGACGGAACACTCCGAAATCGAGCTTACCCTTGGCAGAGGTGGAGATGTTGAGGTTCCGGTAGCTGAAGACGGGCTTGGAGCCTTCGAACCAACCCTTGGCGGCCTCGGCACGGAACTCGGCGCGATTGGCATCGTAGCCCGTCCAGACGTCGGCCACGGCGCCATTGGCGAACTCGAGGCGGAATTCCATGGCCTGCTCGACCTCCTTGAAGAAGTCGGGCTGGGTCTTCGGCAGTTCCTTGGCCGTGACGGCCACCGGATTGGCATCGGCCGCCATGCAGCAGGCCTGGATGGAATAGACGCCCATGTCGAGCAGCGCGCCGCCGCCGGCGAGCTTCTTCTCGATGCGCCAGGCGTGCTTCCGGAGCGTGAAACCGTTGGCGCTGGTCATCTTCATGAACGGTCCGAACTCCTGGGTCTTGGCCAGACGGATGAGTTCCTGGTGATACGGATCGAAGTGCAGGCGGTAGCCGATCGCGAGGCGCTTGCCGGCCTTCTTTCCCGCCGCGATCATGGCGTCGCAGTCAGCGACCGAGGTCGCCATCGGCTTCTCGCAGATCACGTGTTTGCCGGCGCCGAAGGCGTCGATGACGTTCTGCGCGTGGACGCCGGGGGGCGTGACGACGTAGACGATGTCGATGTCCTTATTGGCGGCGACCTTGTCCCACTGGTCGTAGGAATAGATATTGGCTACGTCGAAGCCATGGAGCTTCGCCAGCTTCTCCCCCTTCGCACGGGTACCCGTGATCGCGGCCACCAGCTTCACATGCTTGGTCTCCAGCAATGCCGGCGAGAGCTCGCCGTTGGAGTAGCCGCCCAGGCCGCAGAGCGCGAGACCGAGGGGCTTACCGCTGGCTTCCGCCGCGCGCAGCGCCGGAGCGAGGGCATAACCAGCGGCGAGGCCGCCGAGGGAACCGAGGAAAGCGCGACGAGTAGGGCTCATAGGGGTGAATGAATTAGTATGCCTGCCGTCGGGCTGAGCAAGCCCGATGGCAGGCCGAAGCCTGCGGTCACTTGCCGGCCGGGAGGCTGAACACTTTCCGATAGAAGTCCCAGTTGCCGTCACCCAAGGCCGTGAAAACCCTTTCGGGCTCGTGGCCGACGCCGGGGACGATGGTCCACCCGTGCGGGATCCCGAGAGCTTCGAGGTGCCGATGGAAGGCCTCGTTATTGGCGAAGGTCTCGTCCTTCTCGCCGATCACCATGCGGACCAGCGTTTCCTGCCTGATCTTCTGGGCGTTTAGCTGAGCAAATTTCCGCGGACTTGCTTCCAGGAAAACGGATTGTTCCCCGCCATAGGCACGTTTCAAAAGGTCCTCCGCTTGGATACGGCTGGCCCGCGGGGTACTTTTGAGTTCGGCCTGCATGGGGCCGGCACCGACGATCGAGACCGCCCGGAAAAGCTCCGGATACTTGAATCCAAGGCGGGCGGCGCCGTAGCCGCCCATGCTGAATCCGTCCAGCAGTCGACCCTCCCGTTTCGCGATCGTCCGACAAGTCGCATCCACCTGCGGCAGGAGATCCCGGATGATCATCGATTCGACCGGAGCCGAGCCATCCGCCCAATCGACATACATCCCCATTTCCAGACCGTTCACGAAGACCACGAGGCAGGGCGGCAACTTGCCCGCCTCGATGGCCGCGTCGAACCGACGGGCTACGCTGGGAATGCCCGGCAAGCCGCCACCGGACCCATGCAGCCAATACACGACGGGGAACCGCCGGCTACTGTCGGTTTCATAGGCAGCCGGTCGGTATAGGTGGTAGCTTACCTCAGCTTTGGCTGACTTGCTGGTGAAGACATGATGCGTGACCCGGGGAGCTGTGACGGCTTGCGTGATCCAAAGAGGGGAGGCCGAAGCCGCATGCGGCTGGCTCTTAGGCCCAGCGGTGTCGGCGGCGAACAAAAGCACGCCAGGGACGTACCCTAAAAAGAGACTCGTAAGGAGGGCTTTCGAGCAGGTCCGCATGACTTGAGGCTACTGAGATAAAAACCGGTTCTGTCTGATAGTTGCCGACTCGTTTCGCTCATCTCAATCAGGCAAGTCCGCAGTTCCGGAGTCGCAGGTTTGCAGGCCATCTATCTTTAAGGGGCATGACCGCCGGCCTCCGCGGTGCTTAGGCCTGTATCAAGCGTCAGACCGGCGGCAAGGCCTGCGAGGAAACCCGTTCCGTCAGTCCCGGTCGGAGTTAGTCCGGACGTAGGGGCTCATCCGTTCGGAGCGAGGGGCGTCGACCACGTAGGAAGACAGAGGCGGGGATTCCCCGGCGACGTGCCAAGGAATCGCGCTCCGGCGGATGAGCAAGCCACGACGGATGTCGGGAGCATAGGCGTCTTCGGGTGCCAGCGTCGCGATCTTATAGGCGAGCAGCACGTTCATGCCCTTGACGTTTTGCTGGTAATTCAAACTCGAAGCCAGCGTCAGGGAGGCGCGCCCCACCGGACTACGGTCCCGATGATGATGGGCAAGGTTGCACAAAGCCGTCAGCCGGTAGAACCCGACGGGCGCTTCCAAGGCGATCTTCTCCAGCAGGCGCACGGACTCCGGGTCGGTCAGGGTACCGAGATACCTTACGGCCAATGCGGCCTGCGGGTCGATCTTACCGGGCGGAAGTTCACGGAAGGCCGCCTGAGCCTCGTTCCTCACGAAGGCGGCCGCCTCAGCATCTTCCTTGATCCGAGTGATGGCCCAGGCCGCATCGAGGCGCCGATATGTCGTCGTGGCCTTGGCTTGGAACTCAGCGCGCAGGTAAGGCAAGTCCTCGGGAGTGCCGACAAAACCATACCATGACAGCGAGTAGTTCTCCATGGTTTCGCCGGTGCCGTCCTTGCTGACGGCACGCAATGCACCGATGGCCTCCGGCAGACGGAGATGAACCATCGCATCGAGCAGGTTGTAAGAAGGAGCACGTTCGTAGGCTCGGCGGAGAGAATCGGCGCCGAGAGCGTCGCCATTTCTCCCCATCACCAGCGCGGCCCTTTCCCGGACATCCCAACGGATGCCACCCATGAAGGTCTCCGGATACCACGCCGGCTGCGGCAAAGCGGCGATCCGGATGAGTTCGTCCCGACCGGAAAACTCCTTCTGACGGTAAAGCCATTCGATGACCTCGACCCGGACCCACAGCTGAGGATGGCCGACCTTCGTCTCCAAGGTGGCGAGCATGACCTTGCGCGTCATCCCGGGCTTGGCAAAGGCGCGGTGCATCAGGCTGACGAAAGCCTGTTGGGTGCCTTCGGTCACCGCCGCTTCGAACTCCTGGCTGAACTGGGTCGCCAGGTCGTTGAGCTTGGGCTTCGAGGCGGGCCTATCGGTTACCTTAGGCGTCGTCGCGCAACCCACGAACATCAGGGAGAGCAACAGGGTCAGGGTAATCCGTATAATCATGGGTAGTGAGTTTCGGTGGATCAAATCAACGCTCACCCTTCAGGTAAGCCAGCAGGTCGGCGAGCTGCTGCTTCGTCAGGCCGGCCTCGAGGCCGGTCGGCATCAGCGAGCCGGGCAAGGCCTCGAGCTTGGCGAGGTCGGAGCGGAGGAGGCTCGCTTCCACGCCCAAGGGTCCGCGCAGGGTGATCGAGGTGGCCGTATCGCCGACCAGGATGCCGCTGAGGATGCGTCCGTCCTTGGCCTCGGCGAGATAGGCGGTGAAAGCCGGCGCGATCTCGGCGTCGGGGTTCACGATGTGGAAGAGGATGTTCGCCTTGGTCTGCCGACGGATGTCGAAGAGGTCGGGCCCGACGGCGTGCCCTTCCCGCTCCAGACGATGACAGCTGGCGCAGACGGCGTTGAAGACGGCGCGGCCGTTCGCCGGCACGGGCGTCAGCGCCAACGCCTGGCTGGCTTCGGCCAGAGCCTCCGGGCGGGCCGAGACGGCCAAGAGACGCTCGGCGAGGGCTTTCACGGCCGGATCCTTGGCGGCGAGCACCTGACGTCGGCGGACGCCCGTGAAGGCGCTGGCGGGCAAGCGCTTGGCCTCTACGGCCGCCAGGACACCCTTCACGTGGAAAGGAACGCCCAGCAAGGCACCCAGGACGGCATCCCGACGGGCCGGCGTGCATCGCGACCAACCCGCGAGCAGCGAAGCCGACACCTTGTCCTGGGGATAGGCGACCACGGCCTTGAGCGCCGCCGCCGCAAGGTCGGGCTGAGCGTCATCCAGAGCCAGCGACAGCAAGGCCTGCCCGGAACGCTCCCAAGGCAGACGCCCCATGAGCTTTACGGCGACGCTCCGCGCTTCGATGGTCTTGGATTTGTCCGTCGCGACCTCGGGCGAAGCATCGAGCAGCGATTGGAAAGAAGCCGGCAGGACGTCTGGCTTATGGGACGTAAGATATCCCGAAAGCAAAGCGAGCCGGATGGCCTCCGGCGCCGCTCCGGCAATCTCGAGTTCAGCGGGCTTCGTCAGCGAGACTCCGAGATAGCCGAGTATCTCCGTCATTCCCGTGCCGATCTTGGCTTCGGCCGGCCTGACCGCCAGAACCTCACGAAGGAAAGCCGGCTCTCGTCCGCCGATGCCGCTGAGGATGCCGTTGCGCAGCCACTTGTCCTCGGAAAATTCCCAGGCGTAACGTGCCAGCGCCAGCGTGGCAGCCTCGGAAGGATCATCGCCATACTTGATGATGCGTTGCAGACTGGAGTCAGGCGTCATCGGCAGGACCGCCAAGGCCGTGCTGACGTCGTCCGCCCGATGCTCGGCACGGATCCGCCAGATCCGGCCCATCGTCTTGCCGGTCTCGAAGTCGGTATGCTTACGTACTTCTTCCGGCAGGTAGTCCGGATGCTCGATGACCTTGCGATACATGTCGGCGACATACATCGCGCCTTCCGGTCCTCGTGCCAGGAAGACTGGACGGAACCAGTCGTCGCGGGAGGCGAGGAACTCACGCCCTTCGTAAAGCGGCGAGGCGGCAAAGGTCGCACCTTTGGCGATAAGCCGGTCAGCATGGACGAGATTACCCGTGGGATCGCACGAGAAGACGGCGCCGGCGCACTCCGGAGTGAGCAAGGACTTGCCCTGCCAGACCTTGACCCCGCAGGCGGCGCTGAACGAGCCCGCATGGCCGTCAGCGGTGGTGATGTTCGAGCTGATCGGAAAAAGCCGGACGCCGTCATGGCCGCCATTGATGCCGTTGAAGGCATTGCGCTCATTACAGTCCTGCACGGTCTCGCTGAACGCCAGGCGCGGGTTGCGCTTGAGCCATTTGGAATCGAAGACGACGTGCTGGACGGGCACGCGGTTCATGCAGATGAAGCGGTTGCCGAAGACATCGAAGCTCATGCCATACTGGGACTTCCCGTCCACGAGCTCGACCTCGAGGGTCTCGGTATCGAAACGGATGTCCGACGTCATCTTGAGCGGCGGACGCTCCGGATGGGACGGACACGTGACCGTGCCGCCGCTCAGCCCGGCGGCGAGGTAGATCTTGCCGTCCCAGGGTCCGACGGTCGGCGCATTCACCCGCAGCTGCGTGCTGCCCGTCGTGGCAAAGCCGGTGAGCAGGACCTTGCGCTCGTCGGCGACGCCGTCGCCGTCGTTATCTTTCAGGAAAAGGACATCCGGCGCGCAAGTGACGATAAGTCCGCCCCGCCAAGGCAGGACGCCGTTCGGGAAAGTCAGCCCGTCCGCAAAGACGGTACGTTTATCCATCCGTCCGTCGCCATCGGTGTCCTCGAGCAGGGCGATGACACCCGCGGGCTTCTCCCCTTCCCTCGGCCCGATCGGGTAGCCGCGGTTCTCGGCCACGAAGAGTCGACCTTGGGAGTCGAAAGCGATGGCGCACGGCGAGGCTACCAACGGCTCGGCGGCGACGAGTTCGACGCGCAGGCCTGGGGCGACTTCGAACGCCTTCTGAGCGTCGTCCGGCGAGAGCGGACTCGGCAGCGGCGCAGCGACGAGCACACCAGCGAAGAGAATGGCGGCGGCGCGGATCATTTCAGCTGCGGAGGTTGGTCGCCGTAAGCCCAGGGCTTGCCGGCTGGGGCGTTCGGACGCTCCGGCAGCTTGGCGGGCTTCATCTTCGCGGCGAGTTCGAGGCCGACGTTCATGAACTGCGTGCCCGCCGTGATGTCCAGGTTGCTGTAGCTCGTCAGACGCGTCTCGTAACCGCCACCGTTCGGACCGAAGGCTTCTTCGTCCGGCACGTAACCCACGCACCCGTTGGCGAGCTCGACCGGGAAGGTCATCGGGAAACCGCTGCGCTTCTTGAGCTGCAGCCCGTAGGAAACGAAATACTCCGCCGGATTGGAAAGACAGACCACCGGGCCGACCTGGATGGCCTGCACCTCGACCTCGACCGCCCGCTTCTTGGCGATGAGCGCATCGAGCAGGAGCGTCTCCTTCGCCCAGACCCAATCCCGATGGCTGACCGGACCCTTGATGCGCTCCCGGGCTTCGGCGACGCGCTCCGGGGCGGGCAGTCGACGGGGGATCTCCCAGACCTTATGGTCGGCCGCAAGGGGCACCTCGGCGGTGCGGGTCTGCGACATGCTCAGCAGGACCTTCAAGGCTTCGGCGCCCACGCGTCCGCCGACGAACTGCGACCAGTCGTCGGACGCCGGATTGGCCTTGGGGTCGAGGTTATTGACCTGGGTCACGTCGCCGCAGGCGCCCTGCAGGAAGACGACCTTGGTGTCCGCGCCGTAATAGCCGCGGATGACCTTCTCGGTGTAGTAGATCCAGTTCGCGCCGATGCCGTCGGAGTTCGTGGTGGCGTGACAGGAGAAGTTGACGATGCAACCGGCCAGCTTGCCGTCGGCTCCCCAGACGCCGATCACGCCGACCTCATCGTCGGTCGGATTGGCGAACGCGACCACGTCGGGGTTGTTCTTGCCCGGATGCGAGAAGGTCAGGCCGTTCTTCATGCGGAGGCGGCGATTGAACGCCACCTGGCTCTCATGGCCGACGCCGTAACCGACCGTCACCGCGGCCTTGGACTGTTCGGCGGCGACGATGGCCTCGACCGTGGCGGCGATGGCCTTCTTCAGGTAACCCGCATCAGCACAGGAAGATTTCTGGTAAGCCAGTTCCTGGATCTCGGCGGAAGCATGGTCGAACTCACCCGGCAGGATCATCCCGATCGGACCGGAGGAATGGGAATGCGAAGCGCCGATCATCACGTCGCTGATGCCCGTCGCGGCTTTCACCAAGGCGCGAATCTCCTGCACCGTCTCGCGCCGGATCATCAGCGCGTCGATGCCCACGAGCGCCACGCGCTTCTGACCATCGTCGAACACGCTCGCGCGCACCTTGCACGGATCGTGGATCTTCTTGGAGTAGACCTTCCCGTAGTTGCCAGGGACTTCCATGCCGATCTCCGGGGTGATGTCGCGTTCGGCGAAACCCACGCGGACGCCGGGTTTGGCCGGCGGCGCCGCGAAGGCCACGACTGAGACCAGCGCAAGCAACGCATGACGAAAGCTGAGTCGGGGCGAACTCATGGGGGTATGAGCAGATATGCGGGGGAAAGGCTCCCGGGACAAGCCATACCCCCGCTTTCGTCTCGGGTGGCAGGTGGCGGCTCCGGGATACGGGTGGCGGGGTAAAACATCCAGCCACCTGCCACCTGGGGCCGCCACCTGCCACCCGAAGCGGGTTATCCCTACTCGTGAAACCTGATCCTCGGCTTGGGGCCGTCCTTGGCCTTAGGGAGATTGGCGGGGTCGGAAAGCGAGGCGCCGGACTGAAGCTCGGCCTTGCCCTTCCACTCCCGCTCGAATCCCGTGCTGGCGAGGCGCACGGCATCTCGGCCGAGCTTATGGTTCAAGGCGTCGACGGCCTTCATGAGGCGATCCTTGTTCGGGTCGATCTCGCCGCCCAGGCCGGGCAAGGAAGGCTGCACGACGTCGGCGGGCGTCAGGCCCTGCAGCATCACGCCGGCCCGCTTATACATGTAGCCGTCGCGGCGGACGCGGGTGAGCGCGCGCGCCGCCGCGCTGCAGATCGCGCGGGCGTCATCGGTCGGCGGATCCAGCGGCTCCAGTTCGTCGCCCCGATACTGCTCTTGGTCGATGCGATGCTGGTTGGTGCGGATGAAGACGACGATCGAGGAAGCCAGCATGCCGTCTTCGCGGAGCTTCTCCGCGGCGCGGGCGGCGTGCGCGGCGATGGCCTCGGCGAGTTCGAACGCGTCGGTGATGGGGCGGCCGAAGGAGCGCGAGACCAGCACGCTCTTCCGCGGACCGGCGTCCTCGACGATGTCGTGGCAGGAGATGCCGCGCAGCTCGAGAGCGAGGCGTTCGCCGACCACGCCGGCGATGCGGCGGATGAAACCCGGGTCGGCTTCCGCGAGGTCGATGGCCGAAAGGATGCCATGCGAACGGAACCGCGCCGCCAGGCCCGGGCCGACGCCCCAGACATCCTCCGCTTCGACGCCACGCAGGAAGGCCGTTCGGCCGGCCGGATCGGACGGGACGACGATCACGCCGCCGCTCGTCTTGTCGGCCTTGGCCCGCTCGTTCGCCAGCTTACACAGCACCTTCGTCGGGGCCATCCCCAGCGAAATCGGGATGCCCGTGCGCTTGAGCACGTCGGCCCGGATCCGCAGCCCGAGCGCCTTCGCATCCGCATCGGGCATATCGGGGAAGCCGAGGAAGGCCTCGTCGACGGAATAGATCTCGAGGTCGCGCGCCTGCTCGCCGAGGGCGGCCATGACGCGCTCCGAGAAATCGCCGTAGACCGAGAAGTTGGACGAGAAGATGCGGACGCCATGGGCTTCGCAGGTGCGGCGCACTTCGAAATAAGGCGCGCCCATCGGGATGCCGAGGGCCTTGGCTTCCGATGAACGCGCGACCACGCAGCCGTCGTTGTTCGACAGCACCACGATCGGCACGCCGATCAGCGATGGATCCAACGCACGCTCGCAGGAAGCGTAGAAGTTATTGCAGTCGGCGAGGGCGCGGAGCATGGCGTCAGCAGCGGCGCACGACGGCGACCACCGTCCCCCAGATACGGCATTCCGGCGTGAAAGGCAACGACCAGCCAGGCCAGCGCGGGCTGTCGGCCCGCAGGCTCCAGGCGCCGGCGTGGTCGCGCTCCAGATGCTTCACCGTGAATTCGCCGCCGACCTCCGCGACCACGATGGTGCCCGCGCGCGGCGACGGCGCCTTGTCGACGACGATGAGGTCGCCCGGCAGGATCCCGGCGCCCGACATCGAGTCCCCGTCGACCCGGAGGAAGAAGGTCGAGATCGGGTTACGGATGAGGTGCTCGTTCAGGTCGAGGCGACGCTCCATGTGGTCGTCGGCCGGCGACGGAAAGCCTGCGACCGCCCGCGAGCCGAGCAACGGCAGGGCCAACGGCCGCCGGGCCTCGAAGCCCTGCAATGTACGCATATCCAACATATGTGAACGGATGTTCACTTATCAGGGAAAGGCATCAAGGAGAAACTACCAGGCCCTAACTCACGGCAAAGCTTCATAAATCAAAGGGAAACCGGAGACCGGATGATTGGCTGGGGCTCTGATCTGTCATCGATTCAGACATCAACGCAGTCATCGATTCAGCCCTCTTTGGTGTCCCGACAAAAAGGCCCGGGTCTTACGACACGGGCCTTCGGGACGAACCAGGACCTAGGCTTACGAGGCGGTCAGGGCGGTGACTTCGGCGCGGACCTTCTCGGCCAGGGCGGTCGAGAGATAGCGCTCGGACGGCGAGCAGGCGATCGTGACGATGCGCTTGCCGGCGAACTCCGGACGCTTGGCCAGCTGGAGGGCGGCCCAGATGTTGGCGCCCGAGGAGATGCCGACGGCGAGGCCCTCGCGGACGGAGACTTCCTGCGCGGTGGCGAAGGCGTCTTCGTTGGAGACCTGGATGACTTCGTCGATCAGGGAGATGTCGCAGTTCTTCGGGACGAAGCCGGCGCCGATGCCCTGGATCTTATGAGGAGCCGGCTGGACCGGCTGGCCGGACATGGTCTGGGTGATGACCGGAGAAGAGACGGGCTCGACGGCGAACGCGCGGAACTTGGGGTTCTTGCCCTTGATCACGGAAGCGACGCCGGTGATCGTGCCGCCCGTGCCGACGCCGGCGACGATGGCGTCGACCTTGCCTTCGGTGTCTTCCCAGATCTCGACGGCGGTGGTGCGACGATGCACTTCCGGGTTGGCCGGATTGTCGAACTGCATCGGCATGAAAGCGTTCGCGCCGATTTCGTCGCGGAGCTGCGTGGCCCGCTCGATGGCGCCGCGCATGCCCTTGGCACCGGGGGTCAGGACGATCTCGGCGCCGAGGAGACGGAGGAGGACGCGGCGCTCGACGGACATCGTTTCCGGCATCGTGAGGATGCAGCGGTAACCGCGGGCGGCGGCGACGAAGGCGAGGGCGATGCCGGTGTTGCCGGAGGTCGGCTCGACGATGGTGCCACCCGGCTTCAGGCGGCCGTCACGCTCGGCGGCGTCGACCATCGCACGACCGATGCGGTCCTTGACGCTCGAAAGCGGGTTGAAGAACTCGAGCTTCACGAGGACTTCGGCGTGCAGGCCTTCGGTGACCTTGTTCAGGCGGACGAGCGGGGTCTTGCCGATGGTGTCGAGGACGCTGTTGTAGATGGCCATGGTTATTGAGGGGTTATTAAGTCAACATGACTGAATTAACCCCCTCCCCTTCGCAATAAAAAACCCGGCATAACCGGGTCTTCAGGAGGCTTAGTAACGGCGCTTGGGCGGCGGCATCGCCGGACGCGGAGCGGTGTCACGCAGGCGGAAGATGATGCGAGCGGTCGTCAGGTCCGAAGGGGTCATCTCGACCTTCACGCGGTCACCCGGGTTGATGCGGATGAAGTTCTTGCGTAGGCGGCCGGAGATACGTCCCAGCACCACGTGCTTGTTGGGGAGCTCGATCCGGAACATGGTGCCAGGAAGCACCTGCAGGATTTTGCCTTCGAGTTCGATAACGGGTTCTTCAGCCATGCCTTAGTGGGGGCAGTGCATCCCCAACCATCACGGGAGTCAATCACCCTTAACGAGGCCCGCCTCCCCTCTTGCCATGGGGCTTATCAGGGCAATCCTGCCCCCATGGAAGGCGACGCCTCGACCCCCCGCCCCGGGCTCATCTGCCCGTTCGAGAAGATGCGCCCCTCCCAGCTGAACCGGGACGACGCCTTCTACATGGCGCTGGCCTTCAACCTCGCGGTCGATGCCTGGCGGATCGACGAGGTCCCCATCGGGGCGATCATCGAGCGCGGCGGCGAGATCATCGCGGCCGCCCACAACGAGGTCGAACGCGCCAACGACCCGACCGCCCACGCCGAGATGCTGGCCATCACGCAAGCCGCCAAGAAGATCGGCGACTGGCGCCTCAACGAGTGTAACCTGTACGTGACCAAGGAGCCCTGTCCGATGTGCTCCGGAGCCACGATCATGAGCCGCCTCAACCGCGTCGTCTACGCCTGGGGCGACCCCAAGATGGGCTGCATGGGCGGCGCGGTCGAACTCCACAGCCTCCCGAAGCTCAATCACCGCGTCCAAGTCACCTCCGGGGTGCTCGAAGGCCCCTGCCGTGAAATCCTGCAGGCCTATTTCAACATGAAGCGGGGCCGCGATTCCACCGCCTCGGCTTGACCCCCGCAGGCTTTCCGCAACCTGTATCCGCATGAACCGACGCGACTTCATCAGCAAAGCTTCGCTCGCCGCCGCCGCCCTCGGCGCCAACTCCCTTTCCGCCCAGACCTCTTCCACCAAAACCATGAGCTACACCCTCGCCCCCCTGCCCTACGCCCACAACGCCCTCGAGCCGCACATCGACCAGGCGACGATGGAGATCCACCACGGCAAGCACCACAACGCTTACGTCACCAACCTGAACGCCGCCCTCGCCAAGGAAGCCGGCTTCGCCGCTCCGGCCGAAGTCAACGAACTCATCGCCGACCTCTCCAAGGTGCCCGAGTCCATCCGCACCGCGGTCCGCAACAACGCCGGCGGCCACGCCAACCACACCTTCTTCTGGAACATCCTCTCCCCGAACGGCGGCGGCGAACCCGTCGGCGCCCTCGGTGAAGCCATCCAGAAGGCCTTCGGCGGACTCGAAGGCGAGAAAGGCCTCAAGGCTGCCTTCAAGGCCGCTGCGACCACCCGCTTCGGTTCCGGCTGGGCCTGGCTCGTCGTCAAGGCCGACAAGTCCATCGCCGTGACCTCCACGCCGAACCAGGACAGCCCCCTCATGAAGGGCGTCGCCGACGTGAACGGCACCCCGGTCCTCGCCCTCGACGTCTGGGAACACGCCTACTACCTCAAGTATCAGAACCGCCGCCCCGACTACGTGGACGCCTTCTGGAAGGTCGTCGACTGGAAGAAGGCCAACGAGATCTACGTCAAGGCCATCGCCTGAGGCGTCTCGCCATTTCGGTCTTAAGAAGCGGCCCCACGGCCGCTTCTTTGTTTGGCACATCCGCCACGGTATGCTGTCCTAGCCTTACCCAGATGCGCTTCCTCACGCTCCTCTTCCTGACCCTGGCGACCACCGCCGGCGCCGCCGAAACCGTCCTGCCCCTCTGGCCCGAGGGAGTCCCGGGCAAGCGCGTGGCGCCGTCTAAGTCGGTCCTCGACCGCATCGGCCCGAAAGGCAATCAGCCAGGCCGCGAGACGTTCATCGACGAGCCTTCGATCACGGTCTACCCGGCCGCCAACCCGAACGGCGCCGCGGTCATCGTCTGCCCCGGCGGCGGCTACTGGTTCCTCTCGACCAAGAACGAAGGTACCGGCGTCTGCGAATGGCTCAACAGCATCGGCATCACCGGCATCCTGCTGCGCTACCGCACCCCGACGGCCGACGAGACTTTGCCGCACAACTACCCGGTCCAGGACCTGCAGCGCTCGCTCGGCCTCGTCCGCGCCCACGCCAAGGAGTGGAACATCGACCCGAAGCGCGTCGGCGTGATCGGTTTCTCCGCGGGCGCCAACCTCGTCGGCCACGCCTCGTGGGACCGCACGCCCCGCACCTACGAACAGAAGCCCGGCGTCGACGATCCGCGCGGCCCGGACTTCACGATCTTCGTCTACGGCGGCGGCTTCCTCGAGAAGGAGGACAAGACCAAGTTCCGCGAAGGCTTCTCCGTCCC
>JBJOMV010000035.1:0-18163 GCA_046052185.1 Verrucomicrobiota bacterium | reverse complement strand
TCACCATCTCGGCCGACTTGCGCTGGGACTTGTCGGACTTGTGGAAGGTGTACTTGCCGGTCTTCTCGTCGAAGAACTCGGAGGCGGCGACGTCGAGGGCGAGGAAGACTTCCTTGCCGAGCTTGTATCCCGAGGCCTTGACGGCCGCGGCGATGGCTTCGAGGGCGGCTTCGTTGGAAGCGACCTTCGGGGCGAAACCGCCTTCGTCGCCGACGGAGGTGGAGAGACCCTGGGCCTTCAGCACCTTCTTGAGGGCGTGGAAGATCTCGGTGCCCATGCGGAGGGCTTCGCTGAAGGACTTGGCGCCGGAGGGCACCACCATGAATTCCTGGATGTCGACCGGGGCGTCGGAGTGGGCGCCGCCGTTCATGATGTTCATGAGCGGGATCGGGAGCACCTTGGCGTTCGGGCCGCCGATGTAGCGGTAGAGAGGCTGGCCGAGGGCGGTGGCGGAAGCGTGGGCGGCGGCCATCGAGACGCCGAGGATGGCGTTGGCGCCGAGCTTGCTCTTGTTCTTCGTGCCATCGAGGCCGATCATCGCGGTGTCGATGCCGATCTGGTCCTGCGCGTCGTGACCGACGAGCAGGGAGGCGATCTCTTCGTTCACGTTCTCGACGGCCTTGAGGACGCCCTTGCCGTTGTAACGCTTCTTCGGGTCGATGCCCTTGGCGAAGGACTTGGCGCTCACGTCGCTGTCACGGAGCTCGTGGGCTTCGTAGGTGCCGGTCGAGGCGCCGGACGGGACGGCCGCGCGGCCGCGCACGCCGGAGGCGAGGACGACATCGACTTCGATGGTGGGGTTGCCGCGGGAGTCGAGGATTTCGCGGGCTTTGATATCGACGATTTGGGTGCTGCTCATGATGGAAAATGAAGTCCCATAGGGGTAGGGACAAGGGGCGGGGATGAGCGAGAAAAAAGGGATGCATAGCCCCGCCTGCCGTGCTCCGGAAACCCGCCAAACAAGAGCCCCGGACTGGGTTTTCCAGGCCGGGGCTTCGAAGTGGTGGGGTTAGATGGACTTGAACCATCGACCTCCTGAATGTCAATCAGGCGCTCTAACCAACTGAGCTATAACCCCAAAAAGCGGAAAGTGAACAAAGGGAGCGGACCGCCCTCTGGCAAGCCTTCAATGCACGTCCCCAAGATAGGTCGCTGAACCGTCCTTCAGGGCCTTGGCGACGACCTCTCCCAAGCCCTTGGGCGAAAGGGGGTAATCCGCCAGGCGAGCCAAGGGCAGCCACTCGAAACCCACCTGCCGACGGTCTCGCTCCCTCCCCTCCCCGATGGGCCCGAGGTCGTCGCAGAGACAGTGGAAGACCGCTTCGACCTGGTGGAAATGGCCGTGGATCCGGTGCATGGCGTGGTTCTTACCGACGTATTCCCGGAGGTAGACCAACCCTTGCGGCACGACCTTCAGGCCGAGTTCCTCGAACACCTCACGCCGGACGGTATCCCGCAAGGTCTCGCCGTGATTCTGACCGCCACCGGGCAGGACAAGGAACTCGCCCTCTTCGGTCCGGATGCGGACCGCCAGGATCTCATCGCCCCGCAGGATGATGGCGCGCGCGGCCGTCCGGACGCCGGAGGATGCACTGCCTGACTGGCGACGAGGAGAAGACACGAGCGCACACTACCCGGAGTGCCCGGACAGTGAAGCCGTAAAGCGTGGGCGGAAATCCGCCCGGCTTACGACAGCAGCTTCTCGTCGATCTCCTGGTTCCCGTGGACGGCCTTGACGTCGTCCAGGGCTTCGAGGGCGTCGATCAGTTCCATCACCTGCTTGGCCACGGCGGCGTCGCCGACCGGGACCGGGATGCTGGAAATGTAGGAAAGTTCGGCCGACTCGGGCTTGATGGACTTCTCCTGCAGCGCCTTCGAGATGGCGTCGAAGGCCGCGATCGGGGAAAGCACCTCGAAGTGGTCGCCGTTGTTGATGACGTCTTCGGCGCCGGCCTCGAGGACGAGCTCCATCAGGGCGTCTTCGCCGATCTGGGAGGCGCCGATGAGGAACTGGCCCTTCTTCTGGAAGCTGTGGGAGACGGCGCCCGTCTGGGCCATGTTGCCGCCGTTGTCGTTGAAGGCCTGGCGGACTTCGGCCGCGGCGCGGTTCTTGTTGTCGGTGGTGACTTCGACGATCAGGCCGACGCCGCCGGGGGCGTAGCCCTCGTAGACGATCTCCTCATAGGTGACGCCGGGGATCTCGCCGGTGCCCTTCTGGACCGCGCGCTTGATGTTGTCCGACGGCATGTTGGAGGCACGAGCCTTGTCCATGAGCGTGCGGAGACGCGCATTGGACTCCGGGTTGCCGCCGCCGGCGCGGGCCGCGAGGGTGATCTCCTTCGCGAGGACGGAAAAGATCTTGCCGCGCTTGGCGTCAATGACGGCCTTGTGCCGCTTCGTCGTGTGCCACTTGCTATGACCAGACATGATGGGATGGGGTTGGGAAAATCAGCCTTTGACCTTCTTCGGCGCGGGCGCGATCACCTCTACGTCCGGCTCGTCCTTGGTAAGCCAGGTCTGCAGAATCGTCAATAGGTTCTGGATCGTCATGTACAGCGTGAGGGCCGAGGCCATCGGGTAACAGATGACGGGGAACAGCAGCGTCATCATCAGGAAGATCATCTTCTGCGAGCCGTCGCCGGACGGCTGCGGGCTCATGCGCATCGAGAGCCACATGGTGATGCCCATGAGGACGGGCAGGAGGTTCACCGGGAAGCCGCCGACGTGGAAGAGCGTGTCCGGTGCCGAAAGGTCGGCGATCCAGAGGAAGGAGTGGAGGCGCAGCTCGACGGTGGTCTGGAAGGCGGTGTACAGGCCGAAGAAGATCGGCATCTGGATGAGGATCGGGAGACAGCCGGCGAACGGGTTGATCTTGTTCTCAGTGTAGAGCTTCATGAGCTCCTTCTGCATCTTCTCCGGGTTGTCCTTATGCTTCTCGCGGATGTCCTGCATCGGCTTCGCGAACTTCTGCATCTTCTTCGCGGCCTTCATCTGGATCGACGTCAGCGGCCAAGTGATGACCTTGATCAGGCAGGTGAGCAGGACGATCGCCCAACCCCAGGACCAGGCGCCGCTCCACTCGAGCAGCCAGTGTACGCCGCCGAGGATCGCGAGGAGGAGCTTGCAGACGGCGCCGAAGGAGATGAAGCCGAGCAGCTTCGAGAACTGCAGCACGGCGACCTGGCCATCCGGCAAGGCGGCGACGCGCGCGTATTCCTTCGGGCCGACGAAGAATTCGCCGGCGAAGGTGCGGGACAGGTCGGCGGCGGGGACAGGCTCCCAGGAGGCGAAGGCCTGCAGGCCGCGCTTGCCGCCTTCGAAGCCGACCGGCAGGACGAGGACTTCGGTGCGCGCGCCACGGGCGGAGGCGTCGGCCGGATGGATGATCGAGGAGAAGAACTGGTTGCCGGAGGCGACCCAGAGGAGCGGCTTGGCGACGGACGCGACGGCGTGCTCCGACTGGGCCTTGTGGGCGCCGAGACCGAAGAAGCCGCTGGAGTCGGTGAACACGTCGAGTCCGACGCGGGTCAGGTCTTCGCCGTCGTAAGCGAGCACGGAGAGGAACTGGTTGGCGGAATCCCCTTCGGTCGGCTGCCAGCAACCGGTGGAAACCCAGACGGAAGCCGCCGGCTTGCCGGCCGGCGGGATGACCTTGGTGACGAAGCCGAGGGAGTAAGGCTCGACGGCGGCGCCGGCCTTGGCGGTCAAGGTGAAGGTGCGCTCGAGGCGGGTACCGTCAGCGAGGCCGCCGACAAGGGTGATGCTGTGGGCGGACGCGCCGGGCTGCACGGTGAACTCGGAGAGGAGCGTCTCGAGCTTACCGGTGAGCGGATTCTTGACCGCGAGAGCGAGGGCCGACTCATCGTTACCGGCATTGAAGATGACGACGCCCTGCTTGGTGACGTCGGCGAATTCCTTCTTCAGGCGGATCTCACGGATGGCGCCACCGCGGTCGGTGAGCGTCACCTTGAGGTGTTCGTTCTCGATGACGAAGGACTTGGCCGACTCACGCGGGACCGGACGAGCGGACTGGGCGGAGGCGGGCAAGGTGGTCACCGGCTTGGCGACCAAGGCCGGAGCGGCGGGAGCGGCGGCGGCGGCCGGGGCCGGCGTGGCGCCCGGAGGCGGGGTGGCCGGCTTGGTGAGGAAGAAAAGGGCGAAGGCTCCGACGATGCAGGCCATACCCAGGAAGAAGTTCTTGCGATCCATGGAAAGTGAGTGGTTTGGCCTAGGGAAGCCCCCGCCTTGGTGCAAGGCACAAGGCGTCAAACGACCCAATAGCCCTCGTTTTTAAGCCAAAAACCCGCCCGGCGGGACGGCGGCTCAGGAACCCGGCTTGGTCGCCGGGAGTTTCGCCAATTCAGCGGGCACCGCATCCGCCGCATAGGTCGGGAAGTTCAGCTCCAGCAAAGAAATGAAGGGGACGCTGAATTTGGTCTGGCCAGCCGAGCGGTCGACCAACGAGGCCACGGCCACGGGGGTGGCGCCAGCGGCCTTGAGGATGTCGAGGCACTCCTGGGCGCGGCCACCACGGGTGACGACGTCTTCGGCGACGATCACGCGCTCGCCGGGACGGAAGGTGAAGTTACGGCGAAGGACGAGCTTGTCGTTCTCCTTCTCGGCGAAGACGAAGCGCACGCCGAGCTGACGGGCGATTTCCTGCCCCACCACGAGTCCGCCCATCGCCGGGGCGAGGACGGTGTCACACGGATGCGCCGCGAGCTTCGGGCGGAGCAGCTCGATGAGGCGGGTGACTTTGTCCATGTGCTGGCAGACCTGGGCGCACTGGAAGAAATGGCCGCTATGGAGGCCGGAACGGAGGACGAAGTGGCCGGTCAGGAGGGCCTTGGAATCGCGGAAGATCTGGAGGACTTCTTCTTGGGTCGAACTCATGCGCCTTGGATAAGGCAGAAAAGTCCCGCTGGGCGAGGCGATATCCGCCCCTCCCCGCAAAAGGTTCGCCCTGCCCTGCCCCTTTCGTAAGAAAGAGCACCCCCATGGAAACCGACGCCCGCCCCAGCCCTGCGAGCCAGGCCAAGACCTGGATCATCACGGTCGCAATCGTGCTCATGGCCGCCCCGTTCGTCGTGCTGGGCCTGCGCCCCACGTCGGCGACCCCGGCGAAGCCCGACCTGACCGGCATGGCTTGGATCCCCGGCGGCGAATTCACGATGGGCACCGACAAGGCCGATGAGAAGCACGCGGAAGAAGCCCCGGCGCACGCGGTCGTCGTCAAAGGCTTCTGGATGGACGTCACCGAAGTGACCAACACCCAGTTCAAGCAGTTCGTCGACGCCACCGGCTACGTGACCGACGCCGAGAAGGACCTCGACCCGCGCGAATTCCCCAACGCCCCGAAGGAATACCTGAAAGGCGGCGCCCTCATCTTCCATCGGGTCGCCGGCGTGAATCCGTTCCAGTGCGGCGGCGCCGACCTGCCCTGGTGGAAATTCATCGCCGGCGCCAACTGGCGTCACCCGGACGGTCCGGCCTCCTCGATCGACGGACGGATGGACCACCCCGTAGTCTGCGTCACCTACAAGGACGCGCAGGCTTACGCCAAGTGGGCGGGCAAGCGCCTGCCGACCGAGGCCGAGTGGGAGTTCGCCGCGCGCGGCGGGCTCAAGGACAAGCCCTTCGCCTGGGGCGACGAAGAACGCCCGGGTGGCAAGATCATGAGCAACCATTGGCAGGGCAAGTTCCCGGAACGCGACAGCGGCGCCGACGGCTTCACCTCTGTGGCTCCGGTGAAATCCTTCCCGCCCAACGGCTACGGCCTTTACGACATCTCCGGCAACGTGTGGGAGATGTGCGAAGACTGGTATGGCCTCGAATACTACAAAGTCTCGCCCAAGGACGGCCCCATCGGACCGGCCATCGGCCACGACCCCGAGAAGACCGGCTTCGGCCAGCACGTGATCCGCGGCGGCTCCTGGCTCTGCGACGAAGGCTACTGCTTCCGCTATCGCCCGACTTCCCGTCAAGGCCTCGACATGCTGACGTCGACGAACCACGCCGGCATCCGCTGCGTGGCCGACGCGCCCGCACCGGCCAAGAAGTAAGCGGCGGCGCTTACTTCTGCTCCTGGTAGTCGAGGTCCTTGCCGAAGGTCTCTTCCATGCCCCGGAGGGCGTAGAAGGCGGCGCCGAAACAGATCACGCCAAGGACCGCGCCCGCGAGAGACGGAGCAAGGAACGGGAGTTCCTTGGTGCCGGTGAGCTGCGTGAAGCCGAAGGTGAGCAATACGAGCGAACCGCGTGCGAAGTTCGGCACGGTGGTCGCCACGGTGGCGCGCAGGTTGGTGCCGAACTGTTCGGCGGCGATGGTCACGAACAGCGCCCAATAACCCATGCCGAGTCCCATCAGGAAGATCAGCCGGTAATAGGCCGCGGAGGTCCAGCCGTCAGCGCCGAAGAGATAGATCACGACGCAGGCCAGGCTGAAGACCAGGAAGCCCGCGACGACCTTGCGGCGGGAACGGAGCAGCTGGCTGCCTACGCCGCTGGCGAGGTCGCCGAACGTAAGACCGAGATAGAAGGCCGCGACGGCCCAGTTCGTCTTCACGGGTTCGCCGGTGATGCCGGAGGCAGGCGCGAAGACCGTGGAGGCGCGTTGGACGAGGATGCCGATCATGTACCACGTCGGCAGCCCGATCAGCACGCAACGGGCGTAACGGACGAAACGGTCACGGGACGTGAACAGGGCCAGGAAGTCGCCGCGCTTCACGTCGCCTTCCGCACCGTGCTCCTTGGCATGGTGGAACATCCCGGACTCATGGACCCCGATCCGGAGCAGCAGCAACAGCAAGCCGAGTCCACCGCCGATGAAATAACTCATGCGCCAACCTTCGGCTCCGACCAAGGCACCGATAGCGTCCACATGGTCGGCCATATAGCCGGCGACGACCGCGCCGAAGACGCCGACGGTGGCCACGACCGCCGTGCCGTAGCCGCGACGCTCCTTGGACAGCGATTCCGACACCAACGCGATGCAGCCCCCGAGTTCGCCGGCCAGGCCAAGTCCGGCGACGAAACGCCAGAAAGCATAGGCGCCGAAGCTGTCCACGAGTCCGTTGGCGATGTTCGCCACGGAATACAGGAGGATGGAACCAAAGAGCGTGGTCAGACGGCCCATGCGGTCCCCCAGGACGCCGAAGAAAATGCCGCCGAGGAGCATGCCCATCATCTGCCAGGAGAGGAGATCCTGATACCAGGGCGCGCCGGTAATGAGATGACCCAAACCGAGGCCGTTGAGGCTCTTCTCCCGCACCGTCATGAAGAGCGTGAGGTCGTAGATGTCGACGAAGTAGCCGAGGGCGCCGACGATGACGGCGGGATGCAGGAGATCCTTCCAGAGAGGGCGCGGCTCGGCCGGGAATGCAGGGGTACTCATGACGGCGGGGTTACGCCTTCAGACCGTGCAGGTTGGCCATGGAAATGCCAGACAACATTGCGCCGGTGACCCCCAGGAACCCTTGGTCCGTGCCGATGAGGAAGAGATTGGTGAGGTCGGTCCGGCCGTCGCGCCGTTTGACAGTCGCCCCGTAGATGGCGCCGTTGAGATGGCCGGTGAACTTACGGACGGTCCGCGGGGTGAAGACGTCGGTCGAGGTCAGCGCGGCGTCATGCGCGGCGTCGGTGACGGCAGGCAGATGGGCGCGGGCCACGCGATTGAGGCGGCCGCACCACTCCTGCTTGCGGGCCTGATACTCGGCTTCGGGCAAGGCGCACCAGGCGTCGTGATTGGCGAGCGAGGTGACGCGGAGCCAACCTTCGTCCAACGCCCTGCCCTCGCCATACTGATAGTTGTTCGGGATGCAGACGACGCCCGAGCGAGGATCGACGAGGTCGGCCGGCGCCCGGTAGCTGAAGCGCTCGGCGTCGCAGAAGAAGATGATGGTGTCCTGCCAGCCGAAGCCGGCGAAGGCGGCGGCGTCATAGGTCGCGATGGTCTCGGCGTAACCTAACCGGCCGATCTCGGCCGCGGAGGCCGCAGGCGGGGCGTCCGAACGCATCCGCATCGTCTCGACGGCGCCAGCGGAGGAGTAGACGGCATCAGCGGTGACCTCGCTGCCGTCGTCGAGGACGAGCGCGGCCGCGCGGCCGGCGCGCACTTCGATCCGCGTCACGCCGCACTTCATGCGCCGCTCGACGCCGTGCTCGCGGCAACGGTCGGTCAGCAGACGGATGACCTGACGCACGCCCACGAACGGACGGGCGAAGCCTTCGCGGAAGAGCGAGCGCCACATGACGGCGAACTGCGAGACCTCGATGTCGTCCTCCAGCGCGCTGCCGTAGAAGCACGTCGGCAGGAGGAGCATGTCGCGCAGGAGCGGATCGCCGAGCCGCTCGTCGAGGAGCGCGCGGGCCGATCCGCCATGGGCTTCGAGGGCGGCCTCGTCGAGCCCGGTGATCCAGGCGTCGAGCGCGCGGAAGCGGTCGACGGATTGCGGGAACTCGCGGGCGACGTCGGCGAGCAAGGCCTCGTAATCATTGTTCAGCCGGAGGTCCTTCCCGGCCATCGTGACGCGCGAGCCCAGCTGCGGACAGAGGTCGAGCTCCTCGCGACGGATGCGCAGCTGGCGCATCAGCTTCACCAAGGGCGCGCCCTTCGCGCCTTCCGGCACCCAGTTGGTCAGCGCATGCAGGCCGACGTCGTACTTCCGCTTACCGCGGGCGTAGAAGGAATTCAGGCCGCCGGGTGCGTTGTGGCGCTCCAAGACCAGGACCTTCCGCCCGAACATCCCCAGCCGCACGGCGGCGGCGAGGCCGGACATGCCCGCCCCGATGATGACGGCGTCGTAATGAGCGGGGGCGGTGGACACGGGGCTAATGTCAGCGAAGCGCGGACCAGGTCAAGCGACGCCCTCAGGGCGTCGTGATGCGCAGGACCTCCTCCGCGGCCTGCGTGACCTGCTGGGCGGTGATCCGGGCCAACGCGCGGTCCATCCGGGCGAGATACTCGGCGCGAGGTTCGCCGGGGAACATCGTGGTATCGACCCGGACGACCCGGTGCACGGCTCCCCAAGGACGGGCACGGGCGTAATCCGAAGGCCCGAAGACCCCGACCACAGGCGTGCCCACCGCGGCGGCGAGCTGCAACACCGAGGAATCGGCGCCGAGGAAAAGCCGGGACTCCTTGATGAGCCGGGCGAGCTGCGCGAACCGCAGCCGGCCCCCGGTCGACATCGCGACGGGCCCGATCAGGCCGCAGAGGGCTTCGGCCATGATGCGCTCCGCGCCGCCCGGTCCGGCCGAGACGACGATGCGTTCGACCGCACGGGAGGCGATGAGCTCGCGGGCGACGACGGCCCACTTGTCGATCTCGAGGATCCGCTCCGGCCGGGTGGCGCCCGGATGGATGACGGCGAACCGTCCCTCTTCGAGCATCATCCCGTGCTCCTGCATGCGCGAAGACGAGAACCACATCGCCGGGGTCTCGGCGTGGAAGCCGAGCACGCGCGAAAGCACCTCGTGGTCGCGGGCGGCCTCGTGCGGGTCGACGGCGGCGCCGAAGACCTGCTGATGCATGAGCGGACGAAGGAAGAAAGGCGCGTGTCCGCCGCAGGCGCGCACGGCGGCCCCGCTGAGCGCCACCAGGCGGTTCGCCTGCGGATGCCCGCCCAAGGCGATGGCGTAGTCGAACCGACCGCGTCGGAGACGGGAGAGCAAAGCGAGGACCGAGCCTTCAGGGCCGAAGCCGATGGTCTCGACGACCGCCGGGCACCCTTCCAGGGCGGGCTCGGAACCAGGCGAGGTCACGAAGGTGACTTGAGCGCCCGGATGCCGCTCGCGGATCGTACGCAGGCCCGCCGTCGCGGCCAACGCGCCGCGCAGTCCGGTGAACTTGACGACCAGTAGGCGCATCAGCCCAGGTTCTTCGACTGATTGTCCCAGAGGCGCCGGAACAGCTCGGAAGAAGCGTAGACCGCCTCACGCGGGCCGTCCGCCACGATGCGACCGCCGTCGAAGACCAGCACGCGGCCGACGTCGCGGATCGTGCTGAAGCGGTGCGCGACGATGAGCGTCGTGCGGCCGTTCATCAGGAGCGCGAGCGACTGCTGGATGCTGCGCTCGGTGTCCGTGTCGAGGGCCGAGGTCGCCTCGTCGAGGATGAGCACGGGAGCGTCCTTCAGGAAGGCGCGGGCGATCGAGACACGCTGGCGCTGGCCGCCGGAGAGGCGTCCGCCGCGCTCGCCGACCTTGGTCTGGAAACCTTCGGGCTGGGCCTCGATGAAGTCGAGCGCTCCGGCGAGACGGGCGGCCTCGCGGACTTCGGCGTCGGTCGCCGCCGGCCGGCCGAGGCGGATGTTCTCGAGGATCGATTCGTTGAAGAGGACAGGCTCCTGGGAGACCAAGGCGATGTTCGCGCGGAGGTCGGCCTGACGCACGGAACGCAGGTCCTGGCCGTCGATGCGGATCACGCCCTGCTGAGGATCGAAGAAGCGCGGCACCAGGTTGACGAACGTGCTCTTGCCGGCGCCGCTGGGGCCGACGAGCGCGACGGATTGCCCGGCGGGAATGCTCAGGGTGACGTCGGCAAGCACCGGCTCGGCGCCGTAGCCGAAGTTCACGCCGACGAATTCGAGGTCGCCGCGCACGCGGGCCAGCGGGCGGGCGTCGGCGGCGTCCGGAACCTCGCTCCGGGCCCGCAGGATCTCCTCGAGCCGGGCCAGACCGGGAGCGGCCATGCTGAGGCGGCTGGAGACGTTGCCGAGTCGCTTGATGGGTCCGTAGGCGAAATAGAAGGCGACGATGAGCGAGAGCAGCTCGGGCAAGGTGAAGCCTCCGGCCGCCCCGAAACCGATGGCGGCGGCGATCCCCGCCGCCGCGGTGAGTTCGATCAAGGGCGAGAGGGCCTTCTCATAACGCACCAGTTTGCCTTGGATCCGCAGTCCTTCGCGGCTGGCCTCATCGAAACGCAGCCCCTCGCGTTCCTGGAGTCCGTAGGCACGGATCTCGCGGGCCGACTGGAGGTTCTCGACGGCGATACTGTTAAGGTCCGAGGAGGAGACCAGTCCCTGCTGGGTGCGTCGCTGGATGCGGCGGGCGACCGAGCGGACCATCAGCACCGCCATCGGCACGACGAGCAGGCACGTGAGGAACCAGAATCCGCTGTCATGCGAGAAGCAGACCCAGACGACATAGCCCAAGGCGAAGACCAGCGTGAGCGGCTGGACGATCAGGTCGTTCGATACGTCCACCAGCACCAGCCGGACCGAGTTGGCGTCCGTGATCAGCCGCGCCATCAGGTCGCCGACGGAATGGCGGCCGAAGAAACCGAGGTGCATCTGCTGCAAGCGGCCGAAGACATCGCGCCGGACGGCTTCGATGACGCGCAGGCCCGCGAGATTCAGCAGATAGGTCGAAAAGAACTCACCGAGTCCGCGGATCAGCATGACCACCGGGAGGAAGGCGACCGCGAACAGCATCTCATGCCCCTTCGGCAGGTAAAGGATCGCGCCGCCGCCGAGCCGCTCCGGCCACGACAACAAGGGGGCCGCGCGGGCGGCGTCGTCGCCGAAGACCGCGGGCAGGACCTTCCCCATGAGGAAAGGCAAACCGAAGGCGTTGGCGGCCGCGAAGACGATGGCCGCCAGCAAGGACAAGGCCAGCAGCGTACGGCTCCCCTTCAGGTAGGGCAGGTAAAGCTGGTAGCGGCCTCGGAACACGCCCCCAGCGTGGCGAACGGGGGGCGAGGAGGAAATACCAAACCGAGGCTATTTCTTCTTCGGGAAGGCCACGGAAAACGCGATGGCCAAGGCCAAGGTGAGACCGATGACCGAGAGCGACAGTTCGGTGGGGAAGTGGACGCGTCCGTGGTCGACGAAGCGCGCAGGCATCCAGGCGGCGAACTGGCCGGCCGGCTGACCCAGCGAAGCCGCCCACGGGAGGATCATCTTGAGGCCGATGAAGACGAGGACGAAGGCGAGCGCAGGCTTGAGGAAGCGGAAATACTGCATGAAGCCGGCGAGGGCGAAATACATGGAGCGCAGGCCCATGATCGCGAAGATGTTCGAGGTGAAGGCGACGAAGCGCTTCTCCTCGATCGGGAGGTTCGGGGGCAGGATGCCGAGGACGGCCGGGATCGAATCGATCGCGAAGATGAGGTCCGTGCCCTCGACGACGAGGAGCACCAGGAAGAGGGGCGTGAAGCGGCGGACGCCATCTTCCTTCACCCAGAACTTGTTGCCGTGCAGGTGCGGCGTGAGGGGGAAGAACTTGCGGGCGATCCTCACGAACAGGTTCTCGTCCATGCCCTTGCCTTCGTGTTCGTCACGGGAAAGCGCCAGCTTGACGCCGGTGAACAGGAGGAAGGCGCCGAAGATCGGCAGCAACCAGGTGAAGCTCTCGACGGCCGCGACGCCGGCGATGATGAAGAGCGCGCGCATGGCGACGGCGCCGATGATGCCCCAGAACAAGACGCGGTGCTGGAGGTGGTCCGGAATCTTGAAGTGGGCGAAGACGAGGATGAAGATGAACAGGTTGTCGACCGAGAGGGCCAGCTCCAGGACATAGCCGGCGGCGAACAGCTGGGCGTCTTCCGGTCCGCGCCAGGCGGAGAGCAGGAACCCGAAAGCGACCGCCAGGGAGACCCAGACGACGCACCAGGCCACCGCCTCCTTGAAGGAAGGCTTATGGTCGGTCTTGTTGAAGACCCCCAGGTCGAGCGCCAGCATGCTGACGACGAAGCCGAGGAAGGCCACCCAGGCCCACGCCGGAATCACCAAAGGAGCTTCGGCCAGGACGGAGACAGGAATAACCATACGCAAGAACGTGGCCGAAACCGAGGGGAGTCAAGCCAGCCTGCCGATGCGGGCTTGCCCGCCCGCCCGGGAGCAGGCTAACTCGGTACCGCGTTCCCGTAGTTCAACGGATAGAACATTGGTTTCCTAAACCGAGGATGTGGGTTCGATTCCCGCCGGGGACAGCGCCGCGACGGAACGGACTCAGTGACCCTTGAGGCGATAACCTTGGACGCGGGTGTCGGCCGAGCGTCGGTAGATGTCGTCGACGTCCTTGAGCGACATGAACGTCCACGGCGCCAGGATGCTCTCGCCGTTCTTGGTGAGGACGATGTCGTCCGCGACCTGGACGCAGGTGTGCAGGCCCTCGCCGTTGTCCAGGAAGCACAGCACGTCGCCGAACTTGAACGGCGGGTCGATGGCCACGTATTCCGCCAGCAGATGCTCCGACGCCTTGGCGCTGTCGAGGTAAAGGTCCTTGGGCTCCTCTTCGAAGAAATTGAGCGACGTCCAATGGCAGTCGGGGAGACGTCCCTTGAGACCCATCGCGGCGGTCGGGAAAGTATAGACGCGCCGACGGGCCAAGGTCGGCAGGAACTGGGTGATGTCGACCATCTGCGGCGCGCGACGGCGCGTGATCGCGACGAGGAAGGGCGTGCGTTCGGCGTTCAGGCTGCCGGCGCTCCAATAATCGATGAACGTCGCCCGGCCGTCCTTGAGCGGGAGCTTGAGCTCGACCAGCAGGCTGCGGACGCGCGTGACCGTGCGGAAGACGGCGGTGACCTCTTCCGAATCCTTGGCCAAGGTCAGGAGAGCCTGGATGTCGCTGAAGACCAGGGCCGAACCGCGCCGCCAGAGCAGCTTGCGCATGAGCTCCTGCTGCGGCTTGGTGATCTCGGTCTCGGCGAGCCAGTCATCGATGTCGCCGCCGTGGATGAAGACGGGGTCGCGCTGATATTCGTTCGCTTCAGACTTGGCCAGCTCGGCGTAAAGGGCGGAACGGGCCGCCTGACTGATTTCCACGAGATCCTCGATCTTGGGCAGGACGACCACGTTGTTTCCACTGGAGACCACCTGGGTCGGCCCTAGGAGCCGATCGACCAGCGCGGACGAGAGTCCCGCCTTCTCCATGATCACCCGGACGCCTTTCTCGGTGGTCTGCTCGAAGGTCCAGCGGGTCACCGACGACGGCTTGGCGACGACGGCGAGGATGTTCTCCGGCGGCTCCAGGTAGACGGTGCGCACCTGCAGGTCGCCCCACGGCCCCGGCTTGGCGACCCAGACGGGCTCGGCCGCGAACAGGCCCGCCACGCCGAGGCACAAGGCGGAGATGAGCGCAAAGGATGATGACGACCGGAAGGACACGCTGTTTTAACATCCGTAAAACCTTGAAGTTCCAACAAAAAAATATGCGGGGTGAGGCCCGGGCGCGGCGGAGGTTTCGCATTGTAGGGCGATGGCTTCGTCCGCAGGGATAGTGCGAACCTTTACCGTGACCCGACCCAAAGCCAAGAAGACCTCTCCCGCCCGCCGCGGCGCCAAGCCCGCCGGCCGACGTACCGTCAAACCGACCAAGCGTCAGGCTGACGCCGCCTCGACCTCGACCCCGGAAGCCGCCAAGGCCCAACCTAACCAGCGCATCGGCGTGCTGATCGACGCGGACAACGTCTCGCACCAGCACCTCCCCACCCTGCGTCGCTTCATCGGCGACACGGCCATCGCCGCCGCCAAGGCCTACGGCGACTTCCAGGGCCGCCTCAGCGGCTGGCGCGCCGCCGCCCAGGAATGGACCGAGCTCGAACTGGTCGACCAGCGCAGCTACACGCCCGGCAAGAACGCCGCCGACATGCGCCTGACGATCGACGCGGTGAAGCTGATGGCAGGCCCCACGCCGCCCACGACCCTCATCTTCGTCACCAACGACAGCGACTTCACGCCCGTCGTCGAGGACGCGAAGCGCCTCGGCGTCCGCATCATCGTGATGGGCGAGCGCACGCACAAGGCCCTCCGCTCCACGGCGCATCATTACCTGAACCTGTCCGAACTACGCGCGCGGATGGACGACGAGCAGGCCGCGAAGTCCGACCCGCGCAAGGCCCTCGCCCTGCTCGCCCAGGCGCTGCGCGCCGTCCTGCCCAAGGCCAACAAGGAAGCCGCCGGCCTGCTCGACCAGTTCGAGAAGATGCTGCCTGACCTCCGTTTCGCCGACGCCCCTCGTCCGCAGCAACGCGAGGCCGGCCCCCGCCGCGAAGCCCGCCCGGAACGCGCCCCGCGCGAACCGCGTCCGGCCCGCGAACCCCGCGCGCCGCGCGAAGCCCGCCCCGCCCCGGACAATTCCGGCCAGGATTACCGCGATCGCCCGAACCTCTCCTCCGCCCAGCAGGCCCAAGGAAAGGCCGAGGCCGACCAGCGCCGCGCCCAGCTGCAGCAGCGCCAGGACATCATCGACGCCCTCGTCGACGTCGCCACGGGCCTCGCGCCCGAAGGCGAATGGCTCAAGGTCGAGGTCATCAAGAAGTTCCTCCTGCAGGAACATCCCGGCCTCGAAGCCAACGCCCCGCGCTACGCGAAGTTCTACCGCATGCTCGAGGACACCGGCCGTTTCGACGTCCAGCTCCAGGGCTCGACGGTCATGGCCCGCCTCAAGGAGTAAGCCTTACTTCCCGATCGTCCGCGCGAGGAAGGCCAAGGTGACCTCGGTCAGGTCGGCTTCCGGAGAGCTGCTGCTGACTTCGGCGCCGTCGATGAGACCGCTGCGCTTCCAACTTTTGCCCTTCGGGTGCAGGTCGAAGGTATGCGGCGCCCCTGCGACGACGACATACTCGTGAGAGACCTTGGCCGCGCGCAAGGCCTTGGCCATGGCATCGGATTGCGCGATGTCGACCGTGGTGTCGGCCGTACCGTGCAGGATGAGCACCGCCGGATCCTGAGCGTCGCACTGGTTCTCCGGAAGGTAAGCGGCCTGCTCCGCGGCCGAAATACCCGGGACCTGACCTTTGCCGTGCTTGGAGAAATTCACGACGCCGTACATGTCGATGATGCCTGACACCTTCGCGGAAACCTTTGCGGCGGGATCGCCGCCGGGACCGGTCTTATCGTCCGATAGTCCGACCATCAGCGCGAGGTAGCCGCCGGCCGAACCGCCGGCGACGGCGATGCGGTCCGGGTCGAGGCCGAGCGCGTCCGCGTTGGCTCGCATCCAACGCACGGCTGCACGACAGTCCGCGATATTACGCGGCCAGACGCCCGGCTTGTCCTTCGCGCCCAGCACGTAGTTACAGCTGACGACGACATAGCCGGCGCGGGCGAGATCGGCGCTGACGCTGGCGGAGCGATACTCGGCCTTGTCGCCGCCCGTGAAGCCGCCTCCGTGGATGAAGAGCACGCCCGGACGTCGTACCTTGAAGTCGCGCGCATACTGGACGTAAAGGTCGAGCCGCTCCGGGCGACCCTCCGGCAGGAACGCCAGGTTGCTCAGCCGGAAGACCGGATTGGGCATCTCGGACGTATAACCCATGTCCATCGCTTCGGCATAACGCTTCGGGAGGTCGCTCAGCTTGTCGGCGCCGGTCTTGCCCAGTTCGTAGATACGGAGCTTGGAGACGTCGGCGGCGAAGGCGGACACCGCGAGGAGCAGGAAAAGGAGCGGACGCATAAAGGGCGGGGTGGAAACTTTCTACCCCGCCCTTGCAGGCAGTCAACGCGTCAGCCGAGCGCTCAGGACAACGCGTGGGCGTAACCGTCGACGATCGCCTGCAGGGAGGCTTCGACGAGGTTCTCGCTGACGCCGACCGTACCCCAGGAGGCCTTGCCGTCGGAGGAACGGATGACGACGCGGGTCTTGGCCGCGGTGCCGTCGCCGCCGCCGAGGATGCGGACCTTGTAATCCACGAGGCTGACCTTCGCGAGCTTCGGGAAGGACTTCACGAGCGCGGCGCGCAGGGCCTGATCGAGGGCGTGCACGGGACCGTCGCCTTCGGCGACCGTGAGGGTCTCCTTGCCCGCGATGGTGACACGCACCACGGCTTCGCAGTAGGCCGAGCCCTTGGCGCCACGCGCGGTGACGTGATAGGAAGCGACTTCGAACGGCGCGGCCTTGCTCTTGCCGATATGGCGACGGAGCAGGAGGGCGAGCGACGCTTCGGCGTCTTCGAAGCTCCAACCGCCGTGCTCGAGCTTCTTGAGCTCTTCAAGGGCGGTGGCGGTGGCAGGAGAATCGCGATCAAGATCGATGCCGAGGGACTTCGCCTTGAGGACGATGTTGCTGCGGCCGGACTGGTCGCTGACGAGGACGGTGCGCTCGTTGCCGACGACGGTCGGGTCGACGTGCTCGTAGGCGGCGGAGAACTTGCGGACGGCGTCCACGTGGGTGCCGCCCTTATGCGCGAAGGCCGCGGTGCCGACCCACGGACGACGCGGATCAGGGGCGAGGTTGGCGACGCCGTCGACGAAGCGGGACAGGCCGGCGAGGCCCTTGAGCGAGGTCGAGGAGACGCACTTCCAGCCGAACTTCAGCTGGGCGCAGGGGATGACCGCGGTGAGATCGCAATTACCGGTGCGTTCGCCGATGCCGTTGACGGTGCCCTGGACGTGGGAGGCGCCGGCTTCGAGCGAAGCGAGGGCGTTGGCGAGACCGAGACCGGCGTCGTCGTGCGTATGGATGCCG
Organism: Verrucomicrobiota bacterium; assembly: GCA_046052185.1. Lineage (GTDB taxonomy): Bacteria > Verrucomicrobiota > Verrucomicrobiia > Opitutales > UBA953 > UBA953. Next base: position 752 of record JBJOMV010000035.1, on the reverse strand, counting down.
ACGGGGGTCTTCTTGAGCGCGGCGATGGCGGCGCGGGTGGCCGCGGCGACTTCGGCCGGCAGGGAACCGCCGTTCGTATCGCAAAGCACCACGCGGTCGGCGCCGCCTTCGACGGCGGCGAGCATGGAAGCGATGGCGTAGGCCGGATCGTCCTTCCAGCCGTCGATCGCGTGCTCGCAGTCGTAGACGACCTCGCGGCGATGGGACTTCAGGAAGGCGACCGTGTCGCGGATCATCTCCAGGTTCTCTTCGGGCGAGCAGCGGAGCACTTCGCGGACGTGGAGGGCGGAGGTCTTGCCGTAGATCGTGACGACCGGGGTGTCGACTTCGAGCAGGCCGCGCACCTGGGCGTCCTCGGAGGCGCGCACGCCCTTGCGGCGGGTCGACCCGAAGGCCGCCAGCTTGGCGTGCTTGAACTTCAGTTTCTTGGCGCGGGCGAAGAACTCGACGTCGCGAGGATTGGAGCCCGGCCAGCCGCCTTCGATGTAGGCCATGCCGAAGCGCTCGAGCTCGGCGGCGATGCGCAGCTTGTCATCGACGGAGAAATGAATGCCCTGCCCCTGCGAGCCGTCGCGGAGGGTGGTATCATAGATTTCGATGGAGCGTGCCATGGTGGTGTGGGTGGGAAAGAGGTGTAAAGGGAGGGGGCCGTTCCGGGCGCCGCGGAACGGGGAGTCGCCCGTCGGGCGTTCCGTTCAGCGGGCTTAGAGCCCGATGATGGTAATAATCGCCGGAATGATGGCACGACCAGC
>JBJOMV010000034.1:0-18301 GCA_046052185.1 Verrucomicrobiota bacterium | reverse complement strand
CCGCGGCCGCGCTCGTCAAGGACCTCAAGCAACGCGGCATGCTGGATGACACGCTCGTCATCTGGGGCGGCGAGTTCGGCCGCACCCCTTACGCCCAAGGCGGCGCCAACCGCGAGAAATACGGCCGCGACCACCACGGCAAGGTCTTCTCCCTCTGGATGGCCGGCGGCGGCATCAAGCCTGGCATGACCTACGGCACCTCGGATGATTTCGGCTTCAACCCCCAGGAGAACCCCGTGCACATCCACGACCTCCAGGCCACCATCCTGCATTGCCTCGGCATCAACCACGAACGCCTGACCTATCGCTTCCAAGGCCGCCAGTTCAGGCTCACGGATGTGCACGGGCATGTCGTACGCGAGATACTCGCGTAGACGAACAAGGTTTCGGCGGTTAGCGGTTAGCGGTTGGCGGTTGGGAGATACAGGCTCAATGGGAGATGACACCGTTTCGGGTGGCAGGTGGCGGCTCCGAATGGCGGGTGGCTGGAAACACCGTCTTCAAGTCTCGGGTCTCAGCTGATCGGGCATAAAATTCGGGTGCAGGTCTTCGATTCTGTCATCGATTCAGTCCTCTGCCATCGACGCAGCCATCGACTCAGCCCTCCATCCAGTCCTTCCCCACCCTGCTAGCCCTGGCCGTGTCCCTAGCCCTAGCCCTCTCTTCGGTTTTACCTTTATCACCCATCCTTCATCTTCCATCTTCCCCTCCATGCTCCCCCGCCTCCTCGCCCTCCTGCTTGCGACCTCGCTCTTCGCCGCCGACGCGCCGAAGGCCAAGACCCCGGCCGCCCCGAAGCCGCCGGAGCCGCCGGTCTATCTGACGGAAAAGGAAGCTGTCGAAGCGGGCGAAGATCCGCGCCTGCAGGGTGAGTTCGCCAACGCCAAGATGGGCGCCAACGTCATCGCCCTCGGCAAGGGCGAGTATCGCCTCGTGCTTTTCAAGGGCGGCCTGCCCGGGGCCGGCTGGGACGGCACCCCTAAGATCGAAGTCGAGGGCAAGCGCGACGGCGAAGGCGTGCTCTTCAAGGATAACATCGATTCGGCCACGCTCACCGACGGCGTTCTGAAGATCAAGAGCATGCCCGTCGCGCTCAAGCGCACCATCCGCCACAGCCCGACCGAGGGCCTCGCGGCCCCGAAGGGAGCCGTCGTGCTCTTCGACGGCAAGAACGCCGACGCCTGGATCGACGGCAAGATCGACCCGCGCGGCTTCCTCGAAGCCAATACGAAGACCAAGCAGGCCTTCACTGACTTCAAGCTGCACCTCGAGTTCTTCCTGCCGTTCAAGCCGCTCGGCCGAGGCCAGGGTCGGGCCAACAGCGGTCTCTACCTGCAGCACCGCTACGAAGTGCAGGTCCTCGACAGCTTCGGCCTCAAGGGCCTCGATAACGAGTGCGGCGGCATCTACAAGAACGCCGCGCCTAAGGTGAACATGTGCTTCCCTCCCCTGCAGTGGCAGACCTACGACGTCGTGTTCACCGCCGCGAAGTTCGACAAGGACGGCAAGAAGACCGCCAACGCGGTCGTGACCGTCGTCCACAACGGAGTGACCGTGCACGACGCCCTCGAGCTCAAGGGCGCGACCCCCGGTGGCGGCTTCAAGACCGAAGTCCCCGCCCCCGGCCCCTTCTACCTGCAAGGCCACGGCAACCCCGTCGTCTACCGCAACGTCTGGGTGGTGGGGAAATAAGCGAGGACCAGAGGGCCTGAGGCCCCGAGGACAGGAGCAGTGCCGGTGTCATTATCCGCTCAAAGATTATCCATTATCGACGGAGGTAATCCATGGGTCTTGCTAGCCCTAGCCCCAGCCCTATCTCTAGCCCTAAATGCGCCTCCTCGCCCTCCTGCTCGCGACCTCCCTCTTCGCGGCCGAACACAAGATCAAGCCGGGTGACGACCCGCAGGCTGTCATGGATGCGGCCGCCCCTGGCGACAAGCTGACCTTCCTGCCGGGGCTGCATCAGCACGGCCTGAAGAAGCACCGCTCCATCCTCTATGTCGACAAGTCCGTCGAGATAGAACTGATGGCCGGCGCCACGCTCAAGCTGGCCGATGACGCCTGCAAGCTGGAGAAGGTCGGCGAGATCACGACCGACCAGGACGCGGGCAAGAAGCTCGACGACCTCGAGATCGGCGGCGATTACGACCTGAGCGGCGCCCGGGAGTTTACGATCGTCACCGACAGCGAAGGCAAGGACGGCAAACCCGACACCTTCTCCTGGGGCGACAAGTTCAATGACACCTCTCACAAGCGCGTCCCCATCACGGGCGACTGGCAGGAGCTGAGCCGCGGCGTGAAGGTGAGGTTCGGCAGCAGGACCGGCCACAACGTCCGGAGCGTCTGGTATGTCAGCTACGACGGCCCCGAAGCCTACGGCATCCGCATCGGCCACGGACGCCAGCCCGAGGTCATCTCCGGCGTCCGCATCACGGGCAAGGGCACGATCGACATGAACGCCTCCCACAACGTCCAGCCGGGCTTCCTGGTGAAGAACATCAACGCCTGCGTGCTCGCCCATGGCCGCGTCCGCAACGTGCTCGTCGAAGGCATCACGATGACTGACACCAACCGCTCGGTGATGGCCTACGGCGAACACACCGGCAAGTTCCTGCCCGGCGGCAAGGTCGGACCCGGTGAATCGTTCGATGCCGAGAACATCACGGTGCAGTTCACGCGCACCCTCAATCCGAACGGTAGCGGCTATCTCCTCGGACACCCCTCCTTCCGCGGGCAACTCCGCAACTTCCGTTGTAACTACAATTACATGGACACCAAGACGACCTCGATCGAGCCCAACTTCAACCTCGATGGCTACGAAGTCATCGGTAACGTCATCAAGAGCGGGGGCGAGGCCATCCACTGCTGGCGTCACTCGAAGAACGGCGTCATCGCGGACAACCTCCGGGTCGGCGACAACACTTTCATGCGGGTGATCAATACCGGCGCCCCGAGAGGCTGGGAGCCGCCGATGCCGCCGATCGCCAAGAATAACCTCAATGCGATGGGCAGCCGCACCTCAGGCCCGCAGACGAGCCTCGAGCCCAAGCCCTTCGGCCGCCGCCTGCTCGTCAGCGATTACGTCGGCAACAAGGTCGCCATCGTGGCCGCCGACGGTCGCGTCGAGTGGTCCACCCCGGCCGAACGTCCGCAGGACTCCTGGCTGCTGCCCAACGGCAACGTGCTCTTCAGCCACGTGAAAGGCGCCAAGGAAGTGAAGCCCGACCAGTCCGTGGCCTGGGAATACGTCGCTGACCCGAAGACCGAGATCCAGGGCTGCCAGCCGCTGGCCGACGGACGCGTCCTCGTCGTCGAGTGCGGCCCGGGTCGCCTCCTGGAGATCGGCCGCGACGGCAAGATCGCCAAAGAGATCAAAGTCCCGCTGACGCCGACCATCAAGACCCACGAACAGATGCGAGGATGTCGCAAGACGGCTGACGGGCGCTACCTGGTGAGCGCCAAGGGAGACCGCGCGGTCCTCGAACTCTCCGCCGATGGTAAGCTGCTGCGCAAGCTGCCGGTCAACGGCGACGTCCATGACGTCCGCGAGCTGGCCAACGGTAACTGGCTCGTCGCCCTCGGCGAGGGCGACGGCGTCGTGGAATACGACAAGGCCGGCAAGATCGTCTGGAATATCAGCCGCGACGAAGTCACCGACAACCACCTCTACCTCGCCAGTTCGGTCGAGCGCCTAGCCAACGGCCACACGATCGTCATGAACTGGCTCGGCCACGGCCACCTCGGCGCCACCGCCCAGATTTTCGAGGTCGACGCCCAGAAGAAGCTCATCCGTCAGTTCACCGACCACCGTCAGTTCACCAGCATCAATCATATTCAGGTGTTGGAGTGATGAGGTAGGGGCGTGCGGCCCGCGCGCCCACGACTGACCGGGCCGGTCAGTCCTACCCAATGACCGATAAATATTCCGGGTCCCAGGTCTCGGCAGCCGGGTATCAGGTACGGTTACTCAGGTTCGGGTACGGGTGCAGGTCCCGAACCTGTGCCTGGTGCTGAACACCTGAACCTGGGACCTGACGGCCGAGACCCGAGACCTGAGAATGATTCATACTCCACCCGAAAATGCCCCCGCAACCTCGGGTCAGTGGCGGTGTCCTATTTAGGCCTTTGCATGCCTTCCTCCGGAGGCGATAACCAAGGCACCCCACCCCTTGGCCTCGCCCCTCCGCATCCTGACCTGGCTTGGTCTTGCCCTGACCACCGCCCTGGCCGCCGACCTCAAGCCGGCGGACGTGGAGTTCTTCGAATCAAAGATCCGCCCGGTGCTGGTCGCGGAGTGCTACGAGTGCCACGACGCGAAGAAGCAGAAAGGCGACCTACGCCTCGATTATCGCGACGGCCTGCTGAAGGGCGGCGAAGAAGGTCCCTCGATCGTCCCCGGTGACGAGAGGAAGAGCATCCTGATCCAGTCCATGGATCACAGCCACGAAACGCTGGTAATGCCGAAGAAGCGTCCGAAACTGGACGCGCAGATCATCGCCGACTTCGTGGAGTGGGTGAACCGCGGCGCCCCGGACCCGCGCGTGAAGGCGCCCGAGGACTCGATCACGCCGGCGTGGTCCGACCTACTGCAGGTCCGCAGGAACTGGTGGAGCTTCCAGCCGATCGCCTCTCTCCCCGTGCCGGCCGGCCAGGCCGCCAGCCCGATCGACCGTTTCCTCGACGCGAAAATCGCCGCCGCCGGCATCACACCCTCCGCTCCGGCCGACAAGGCCACGCTCATCCGTCGAGCGACCTATGTGCTGACGGGCCTGCCGCCTTCACCCGCGGAGATCGCCGCCTTCGAGGCCGACACGTCGCCGGAAGCTTTCGCCAAGGTCGTCGACCGCCTGCTGGCCTCGCCTCGCTATGGCGAACACTTCGCGCGTCACTGGATGGACCTCGTGCGCTACGCGGATACGCATGGCAGCGAAGGCGATCCGGCCATCCCACAGGCCTGGCGCTACCGCGATTACCTCATCCGGGCCTTCAATGCCGACGTCCCTTACGACCAGTTCGTCCGCGAACAGCTGGCCGGCGACCTGCTGAAGTCACCCCGGATCAACGAAGCGGATAAGCTCAACGAATCCGCCCTCGGCACCGGCCACTTCCGTATGGTCGAACACGGCTACCAGCCCGTCGACACGGTCGACGAACAGGTCCGCAACGTAGACAACCAGATTGACGTCGTCAGTAAGACGTTCCTCGGACTCACGGTCTCCTGCGCCCGCTGCCATGACCACAAGTTCGACGCCATCAGCCAGGCCGACTTCACCGCCTTCTACGGCATCTTCGCCTCCGGCCGCCCGGGACAGGTGACCGTGGACGCCCCCGCCCTGCTTGACCTGCACCGTGACCGTCTGACCGAACTCAAACAGGCCATCCGCGCCGAACTCTCGGCCAATTGGGTCCAGCAGGCCAAAGACCTCCCCGCGAGCCTCGAACGTATCCGCGCCAGCTCCCAGGATCGTGTCCGCCTGCAGGATGAACTGGCGAAGGTCGAAAGCGAACTAGCCGCCGATGATTTCCGTCGTCGCCTCAAGGCCGACAAGAGCGCCGGTCCGGCGCCCAGTCACTGGTGGACCTTCGAGCAGGACGGACGCGACCTTGTCGGCAAGCTCGACGCCAAGCTCGACGGCGGAGCCGTCATCCGCGACGGGAGACTGATCCTCGATGGCGAGGATGCGTTCGCCGAGACCGGCCCGACCGCCGAGACCCTACGCGCCAAGACCCTCGAAGCCTGGGTCGCCCTACCGACCCTCGACCAGCGTGGCGGCGGCGTCCTGACGGTGGAATCCCTCGGTGGCGGCGTCTTCGATGCGATCGTCTTCGGCGAAAGGCAGAAGGTCCGCTGGATGGCCGGCAGCAACAACGGCGTCCGCACCCAGGACGTGAGCGGCCCGGCCGAGACCGCCAAGCCCGGCGAATTCATCCATCTGGCGATCGTCTACCAGCCCGACGGCCGCATCGAACTCTACCGCAACGGCCAGCCCTACGGCGCAGGCTACGCTCCCGCCAACGACAAGGCCGCCCTGCATACCTTCGCGGTCGGTAAGTCTCGCCTGCTCTTCGGACGTCGCCACACCGGCGGCGGCAACGCCTTCCTCCGCGGCGAACTCGAAGAAGCCCGCCTCTACGGCTTCGCCCTCACCGCCGCGCAGATCGCCGACTCCTTCAAGGCGGGCACGCTCCGCGGCGAACTGTCACCAGTCGCGGCGAAGGACGATAAACTCGACGCCCTCCGCGCCCAGGCCGCCGAACTCCGCGCCAAGCTCGTCGCCTTGAAGTCCGCTGACGGTAAACTGGCTGAGAGCTCCAAGAACGAAGAAGACCCTACCTACCCTCTCCATGCGGCCACCTTCCTACGGGTCGGGCTGAAACCCAAGCAAGCCCCGGCCCCCCGGAGCGAAAAGCCCGATTGGACCTTGAGCGACCAGAGCTCCTCCGCTTGGCGTCGACATGGCAACGGCCTCGATGGGCGCTACGCCCCGGGAGATTTCCGCGTCGAGCCCATGGGCGCGGACGTGCTCAGGCAGGTGCTCCCGTCCGGACTGCACTCCCACACGCTCTCGACCAAGCATAGCGCCGTCCTGACCTCGCCCCGCTTCAAGGTCACGACCGACTTCGTGAGCGTCCAAGCCATGGGCAAGGGCGCGACGTTGCGACTCATCCCCGACAATTACCCGCTTTCCCCCGGCGGCTCCCGCTTCCCCAAGGCAGCCATCGAGTCCGACAAGCCGGCCTGGATCACCCTCGATACCGCTTACCGTAAGGGCTCCTACGCTTACCTCGAACTGACCCTCCCCGACGACTCGACTAATCCGGACACGAAAGCCGAAGCGCGGGAAGGCTTCTACGGCGTCCGCGAGGTCATCTTCCATGCGACCCGCGAAGCCGGCCCATCCGGCGAGGCCGTGGTCGCGCCGGCGCCTGCCCTCACGACGGCACAGGACGTCGCCCATGCCCTCGCCGAAGCCGCCGGCGCCTGGGGACGTGATGAGGCCACCGAGGCCCAAGCCGCGCTGCTCGACGCAGGTGTCCGCCACGGGATGCTCGACGCCTCCGTAGCCGCGTCGACCAAGCTCGCCGCCCTCGCCGCCGAATACCGCCGACTGGAAGCCGAACTCTCCGCACCGCGTCGCGCTCCCGGCTTCCTCGAGGCCGACGGCTTCGACATGCCCCTCTTCGTACGTGGCGAATACAAGCAACCGGCTGCCATCGTCCCCCGTCGCTATCTGGAAGTCTTCGACGCCAAGGCCTTCGTGACCCGCGGGAGCGGACGCCTGGAACTGGCGCACAAGATCGCCTCGCCGGACAATCCGCTGACCGCCCGCGTGATGTCGAACCGCCTCTGGCACCATGTCTTCGGACGCGGACTCGTCGGCACGGTCGATAACTTCGGCCGCCTCGGCGACCAGCCGACGCACCCTGAACTGCTGGACTTCCTCGCGAAGCGACTCATCGGCCAGCAGTGGTCCGTGAAGGCTCAGCTCCGGGAACTCCTCCTGACGGACGCCTTCCAGCGTTCCAGCCTGCCCACGGCATCGGCGCTGGCGAAGGACGCCGACAACGCCTTGCTTTCCCACGTCCGGATCCGTCGCCTCGAAGGCGAAGCCCTCCGCGATTCGCTCATCACCTTGGCCGGACGGATGGAGCACCGGATGTATGGTCCGGGCGACAACGCCCTCGCCACGGCCAAGGACCAGGTCCGCCGCAGCGTCTATCTCACCATCCGGCGCAACGCGCTCAACCCGCTCATCACCACGTTCGACGGGCCTAAGCCGTTCACGACCGTCGGACGTCGTGACGCCACGAACGTCCCGGCCCAATCCCTTACGCTGCTGAACAACGCCTTCGTCCTCGATGCCGCCAAGCAGTGGGCGAAGACCCTCGATCCGAAGCAGTCTGCCGCCGACAGGGTCGACGCCCTCTTCATTCAGGCCCTCGCCCGCAAGGCGACGTCCACGGAACAGGCCGCCGCGGCCCGTTATCTCACCGACCTCAAGGTCACGCACGCCGGCCAGCCGGCGATGATCTGGGCGGACTTCGCCCAATCGGTCCTCAACCTCAAGGAATTCCTCTATCTCAAATAATATGCACCCGCTCACCCGCCGCGAACTGCTCCGCCGCTGCTCCCTGGGCTTTGGTGGCATCGCCCTGTCCGGATTGCTCTCCTCGCCCGCCTTCGGCGCCGAATCCGCCGGCAAGCGCCCGCTCAAGGCCAAAGCCAAGAACGTCATCTTCTGCTACATGTCCGGCGGCGTCTCGCACGTCGACTCCTTCGACCCCAAGTCCGCCCTCGCCAAGCTGCACGGCAAGCCCATGCCCGTGCCCGTCCAGCGCACGGTCTTCAACAACAACGGCAACATCATGGGCAGCCCGTGGGAGGCCAAGCGCTACGGCCAGTCGGGCATCGAGATGACGAACCTCTTCCCGCAGATCGCCGCGTGCGCCGACGACCTCACGGTCGTGCGCTCGATGACGAGCAAGGTCAGCGAACACGCGCAAGGGAACTATTTCTTCCATACCGGCTTCCCGTTCATGGGACACCCCAGCGCCGGCGCCTGGCTCAACTACGGACTCGGCAGCGAGAACCAGAACCTCCCAGGCTTCGTGGTCCTGCAGAGCGGCAACGCCGGCATCCCGCACGGCGGCGTAGGCCTCTTCAACAACGGCTACCTCCCCGGCCAGCATCAGGCTTCGGTCATCAAGGCCGACGGCGCCCTGCCTTTGGCTAACATCAAGCCCGGCGAAGCCGACGCCGCCCAGCGCCGCCGCCTCGGCTTCATCAACGAGGTAGACAAAGCCTTCGCCGAAGCCACCCGCGAACCGCAGGTCGAAGCGGCCATCCGGAATTACGAGACCGCCTACCGCATGCAGGCCGCGGTGCCCGAGATCTGCGACCTCAGCGGCGAGTCCGCCGCGACCAAGGCGATGTATGGCGTGGATTCCCCCGACCCGCTCACCGCCGGCTACGCCCGACAGGCCCTGCTCGCCCGTCGGCTTGTCGAGAAAGGCGTCCGGTTCGTCGAACTCAGCTGCCTTTCCGGCAACCTCGGTGGCGGCAACGCGGCCAACCCCTGGGACCACCACGGCGCGATCGTCAAAGGCCACGGCATGATGGCCCACCAGGTCGACCAGCCCATCGCCGCGCTCCTCAAGGACCTCAAGCAGCGCGGACTCCTCGACAGCACCATCGTCATCTTCTCCGGCGAATTCGGTCGCACGCCGTTCTCGCAGGGCAGCGACGGACGTGACCACAATCCCTACGGCTTCAGCCTCTGGGTCGCCGGCGGGGGCTTCAAGCCCGGCACCGTCTTCGGCGCCACCGACGAACTCGGCTACTACGCCGTCGATAAGCCGCTCACCGTCTACGATTTCTGGGCCACCATCCTCCACCAGCTCGGTATCGACCACGAGAAGCTGACCTATCGCTTCGGCGGCCGTGACTTCAGGCTTACTGACGTGCATGGAAGCGTCGTCCGCGACATTGTCGCGTAGACGACGAAGGTTGTGGCGGCTGGCGGTTAGCGGTTGGCGGTTAGTCCGCCGCAGGCTGGAGGACTGAACGGATGGCTGCATGGAGGGCTGAATAGACTGGTCCCGCAACCCGCCACCCGAAACGGCGTCATCCGCCTATACTCGATACTCCATACTCGATACTCTCCTATTCACTTTTGCACCTTTGCACTTAGTAATCCTTCATCTGCCCCACCCTCATGCGCCTCATCCTCGCCCTGCTCCCCTTCCTCGCCCTCGCGGCCGAGCCTAAGCCGATCCACGTGCTGGTCTGGGACGAACAGCAGCCGCAGCAGTCGCAGGGTTACGGGGACAAGTTCCTCGGCGAGACCTTGGCGTCGGAGCTCGCCAAGAACCCGGACCTCGTCGTCAAGACCGCCCGCCTGGCCGACGCCGATCAAGGCCTCGCGGACGCCGCCCTCGATCAGACCGACGTCCTCGTCTTCTGGTGTCACCGTAAGGTAAAGGAACAGGATGACGCCCGCGTCGAAGCCATCGTGAAGCGCGTGCAAGCCGGCAAGCTCGGCTTCGTCGCCCTGCACTCCGCCCACTGGGCCAAGCCGTTCGTGCGCCTGATGCAGGAGCGATCCAAGACGGATGCGCTTAAGCAACTGACCGCCGAAGAACGCGCATCGGCCAAATGGGTCTTCGTCAACGACGCCCCTTACTACAAGGGCGTGAAAGCCGGAGCCCCGCTGACGCCCTCCGTGAAGCGCGCAGGCAACACCTATACGCTGACCCTGCCGCAGTGCGTCTTCCCGGTCTACCGCAACGACGGTGCCCCGGGACACGTCACCACGGTCAAGCCCGCCCACCCGATCGCCACCGGATTGCCGGCCAAATGGGATATCCCGCAGACCGAGATGTATGGCGAACCGTTCCACATTCCCGAGCCAGACGAAGTCGTCTTCGAAGAACGCTGGGACAAAGGAGAATACTTCCGCAGCGGCATCACCTGGCAGGTCGGTCAGGGCAAAGTCTTCTACTACCGCCCCGGCCACGAAACCTACCCCATCTTCAAGCAGCCCGAGAACATCAAGGTCGTGGAGAATGCGGTGCGGTGGGCCGCGGGGAAGTAAACCTAAAAGACCGTCAGTTGCGGGTGGCAGGTGGCGGCCCCGGGTGGCGGGTGGCAGGAAACACGTTAAGGCGCCGATGCATGGGCCTGTGCAACCCCACCCTCCACCTGCCACCCGAGTCTGCCACCCGCCACCTGAAATTCGCTTCTACGGCTATATCGTTACGCGATCCCGACCCTGCCCCATCTTTCCTCTTTATCCCCCATCCTTCATCTTCCATCTTTCGTTCACCCCACAATCATGCGCTCCCTCCTCCTGATCGCCGGACTGCTCTCCGCCTCGTTCGCCAACGCCGCCGAAGTCTTCACCTGGGGGCCGGCCCAGAAAGTCGGCGAGGGTTACAAGTTCACCGAAGGCCCAGCCTGGCACCCACAGGAGAAGGCGTTCTACTTCTCGGACATCCCGAGCAACAACATCCAACGCTGGACCGCCGAAGGCGGCAGCAAGCTCTTCGTCGACCGCAAGTCTCGCTCGAACGGCATCGTCGTCGATCCGCAGGGCCGCCTGATCTTCTGCGAGATCGACAAGCGCGCCATCGTGCGCCGCGACAAGGACGGCACGGAGACCATCCTGGCCGACACTTGCGACGGCCAGAAGCTCACCGCCCCGAACGACCTCTGGCTCGCCCCGAACGGCGACATCTACTTCACGCTCCCGAAGCTCCGCCCGGCCAAGGCCAAGAAGGACGCCATCCCGGAGAACGTCCTCAACGGCACGCTCTGCCGCATCTCCGCCGACGGCAAGTCGGTGACCAACGTCGGCAAGGCCGTGGGCGTCGAAGCCCCCAACGGCGTCGTCGGCACCTCCGGCGGCAAGCAGCTCTGGTGGACCGACGGCCCCGTGTGCAAGACCGCCAAGATCAACGCCGACGGCACGCTCACCGATCCGAAGGTCGCCGCCAAGGTCGGCAGCGACGGCCTCGCCGTGGACGCCCGCGGCCGCCTCTACACCACCGCGAAGGAAGGTCTCGCCGTGCACGATGAAGACGCCAACCAGATCGGCCTGATTCCGTTCCCCGAAAGCCCGTCCAACATGAAGTTCGGCGGCGTCGACGGCACCACCCTCTTCGTCACCGCTCGCACCGGCGCCTACTTGGTGAAATCCAAGACGCCTGGCGAAGGTTTCGGGAAGTAAGCCTATAGCGGCAGATGAAAAGTCGATGAATGATGGAGGATGAAAGCCAGAAACTGACATAAGACACCCGCCCTCAACCCCCATCCCTCATCGTCCATCATCCATCTTCGATCCTCCATCGCCTATCCTCTATTTTCGATCCCCCATCACCATCCTTCATCATCCATCGAGCATCTCCATGAATCTCTTACGCCTTCTTCCTCTCCTAGCCGCGGCCTCCCTTTCCGCCGCCTCCGTCTCCACCTTCGCCGGTACAGGTGAAAAAGGCTACTCCGGCGACGGTGGTCCGGCCACGGCCGCCAAGATGGACAACCCGTTCGGCGTGGTCCGCGGCCCGGACGGCGCGATCTGGTATTGCGAATACACCGGCCAGCGCATCCGCCGCGTGGATAAGGACGGCAAGATCACGCTGATCGCCGGCACGGGCAAGATAGGCTTCACCGGCGACGGCGGCCCCGCCACGTCGGCTACCTTCAACCTCCCCCACGAGCTCCGCTTCGGCCCGAAGCGCGGCAACCTCTTCGTCGTCGACATGCAGAACCACGCGGTCCGCAAGATCGACGTGAAGACCGGCATCATCACGACGGTCGTCGGCACCGGCAAGCCCGGCTACTCCGGCGACGGCGGCCCCGCCGACCAGGCCCAGCTGAAGCAGCCGCATAGCATCCAGTTCGACGCGAACGGCGACCTCTTCATCTGCGACATCGGCAACAACGTGATCCGCAAGGTCGACATGAAGACCAAGCGCATCAGCACCATCGCCGGCACGGGCAAGCCTGGCGTCACCCCCGACGGAGCCCCGGTCAAGGGCACGCCGCTCAAGGGCCCTCGCTCGATCGACTTCGATGCCGCCGGCAACCTCTGGGTCTGCACCCGCGAAGGCAACCAGGTGTTCAAGCTCGACCTCAAGAACGACAAGATCACGCACATCGCCGGCACGGGCAAGAAGGGCTTCACCGGCAACGGCGGTCCGGCCAAGCTCGCCACCCTCAGCGGGCCGAAAGGCGTAGCCGTCGACGCCCAGGGCAACGCCTGGCTGGTCGACACCGAATCCCACTCGATCCGCATGGTCGACGCCAAGACCGGCAACCTCGAGCTGATGATCGGCACCGGCGCCAAGCACGACGGACCCGACGGCGACCCGCTCAAGTGCGGCCTCGCCCGTCCGCACGGCATCTGGGTCGACCAGGACGGCAGCGTCTTCGTCGGTGATTCGGAGAACCATCGTCTCCGCGTCCTGAAGAAGTAAGCCCGTGACCCTCAGCCGCCGCTCGCTCCTCAAGCACGCCCTCCTCGCCGGGGCTTGGTATGGCGCGGTCGGCCGTTCCTTCGCGCAGGCTTCGTCGCCCGAAGTCCTCGGCCAAGGCGACTTCAAGTATCGCGTCGTCCCCGGCTGGGGCGTGCTCGACGAAAAGACGCCCGTCAATGACTGCCACGGCCTCGCCCGCACGGCCGACGGGCACATCGTCCTGCTGACCAACCACGTCGCCAACAACGTCATCTTCTACGACGAAGCCGGCAAACTGGCGCACAAGTGGACCGGACCCAAGTTCCCCGGCGCGCACGGTCTCTCGCTCGTCCGTACCCCGAAGTCCGAGACGCTCTTCATCACCGACCTCAACCTGCACACGGTAACGAAGCTATCTCTCTCCGGCCAACAGCTCGGCGAATGGCGCCTGCCGGCCAATACCGGCAAATACGCCAAGGAGACTGAATACCGTCCTTCTTGGACGCTGCACCGCGCCGATGGCGAATTCTACGTCCTCGATGGCTACGGCAAGGATTACGTCCTGCACTACGCTGCCGATGGCTCGTTCAAGCGCCTCCTCGGGGGTCCGGAAGGCGGGATCCTGCACTGGGGACCGCACGGCGGCATGATCGATACCGACCCTCGGCCGGAAGCCGACAGCGCCGAGACGATGCTCATCGCGATGAGCGATCAGCAATACCTCCTTCGTCTCGACCTCGACGGCAGGAAGCTCGGTCAGACCCACCTCCCCGGCGGCAACCCTCGGCAAATCCGCCGCTTCGGCCAGCACTACGTCGTGGCCCACCTCGCCGACAACTGGCCCAAGGACCGCAGCAGCCGCGGCTTCCTCTCCATCCTCGACCGCGAACTCCGCGTCGTCGCGAACATCGCGGGCTCCGCGCCCGTCTATGACGCGACCGGTAAGCTCCTTCCGATGAAGCATACCGCCGACGTCTTCCTGCATCCGCACGACGTCTTGGCGAACCCCGATGGTTCGCTGGTCGTCGCGCAGTTCGCGTCGGGCAAGACCTACCCGCTCAAGCTCGAGCGGATCTGAGTCCGCTCAGTGCTTCCAGTTGATGCTCAGGCCGAAGGAGTCCTGATCCATCTGAAGGGACAGCGGGAAACCCGGATTGCCGGAGACCGTCTCCTTGAACGCATGGGCGTAGAAGAAGGAGACTTCGGTAGAAGCGTTCGCCTGCCAGGTCGCGCCAAGCGTGGCGTGATGACGGACCACACCAGGGGCCAACTGATTGAAGTAGACTTCCGAGGAACCGATCGGCTGGGTCGTGTGATTATAGCCGAGACGAACCAGAAGGGTCGGCGAAACTTCGTAAGCGAGGCCGGTCTTGATGACGGTCACGTCCTTCCAGCCGAAGCCAGGACCATTGGCCGAGCCGAAGGCACCGGGCGAAGCGCCCGGATTACCGACGGAGTTTACTTCGCTGTAGTGGATGCGCTCGACGTCGAAGGCCCAGGTCAGGGAGGAATCGATCTTGTAGGCGAAGCCCACGGCGTAGTTGGAAGGGATATCGAAACCGCCGCGCTCGGCGAACAGGCCGGCGTACTTGTCGAACTTGGTCATCCAGAGACGAGACTGGTAGGTCGCACCGACCTTCAGGTTCTGGCTGGCCTGCCAGGTCCAGCCCAGACGGGCGCCGCCGCCGACGGACGTATCGTAACCGGAACTGGCGATACCGAACTCCTCAAGACCGGTGGCCTTGAAGCGCTGACCGGCGAGGATCGCGGAGACACCGAAGGCGTGGCCGCCATCGGTGCGCCAGGACCAGGTCGGAGCGATGAACAACTGCGACATGTCCATCGAAGTGTTCGACGGCGTACCAGCAGCGAGAGTGTCGAACAACGGAGCCTGGTAACCCGTGTTCATCCCTCCGTTACCGAAGATGGCGAGACCGTAGGCGACACCGCTGGAGAGAGTGGTCTTGTAGGAGAAGTCGGGGATGTAGAAGCTGCCGTCTTCGTTGCCGTCGAAAGTATTACCGTTGGCGGTGACGCTGCGATCGGGGGCGAACCAGGTCAGTCCGACCTGATGGCTGTCGGCGACGTCGACCAAGCCGGCCGGGTTGGTGGCCGAAGCGAGGGAGTCTTGGGCAAAGGCCACGCCCGCGCCGCCGAGACCTTTGGCCTTCACGCCGTAACCGTGATCGAAATAGCCGTCGGTGGCCAAGGCAGCCGAAGCGGTGAGCAACAACGAGAGCGAGAGCTGGATGCGCATAGGGAGTAGGATTGTGAGTTAAACATTATATCTTTGGTAATGATGTAAAGAATAAAAATGGGCAGGGTTTTCTTGGTGTTTTGGCCGCACCCCCTCAGCATAACTTCATCCCCCACCCCCTTCCCTACCCCTACTCCTTTTTGTTCCATGCTCCGCCCCCTGCTCTGCTGGCTCAGCCTTTCGGTCTGCCTAGCCGTAGCCGACCCGGCCCGCCCCAACATCGTCCTGATCCTCGTCGATGACCTAGGCACCGGAGACGTGGGTTGCTTCGGCGCCAAGGACATCCGTACGCCGCACCTCGACGCTCTGGCCAAGCAAGGGACGCGCTTCACGGACTTCTACGTGGCTCAGGCCGTCTGCACGGCCAGCCGCGCCGCGCTCCTGACCGGCTGCTATCCCAACCGCGTCGGGATGCAGGGCGCCCTCAACCACACCAGCCGCTTCGGGCTCAATCCCTCCGAGTGGACGCTCCCGAAGATGCTCAAAGAGCGCGGCTATGCGACGGCCTGCTTCGGCAAGTGGCACCTGGGCACGGTCCCGGAGCTTTCGGCGCCGCGCCAGGGCTTCGACGAATTCTTCGGCCTGCCCTACTCCAACGATAATTCGAAATATCACCCGACGCTCGCGCCGGAGATGCCTCCGCTCCCGCTGCTCGACGGCGAGAAGGTCGCCGAACTCGATCCGGACCAGTCGACCTTCACGGCCCGCTTCACGGCCAGAAGCATCGACTTCATCGAACGAAACAAGGGACGTCCGTTCTTCCTCTACCTGCCCCACGTGATGCCGCACGTGCCGATCTTCGCTTCGGATAAGTTCAAGGGCCGCTCCGCCCGCGGACTCTATGGCGACGTGGTGGAAGAGCTGGACGACGCGATCGGCACGCTCCTCGCCAAACTGCAGGCGGCCGGACTGGACCAGAACACGCTGGTGATCTTCTTCTCCGACAACGGAGCTTGGACCAGCTACGGCGAGCATGCCGGTTCCAACGGCGCTTTCCGCGAGGGCAAGCTGACCTGCTTCGAGGGCGGCATGCGCTCGCCGCTGATCGTCCGTTGGCCGGGTCAGGTACCGGCGGGCCGCGTGAACGCGACGCCTTTCATGTCCATCGATCTCCTGCCTACGCTGGTCGAAATCGTCGGAGGCAAAACTCCGACGCTCAAGATCGACGGCCGCACCGCCCTGCCGCTCCTCCGCGGGTCCGATGAGGCCGCCCCGCATGAGGCGCTGTTCTACTACGCCGGCGAGGAACTCCACGCCGTGCGGTCGGGGCGGTGGAAACTGCACTTCCCTCACCCCTACCTGACCAACCGGGGCGCTCCCGGCAAAGGCGGCAAGCCGTCCGGTTTCGGCACTTACGCCCCCTTGCCGATCAAGGATTCATCGATGGACGCCATCGCCAGCCGGCACGGCCAGAAGGTGGCCACCCAACCGCTCGCACTGTACGACCTCACCGCCGACCCGGGCGAAACCCGTGACCTGGCCGCCGAGAACCCCGCCATCGTCCGCCGCCTCTCGGCCTTGGCCGACCCTGCCCGCCGGGCGCTCGGAGACAAGCTGACCGGCGTCACCGGCGACGAACGCCGACCTGCCGGCTTCGTGCCCGCCAAGTAACCGCGGATTGGGATGGAAAGCCCTCGGGGGCGGTTTTGATTACGACCATGCTCACCCCTGGCATGACCTCCGCCCTGCTGGCCGTCCTCCTCACGGCCGCCCTCCCGGCCGCCGAACCGCTGCGTGTCGAAGTCTCCCGCGACGCTTGGATCTCCTCCTTCCCCACGGAACAGGAGGGAAATAACGGCGGCTCGCCGAAGCTGAAGCTCAAGGGCACGCAGGAGTTCTTCCTCATCGACTTCGACGCCACGAAGTTCCGCGGCAAGCGCGTCGTCCGCGCGACGCTCCACCTGCACCTGGAGTCTTCCTACGCGCTCGGTCGCACGACCGTCTCGACCATCGCGCAGGAATGGGTCGAAGGCAAAGGGAACGGCTACGCCAAGGAACCGGGCGCGACGAGCTTCCGCTGGGCACGCAACGGCGAACAGCGATGGAACGGCGACGGCAAAGACGTCACGGCAGTCTCACTCGGCCTCGGCGGTTCGATCTGGGGCTTCGGCGACCCGACCCCGCCCGACGCCAACCGCTGGCAGGCGGTTCCGATCGACCCGGCGGTCGTGCAGGCCCGCCTCGATGGCCGCAGCTACGGCTTCCTGGTGATGGATGACGTCGGCAGCGAATACCAGCGCGACGGCGATAAGTTCACCTACACGCTCTTCCCCAATCGCTACGTGGCCAGCAAGGACAGCAACCGTAAGTCCGCCCCATACTTCACGCTCTGGCTCGAAGACGGCCCAGCCCCGACGGCGGCCTTCCCGCTCGATCCGACGCTCAAGCCCGTGAAAGCTGCGGAGCTCCCTCCCCTGCCGAAACTCGCCACCGAGGCTTCGACGGTGAAAGCCACCGATGCGGCCGGCCTGCCGATCCCCGGCCTGAAGCTCTTCGCCGCCAAAGGTGAAGCGGTGACGATGCTGCTCGAGGAAGCCCCGCAGAGCGTCTCCCTCGACCTCCCGGTGCGCCGCTTTGACGTCGTGAAGGTCGGCGCTCACCAAGACCCGCTGGTGGCTGCGCCGAACGGCCGCCTGCTGGAATTCCAGATCCCCAAGGACGCCAAACCGGGCGAACACCGCGGCACCCTGCGCGTCGGCGGCAAAGACGTGCCGTTCTCGGTCACGGTCTGGAACTTCACCCTCCCCGACCGTCTCTCGTTCATCGCCCAGATGAACGGCTACGGGATGATGGACCAGGAACGTCCATGGTTCCGTCTCGCCCATGAGCATCGCCTGACGCTCAACATCCTCACTTACGGCTGGAGCGGCCGCGTCACCGCCGCGCCGAAGCTCCGCCCGGACGGCACCTTTGATTGGTCCGCTTGGGATTCCCGCTTTGGCCCGCTGGCCGACGGCTCCGCCTTCGCCGACCTGCCGCGCGGCAAGGTGCCGACCGAGGCCCTCTACCTGCCGCTCAACGAGAACTGGCCGATGGACCACGAGAAGCACTTCAAGGGCGGCTACTGGATCGAGCACGCCTTCGGTC
>JBJOMV010000033.1:0-18613 GCA_046052185.1 Verrucomicrobiota bacterium | reverse complement strand
GAGGAGGCGATCATCCATTACCAAGGCGCCGACGAGCTCTTCAACCATGGCGGACTCCAGAACCCCGAGAAACCTCGCGCCCGTTGAGCCGCGCTCGCTGCTCGCGCCCACGATCGTCCTGGTCGCCGTCGTCGGCTTCTTCGGTTTCGCCGGCACGGGCGGCGACGCCCTCGACCACTGGTTCCAAGGGCTCTTCTGGGATGGCAAGGCCTGGCTGATCCCGCACGACCACGCGCTCGGCGACGCCTTGGCCTACCGCGGCCCCAAGGCGCTCATCATCATCTGGGCGGTCCTGCTGATCCTCGCCGCGATCTTCGCCCGCCGCGTGCGCATGCGCGCCTTGTTCTTCCTGGCCTGCCTCGCGGTCGTGCCGGTCGTCTCCACCCAGCTGCGCGCCGTCACGAACATGGCCACGCCGTTGGAGCTCAAGACCTATGGGGGTATCTATGAGCATCTGCTGCTCTTCGATCCGAAGCCTGCCGGGTATCCCAGCCATGCGTTTCCCGCGGGCCACGCCAGCGGCGGCTTCGCCTTGATGGGGCTGTATTGGATCCTCGGCACGCGCCGTTGGCGCGGCCTGGCGCTCGGCCTCTTCGTCGGATCCTGGATGGGGTTCTATCAGATCGCCCGGGGCGAGCACTTCCTGTCCCACACGCTGGCCACGGTGGCTTTAGCCTGGCTGATCTGCGCCGGCCTGGCCTTGGCGATGAAGCGCCCGCTGGCCCGCGAGGTCAGTTCGCCCAGTTGACGATATTGTCCGCGCGGTAAGGCCCGTTGGAGCCGCTTTCGTCGAAGTAGGTCGGGGGCACGATGCCGGAGCGTTCCATGGTGGAGCCGCCGGACGGTGCCGGATCCCAGTACTCTCCGGCCAGGGGCGGCTCGCCTTCGACCGTGGAGGCGTTGAAATTCACCGAACAGGAGACGAGCAGGTAGTTGGGGGACTTCCACTCGGCGAAGCGGGCCGGCGTCAGCACGCGATAGCGGTAATCGTAAGGATTGCCCCAGGCGTCCACGAATTCGCGGCAGGCGGCGTTGTCTCCGCGCCAGTCGTCGGCGGTGAGCTGGGCGTCGTTGTTGGTCATGACGTCTCCCTGGCTGAGGAAGCTGCGCATCTGGCGATTCGTGCCGCCCGGCAGGCTGGCGCTGTCGAAGGCGAGGAGGGTCGGCATGGAGCCCGGGGTCGTCACGCGCATGACACGACGTCCGACGAGTTGGTCGAGCAGGTCGCGACGGAAACGTTCGGGTCGGCCGCTCAGGCAGGCCGGGAAGTCGCCGTAGGTCTTACGGTAGCTCTGGGTGGCCATGGCGATGGCCTGCACCTCGCCCTTGGACTTGGACTTGTTGCGGCCGTCGTTGGCGGCCTTGAAAAGGCCGAAGCTGATGGTGGCCAGGATCGCGATGACGGCGATGACGACCAGGAGTTCGACGAGGGTGAAGCCGGCGCGGCGGGCGGAGGGGCGGGACATGGGGAAGGGGGTCAGATGTGGCGGGAGTCGTTCTCGTCCTTCTTGACGTAACCGGAGTCCTGACGCTGGTGGTTCACGGCGTTCTTCTTCAGGTAGGCCTGGTAGACGTCGTCCGCGGACATGCCGAGGACCTGGGCGATGGAGATGAGGAAGTGGAAGAGGTCGATGACCTCGACGCGGGCGTTCTGCTCGTCGAACTTCTGGTACTTGGCCCACCACTTCCAGGGCACGGAGTCGGTCAGCTCGGCCATCTCCTGCTGCATGGCGCGGAGGTAGTTGAGGACCCATTTGATCTTTTCCTCCTCGGTCATGCCGGCGGTTTCGACGCCGATGCGCTTGTTGAGCGCCTGCTGCATCTGGAAGATTTCTTCGAGCTTGTCGGACATGGGTTCGATTAGGGCGGGAAGGGCGCCCCGGGGCAATCCCGGAAGCGCCGCCCGGCCGGTCCGGGGCCTGAATTGCTCTTTGCAGGGAAGGGCGGACTGTGCCTACCTGTCCACGTGTCCGCCACCAGCCTTCTCACTTCCCTCCGTAAGCCCGAAGTCCTCGCCCCGGCCGGCGAATGGGACTGCGTCCGCGCGGCGGTCGAGAACGGCGCCGACGCGGTGTTCTTCGGCATCGGTCGCTTCAACGCCCGCGTCCGGGCCAAGAACTTCGAAGAGTCCGACCTGCCGGAGCTCATGGCCTACCTGCACGGCCGCGGGGTCAAGGGCTACGTGACCTTCAATACCCTGATCTTCCCGGACGAACTGGCCGAAGCCGCGCGCACCCTCCGCTCGATCGTCGCGGCGGGCGTCGACGCAGCCATCGTCCAGGATCCCGGCATCTGCCGCCTGATCCGCCGGATCTCCCCGGACTTCCCGATCCACGCCTCGACGCAGATGACGGTCACGAGCGCGGCGGGCGTCGATTACGCCCGCGGTCTCGGCGCCTCTCTCGCCGTCCTCGGCCGCGAGGTCTCGATCCCGGAGATGCAGAAGCTGCAGACGGAACAGGCCGCCCAAGGCGAACCCCTCGACCTCGAGGTCTTCGTGCATGGCGCGCTCTGCGTCGCTTATTCCGGCCAGTGCCTGACGAGCGAATCGCTCGGCGGCCGCTCGGCCAACCGCGGCGAATGCGCCCAGGCCTGCCGCCTGCCTTACGAACTCGTGGTCGACGGCGTGGTCCGCGACCTCGGCGACAAGGCCTACCTCCTCTCCCCGCAGGACCTCGCCGGCATCGAAGTCGTGCCCGACCTGATCCGTGCCGGCATCCGCTCCCTGAAGATCGAGGGCCGCCTGAAGTCCCCCGAATACGTCGCCGCCATCACGAAGGCCTACCGTCGTGCCGTGGACGCCGCCTGGGACGCGTTCGTTAAGGGCGCCGACGCCGACCGCGCCGCGCTTCAGGTCCGTCAGGAAGAAGACTATGCGATGCAGATGACGTTCTCGCGCGGCCTGCACACGGGCTGGCTCCGCGGCATCGACAACCAGCAGCTCGTCCACGCGCGCTTCGGCAAGAAGCGTGGCGCGTATCTCGGCACGGTCGTCGACGTCGCCTCCAACGGCGTGACGATGCGGCTCGAAGGCCCCCTCAAGCCCGGCGACGGCGTGGTCTTCGACCAAGGCAAGCCGGCCGAACGCGAGCAGGGCGGCTTCGTCCACGGACTCGAGCCCGCCCGCGGCGGCCTGACTTTCGTCCGTTTCGGACGCGAAGACGTGGACTGGTCCCTGGTGAAGACCGGCGCGATCCTCTGGAAGACCAAGGATCAGGAACTCGACAAGCGGCTCCATGATTCCTGGGACCGCGAGAAGGCCAACTTCCGCCGCCCGCTCCACGCCAAGGTCATCGGCCGTCTCGGCCAGCCCCTGCGCGTCGAATTCAACGACGGCGAAGGCCACGTCGTCGCCGGCGAGACCTCGATGCCCTGCGCCGCGGCCGAGAAGCGTCCGATGGACGTCACCACGCTCCGCGACCAGCTGGGCCGCCTCGGCGACACGGGCTTCGAACTGGGCGAGCTGCAGGCCGACCTCGAGGGCGCCCTCATCATCCCGGTCAGCGAACTGAACCGCCTTCGCCGCGACCTCGCCGAACAGATCACGAAGCTCCGCCGCCAGCCGCTCCGCTGGACTCTCCTGCCTCACGAGGAAGAAGCCACCAAGGTCGCCCCCTTCGAGCCCAAGCGCCCCGGCGAGGCCGAGATCGTCGTCGTCATCCGCGAACCGGAGCAGCTCGAGCCCGCCCTCGCGAGCGGCGCCCGCGTGATCTACGCCGAATACGAAGACCCGAAGAAGTTCCGGGCCGCCGTGGCCCGCGTGCGCGCCTACGAGCAGGAAGCCGGCCGCAAGGTCGAGTTCTGGGCCATGGGCCCGCGCATCCACAAGCAGGGCGAAGGGCGCATCAGCGAGATCGTCCTCTCCTGCGAGGCCGACGGCTACCTGGTGCGCAATCACGAGGACCTGCGCGCCTTCAAGGGCAAGCGCCTCCGCGCCGACTTCTCCCTCAACGTCGCCAACGGCCTGACCGCCGAGTGGCTCATGCGCGAGCACGCCCTCGAAGGCCTGACGGTCTCCTACGACCTCAACTCCGAGCAGGTCACCGCGCTCTTCCAGTCCGCCCCGCCGGAATGGTTCGAGGTCACGGTCCACCAGCACATGCCGATGTTCCATATGGAGCACTGCGTGTTCTGCACCTTCCTCTCGAAGGGCAAGGATTACCGCGACTGCGGCCGCCCTTGTGAGAAGCATCGCGTCAAGCTGCGCGACCGCGTCGGCGCCGAGCACATCCTCAAGGCCGATGCCGGCTGCCGGAACACGCTCTTCAACTCGCGCGCCCAGACCGGCGCCGAATACGTCACCCAGCTCCTGGCCCTGGGCGTCCGCCGCTTCCGCGTCGAATTCGTCGACGAGGACGCCGCCACGGTCTCGCGTACGCTCGAGAAGTATCAGGCCCTGCTGAAGGGCGATATCGACGGCACCGCCCTCTGGAACGACCTCAAGGTCCTCAACCAGCTCGGCGTCACGCGCGGGACGATGAGGGTAAGGCTCTAAGCGGTTGGCGTTTGACCGAGGTCAGGCGAAGCCCACCGTATCGGCATGGACCGCCGCTCTTTCCTTTCCCTCGCCGCCGCCTTGCCGGCTCTGTCGGCCTTTGGCCAGACCGCCTCGGCGCCTGCTTTCGCCAAACTGCCGATCGGCGGGATGGACAAGAAGCTGACCCCGGCCTTCGCCGCCGCCGGCTACGATTACCTCGAGCTCTTCATCACCGCCGAGATCGTCCCAGGTAAGGAAGAAGACGTCTTCGCCAAGAACCTCGCGGCCCTCAAGGCGTTGCCGATCCCGACCACTTTCCTGAACGGTTTCATCACCAGCGACATTCCGATGGTCGGCCCGGACGCCCAGCATGACAAGGTCGAGAAGTGGGTCCGTACGGCCTTCCCGCGCGCCCGCCAGCTCGGCGTGGGCGTCGTCACGGTCGGTTCCGGCGGTTCGCGCCGTTGCCCCAAGGACTTCGACCCGGCCAAGGCCCGCGCCCAGTTCTCCCAGGTCCTCGGCCGCATCGCCCCGATCGCCCGTGACAACGGCATCCGCCTGACGATCGAGAACCTGAACACCGCGGAGACCAACCTCTGCACCAGCATCGCCGAATCCGTCGAGGTCATCACCGCCGCCGGTCCGGACGTCTACCTGACCGCCGACCTCTATCATATGATGCGCGACAACGATCCGGCGGAGGAACTCCGCAAGGCCAAGGGTCGCCTCATCCATTGCCACGTCGCCGAGAGGGAACTGCGCTCCGCCCCCGGCACCAAGGGCGACGATTTCCGTCCGCACCTGCGCGTCCTGCGCGAGATGGGTTACACCGGCGCTTTCAGCTTCGAGTGCGGCTGGGCTAAGTCCGTCTCGCCCGACAAGGCGATCGCGGCCTTCCGGCAGCAGCTGGCCACGCTCTGATCACTCCTCGCCGCGGAGGCGAGGCAGGAGGCCGGTGATACGGCGCGAGTCCGAAGCGTTGCGCACCGCCATCGCGTAAGCGGTCGGGTCGCCGACGAGGATGACCTGCTTACGTCCGCGCGTGACGGCCGTGTAGACGAGGTTGCGCGCGAGCATGATGCTGTGCTGCCGGAGCAGGGGGACGACCACGGCCGGGAATTCCGAGCCCTGGGACTTATGGATGCTCACCGCATAGGCGAGGTGCAGGTCACCCTGTTCGCCGCGCTCGAGCTCCACGCGCGCGCCGTCGAAGTCGATCAGCAGCGTGCCTTCCTCGTTCTGGCTGAGCACCACGCCGAAGTCGCCGTTGAAGACGTTCTTGTCGTAGTTGTTGCGGGTCTGGATGACCTTGTCGCCCGGCTGGATGCGGCCCGGGCGGGCGTCGGCGCCGCGCAGGCGGCCTTGCAGGGCCTGGTTGAAGGCTTGGATGCCGCCGGTGCCCTTGTGCATCGGCGCCAGGACCTGGATGTCGCGGAGCGGATCGAAGCGCAGGGCCTTCGGCAGGATGTCGCAGCAGAGCTTCGTGACCATCGCCACGCAGGCTTCGGGGTCGTCGACGCGCACGAAGTGGATGTCCTGCGTGAAGTCCAGTTTGGCGGGGTCCTCGACCGGCGTGGGCGGCGAGGTGTCGGCGTGCAGGATGCCGTGGGCGACCGTGACGATGCCGCTGCGGGCGCCTTGACGGAAGACCGTGTCGAGGCGCGTGACCGCGGCCGCGCCGGAGTCGATGAGATCGCCGAGCACGTTGCCGGCGCCGACGGACGGGAGCTGGTTGACGTCGCCGACGAGGAGCAGGTGGGCCGTGCCGGGGACCGCACGCAGCAGGGCCGCGGCGAGCTTCGTGTCCAGCATCGAGGACTCGTCGATGATCACGAAGTCCGTCGCCAGCGGGTTCTCCGCGTTGGCGGTGAAGCCGCCTTCCGCCGGGTCGAACTTGAGCAGGCGGTGGATCGTCGAGGCCTGCACGCGCGTGGCCTCGGTCATGCGCTTCGCCGCGCGGCCCGTCGGCGCGCCCAGTGCCATCCGCACGCGCTTGGCGCCCAGGATGTCGCAGAGGGCCTTGAGGATGGTCGTCTTACCCGTGCCGGGCCCGCCGGTGAGGACCGTGACCTTGTTCTGCAGCGCCATGAGCACGCCGGCCGCCTGCGCGGGAGAGAAGGCGAAGCCGGCGCGGGTCTGGGCCCATTCGACGGCCTTCTCGGCGACGATGGTGGGCAGGCCCGAAGGCGTGGCGAGGAAGCGCTGGACCGAGGCGGCGATGGACTTCTCGGCTTTCTCCTGGAGGCGGAGCTGCACGAGGCGCACGCCGCGCGTGGACAGCACGCCGACGGCGTTCTCTTCCATCAGCTTGCGCAGGCGGTCGTGGACGATCGTCTTGTCGACCTCCAGGAGCTCGGTGGCCTTCTCGAGCAGGCCTTCGTCGGGGAAGGCGCTGTGGCCTTCGCCTTCGAGTTCCTCGAGCGTGTGCAGGATGCCGGCGTCGACACGCTGGGGGCCGGCGGTGGGCAGGCCGAGGTTGCGGGCGATCTTGTCCGCGGTCTTGAAGCCCACGCCTTCGACTTCGCGGCAGACGCGGTAAGGTTCGGTGGTGAGGACTTTCTTCGCGTCCTGGCCGTAGGCCTTGACGATGCGGATGCAGAGGGCGTTGGTCACGCCGTAGGTCTGCAGGAAGACCATGACCTCGCGCAGGGCCTTCTGGTCGTCCCAGGCGGCCTTGATCGCCTTCGCGCGGCCGGGGCCGATGCCGTCGACTTCGCGGAGGCGGCCCGACTGGTTGGAGATGATGTCGAAGGTGCGGACGCCGAAGCGGGCGACGATCTTGTCGGCGTAGGTCTTGCCGATGCCTTTGATGAGGCCGCTGCCGAGGTATTTGCGGATGCCGTGGACCGAGGAGGGCAGGCGCGAGCTGAACGTGCGCACCCGCAGCTGCGGGCCGTGCGAGGGATGGCGTTCCCAGTTGCCGCTGACGTCGACGGTCTCGCCGCACTGCAGGCCGGTCATGTTGCCGAGGATGATGACTTTCTCGCCGGCTTCGGGCGCGAGCTCCGCGATCGTGAAATGCGTCTCCTCGTCGAGCCACAGGATGCGCTCGACCACGCCCGAAAGGGTGGTTTCGGGTCCGCGCGGCGGTTCGCGTGGCGGCGACATGCGTTGAGCCAATCAGCCCCGCGGGGCGGGAGCGAAACGAAAATCAACCCAGTCCGAAGAGCTCCCGGCCCAGTTCGGGCAGGCCCGCGTGGACCGTGTCCGGGGCGTAGGGGGCGAGTTCCTCGGCGGTATGGCTGCCGGTCGTCACGCAATGGATGGCGGCGAGCTTGCCGTTGCGGGCCGTGGAGATGTCGAAGGGCGAATCGCCGACCATGACCGTCCGGGCGGCGTCGGCCTTCAGGGTCGAGAGCACGAAGTGGGTGAACTCCGCCTGCGGTTTGCGCCAGGGGTGCGCGTTGGTGCCGAAGACCGCGTCCACGACGTCGTCCAGGCCGAGGTGCTCCATGATCTTCTTGGAGTTGGCGTCGTCCTTGTTGGTGTAGACCGCGACGCGGACGCCCTTGGCGCGGAGGCCGACGAGGATCTCGCGGCAGCCCGGGTAGGCACGCAGGCCGTGGTACATCACCGAGGGGAAGTGTTCGCGGAAGAGGCGGGTGGCGGTGGGGGCGTTGGCTTCGCCGGCGAGCTTGACGACCGTGACGTTGACGGAGCCGCCGACCGCGCGCCGGATCTGCTCCAGGGTCACGCCCGGCAGGCCCATCATCCCCATGACGTCGTCATAGCAACGGTGGATGGCCTCGAAGTTGTCGACCAGCGTGCCGTCGAGGTCGAAAAGGACGGTTTCAGGGAGGGGGCGGGCCATGGCTGACCCCAATCAGGCGGGTCGGCGGGCGGTTTCCAAGTTTGGAATTGAAGGGCGGGGCGACGGACCTAGGTTGCCGCTTCGCACCATGAGCTTCTCGCTGGACCTTACCAAGCCCCTCGGCCGCCTCGGCCTGGCCATCAATGCCCTCATCCTGGGAGCCGTCTTTTACGGCGTGTCCGCCGGCGCCTATCATTACATGAGCCATACGCTTCCGGAGTCGGAAGCCCACCATCAGGAAGCCGTGGTGAAGGCCGCCCTGGTCGACAAGGCCGTCGCCAAGGCCAAGACCGCCGCCAAGGGCAAGACCTTCGACGCCGCGGCCGCCAAGGCTCAGGCTGAGGCCGCCGTCGCCGCCGACTTCAAGAA
The DNA here is from genome assembly GCA_046052185.1 of Verrucomicrobiota bacterium. GTDB lineage: Bacteria > Verrucomicrobiota > Verrucomicrobiia > Opitutales > UBA953 > UBA953. The sequence continues at coordinate 9,956 of JBJOMV010000033.1, read as the reverse complement.
GCAGGCCGAAGAGATCCACCACCACGCCGTCGAAGGCTGGGCTCCCTTCGCCGTCTTCCTCCTGATCCTTTCCGCCGTGTTCTTCGCCGGCTTCCTGTCGGTCTACGTCCAGCGTCGTGCCAACGACGGGGGCCTCAAAGGCCTCTGGATCTTCCCCAACCACCTCGGCGCCTGGGCGCTGGCGGGTTACGTGGCCTTCTATCCGTTCCTCTCCGCCCATGGCCTGCGCAATGCCTGGGCCCCGGCCTTCATCGCCGGCCTGGTGCTCCTGCTGCCGGTGCTTTTCGCCGGCGAAGGTCATCATGACCACGACCATGATCATGGCGACGGCCACGATCACGGCCACACCCACTGAGCCGGTTCAGAGCGGCGCGGTGCCGCCGAAGTCGAAGACCGTGTGACTGATCAGACCTCGCTCCAAGACGGCGAGGTCTGATTGTTTGTCGGTGGTGAGGTTCTCGCCGTCGTTCCAAGCGAACGAGAAACCCTGCGCCGAGCGCTTGAAGAGGGAGCCGTGGCGGACGAGCGCCGGGGTGCTGCGTTCCATGGCGGTGGCCTCGGTGACGGTCGCCGGATAGTTCAGGCTGTGGACGTGCAGGCCGGTGACCGGCTGGCCGACGAGGCCCTTGGCGAAGCGGGCGGCGTGGCGGCAAGCGGTCTCCAGATGCGGGCGGAGCGCCGGCGGGCAGACCGCCGAGTTCCGGTGGACTTGTTCGAAGAGCGATTGCTCGAGGTCGAGCGAGCAGGCCACGGCCGGGAGGCCCCAGGCGTTGCCTTCGGTCGCCCCGGCGAGGGTCCCGGAGCTCAGGCAGAGGGGCATGGTGGCGTTGAAGCCGATGTTGATGCCGGAGAGGACGACGTCGGGTCGGACGGGCAGGAGGTGGCCAAGGGCGATGTTGACGCAGTCGGAGGGGGTGCCGTCGATGGACCAGGCCTGTTCGCCGAGCCCGGGGTATTCGGCCAAGGTGACCTCACGGTGCCGGCTGAAGGCCCGGCCGATCCAACTGCGCTCGCCGGAGGGCGCAGCCACGACCACGCGGAAGCCTTCGGCGACGCAGGCGGCCACCAAGGCATGGAGGAAGGCGGCATTGATGCCGTCGTCGTTGGTCAGCAGGGCGGTGGGTTTCATCCGGTAAATCAGGGACGGCTTTCCGTCGGGCCGTTCTCGAGTTCGGCGATCTGGTCCCGGAGGACGGCCGCGGCCTCGAAATCCTCGACCCGGAGGGCGGCTTGGAGGTCGGCGCGGGCCTTGGCCAGTTTGGCGAGGCGGTCCGCCTGGCTGTCCTGCGGGCGGCGGCCATGGTGCTCCAGCCCGGGCTGGATACGCGCGATGGTCGCCAAGGCCTGGGGCGCGTGGGCTTCGTAGCAGGTGGCGCAGCCGAGGCGGTGGATGCGTTCGTAATCGGACCAGCGGAAGCCGCAGGCCGGGCACTTGCCGCGGCCGACGGGGGTCGGGACGGTCAGCTTCAAGCCTAGCGCGAGGGAGGGCAGGATGGAGTCCGATACCAGGGAGGGGCAGCCTTGGCAGCAGGCATAGGTCTCCGCCTTGCCCCCGGCGACGAGGGTGAAGTAGACGACGGCGTTCTGGACGCAGCCTTGGCAGGAGGGCGGACGAGGGATCACGCAGGCCTCACCATGCGGAAGAACGGCCGCCGGTTCAAGCGTGCGGGCGAACCTTTTCAGGTTGAAGCCCTGCCCGCGGCGGATTGCCTAGGAAACCGATGCTTTCTCCTGTCTTCATGCTGGTGCTGGCCGAGGCCGAAAAGGGCGCCCTCTGGTATTTCAAGCAGATGGACGCGGCCGGCATGGCCGTCGCCGTCGTGCTCCTCATCTGTTCCTTCATCGGCTGGGGCGCGATGATCCAGAAGTGGTCCGACATCCATGAGCACCGTCGGCGCAACCACGCCTTCGAGCGTCGTCTCCGCGACGAGCCCGCCGTCGTGGCGCTCAACTTCCCGCGCGGTTCCAACCTCGGGCCTTACGAATTCCTCGTCGCCGAAGCGGTCTCCGCCGTGCAACGCCACAAGGGGCGCCTCGTGCGTCCGGCGGACGTCACCCTCTGCATGGGCCACGTCGAGAACGCCGTCCAGCGCGGCGTCGCGCGCACGATGGTCAAGTACGAGGACAAGATGGTGCTGCTCAGCTCGCTCGTCTCCGGCGGTCCGTTCCTCGGCCTGCTCGGCACGGTGTGGGGCGTGATGGTCACCTTCGGCGCGCTGACCGAGAAGGCCAGCATCGCGCAGCTCGCGCCGGGCGTCTGCGGCGCGCTCGTCACGACCACGCTCGGCCTGCTCGTCGCCATCCCCGCCACCTTCGGTTACAACTACCTGCTCACCCAGGTGAAGATCATGACGACCGAACTCGAGAACTTCGCGAGCTCGCTCGCCGACCGCGTCGAGCTCGAACTCGAAGGCGAAGCCCGTCGCAACTTCGAAGCCGTGCAGGAACGCGAACAGCTGCGCCGCGCCGCCCAGGCCGCCCAGCCGGCGGCCGCCGCTCCCGTCGCCGCCCCGGCCCCCGAGGCGCCGCCCGCCGCTCTGCCCGGCTGGGAAGACGCCCAGTAAGACCCGATGGCCCGCTCTTTCTCCAAGCCGAACCGGCTGCACGTGCTCAATGAGCTGAACGTGACGCCGATGCTCGACCTCTGCTTCGTGCTGCTGATCATCTTCATGATCGCGACGCCGGTGCTGGAGCAGACGACCGCCGTCAACCTGCCCAAGGCCGACAAGGGCGCCGGCAAGGCGCCGGATACGAAGGCCCAGCATCGCATCGTCAGCATCGACCGTAACGGCGGGCTTTCCCTCGGCGCCCGTCCCGTCACGACCGCCCAGCTCGAAGCCGAATTCGCCACCCTCGCGGCCCTGCCCGAGGCGGAGCAGCCGATCGTCCGCATCCGCGGCGACGGCGCGCTCTCCTATCAGAAGATCATCGACGTGCTTTCCCTCGCCAAGGCCAAGGGCCTGACGAAGGCGGCGCTCGACACGGAGACGCGCTGAGCATGGCCGCCGAGGGCAAAGGATGGATCGGTTCCGTGGTGGTGCACCTCGGTCTCCTCGGCGCGGTCATCGGTTTCTCCTGGTACGCCGCGCGTCAGGACAGCGAGAACGTCGAACCGGTCGACCCTCTGCTCATCGACCTCGCGGGCATCCCGGGCAAGCGTCCCGGTGAGATCGGCAAGGCCCCCGGCGTCGCCCAGGGAGCGGAGACGGGCACCAACCAGGGCATCGCCCGCATCAAGATCCCCAAGCTCAACGTCGATAAGGTCCTCCGTGAACGTGAGCAGGCCGAACAGTCGGCGCAGTCCTCGACGAACACGAAGACCTCGACCAAGGCGGTCGTGAAGAACGGCGTCGGCAGCAAATCGAGCCGCATGACGCTCGACGAATTCAACAAGAGCCAAGGCGGCAAGTCCGGTCGACCCGGCGGTTCCGCCAAGTCCGGCGGCATCGGCGGCGTCTCCGTCAAGAAAGGCCGGAGCTACGGCACCGGCGACAACGGCGGCGAAGGCGGTTCGGCGTCCGAGCTCGCGGCCTATGCGGGCACCGTCCAGGCGAAGCTGCTCACGGCCTGGCGCGAGATCGTCGCCGCCGAAGGCGAATCCGTGGCCACCGGGGGCACCTGCGGCGTCACCGTCAGCGTCGACGCCTCCGGTTTCGTTTCTTTCTCGGGCTGGATCAATTCGCCGCGCGACGCGCGCATGGCCGAACTGGTTAAGCGCGCGTGCGCCCAGATCGGTAACTGCGGCAAGCCGCCGAAGGGCAAGTCGTTCAAGATCGACTTCACCCGCGTCAGCCTGTCCGAAGCCTGAGCGCGCTCAGTCGCGGACTTCGAGCACGAGCTGGACCTCGACGGAGACGCCGAGGGGCAGGCCGTTGACGGAGACCGCGGCGCGGGCGTGCTTGCCGGCGTCGCCGAAGACCTGGAGGAGGAATTCCGAGGCGCCGTTGAGCACCTTGGGGCTGTCGCTGAAGCCGTCGATACCGTTGACGAAGCCGTTGACCATCACGACGCGTGTGACGCGGTCGAGCGAGCCGAGCGCGGCCTTGGCGTTGGCGAGGGCGTTCAGCGTGCAGAGCTTCGCGGCGTCGGCGGCCTGGACGAGGTCGACCTCACGGCCGACCTTGCCGAGCGAAGCGACCTTGCCGTCCTTCATCGGCAGGGTGCCGGCGAGGTAGAGCAGGTTGCCCGTGCGGACGGCGGGGACGTAGGCGCCGGCGGCGGCGGGAGGGGTGGGCAGGGTGACGCCGAGTTCGGCGAGGCGGGCTTCGACGGAGGACATAAGTTCAGCACCAATACTTGGGCCAGCGGGCGTCGCGGCGCAAGTTGTGATAAATGAGGGCGACCAGGACGATGAGGCCGGCGCCCGTCAGGGTAGGGAAGAGCAGGAAGGACCACGACGCGTGCGGGAGCGCGCAGAGGATCAGCGGGTTGGAACACGCCGGCGGGTGCACCGTGCGGGTGAGCTTCATGATCGCGATGGCGGCGCCGACGGCCACGGCCGGACCCCACCAGAAGGGCAGGAAGTGGGCGGCGGTCAGCCCGCACGCGCTGCCGATGAGATGGCCCAGCAGGACATTGCGCGGCTGGCTGAACGGTACGTCCGGGTAGGCGAACACCAGCAGGGAGCTGGCGGCGAACGTGCCGAGCAGCAGGGCGACCTCGAGGGTCGAGGTCAGCAGCGTGAGCCCGCCGATCACCGTGATCGCGATAAGCGCTACGCCCAAGGTCTCCTTGAACGAGGCACGCGGCGGCGGTTCCGCCCCGTCGCCCCGTATCTTCTTCAGCAGCTCCAAGGCGGACCGCTTACTTGAGACGCTTCATGCCGTCGATGATCTCCAGCACGAGCTCGCGGCTGCGGGCCTTGACCTCGCGGTTGAGCGCGGTGTCCGACGTGCCGAGGGCGCGGCGAGATTCGCTGTAAGACTGCGCGAGGACGGCTTCCTTGTTGCGGGTGATCGTCGCGTTGTCGCGCACGGAGAGGGTGACGTCGGCGGTGTAGCGTCCGAGGCCGCGGTCATAGCGCACGTCGACCAGGAGCAGCGGCGTGGCGGCTTCCTGGCTCAGGCCTTCGACGGACTTAGGCGTGAGGTTCGCGCGGCGGAGTTCGAGTTCCATGCCGTCGCGGATCTCCGTGCGCAGGTCGGCGTCCTCCGGGCGGTTTTCCGAGGTGGTGACGTCGATGTAGAACTGGGTGATGCCCCGGAGCTTGGCGAAGGCCTTGTCCTGGGTCGCGGGACGCTGCGGCTCGGTCTGGGCGATGGCGGTCAGGGACACGAAGGCGGCGAGCAGGGCGAGGGCGAGGGAGCGCATGGCGATGAGGGGAAGATAGGCCGGGGGCGGATCGCTTCAATCCCCTTTCGCCGGGGTCGGCACCAGCCGGACGGCGGAAAGCGGGTGCTGGTCGAGCAAGGTGGCGTGCCAGCCCCGGACCTCCGGGCGCATCAGATACTTGTTCGTATTGAAGACGACGGGGAGCACGGGCGCCTGTTCGACCAGCCGGGCCTCGGCGAGCTGGAAGTAGCCGAAGCGCTTGGCGGCGTCGGTCTCGCGCGCGGCGAGCCCGAGCAGTCGGTCATATTCCGCGTCGCTCCAGTTGCAGTTGTTGAGCTCGTTGCCGGTGATGAGCATCTCGAGGAAGGTGTTGGGGTCGTTGTAATCGCCGACCCAGGCGCCCCGGCAGAGGTGGAATTCGCCTTTGCGCATGGCGGTCAGGTAGACCTTCCACTCCAGGTTGCGGAGTTCTACTTCGACCCCGAGTTCGCGGCGCCACATCTCCTGGTAAGCCTGCGCGACCATCTGCTGCCCTTCGGAGGTCGCGTAGAGGTAGTCGAACTTCGGCAGGCCTTTGCCGCCAGGATAGCCGGCTTCGGCAAGGAGGCGACGCGCTTCCGCGGCGTCCTGTTTCCATCGCGCGGTCGGCTGGAAACCGCCCGTACCGGGGGGCGTGAAATGGAGCGCGGGCTTCTCGCCGGCCCGCAGGACTTTCTCGGCGATCAGGTTCCGGTCGATGGCCATGCCGAGCGCGCGACGCACCCGCGGATCAGTGAGCGCCTTACGCGCGGCGACGTCCGCGGGCTTGTCGCCCTTGATGTCGCAGTTGACCCAGACGAAGGCGGTCGCGAGAAAGGGGTCGATGCGCAGCTGCGGGGCCTTGTCCGCGCGGAGCTTGGCCACCTTGTAGGGCGGCACCGCGCCGGTGATGTGCAGTTCGCCGCCGCGGAAGGCGCGTTCTTCGGCGAAGAGGTCGGCGATGGCGCGGAACTCCACGGCGTCGAGCGCGACTTCCTTGGCGTTCCAGTAACGCGGGTTCTTGCGCACGACCACGCGGCGGGCGACTTCCCAGCTCTCGAGCGTGAACGCGCCGCTGCTGACCATCGAGCCGGGCCGCGTCCACGGGGTGTTCAGGGCGTCGATGGCGCCGAACTTGAGGATCGTCGGCGGGTGCACCGGGATCCAGCTGTGGTGGCAGAGGAGCTGGAGGAAATAAGGGATGGGATGCTCGAGTTCGATGACCAGCGTGTGCGCGTCGGTCGCACGCACGCCGACGGTCCGGAAGTCCTTCGTCTTGCCGGCGGCGAAATCCTTGGCGCCGCGGATGCCGTGCAGCATCGAAGCGTATTCCGCACCGAAGCTCGGCCGCAGCATGCGTTCGTAGCTGAAGAGGAAGTCCGCCGAGGTGATGGGGTCGCCGTTGGACCACTGGGCCGCTTGGCGCAGACGGAAGGTCCAGGTCTTGCCGTCGGCCGACATCGTCCAGCTCTCGGCGATGCCGGGGATCGGATGCAGGTCCTGGGGGTCGTAATTGACCAGGCCTTCGAAGAGGGCGCCGATGATGTGGCTTTCGCTCAGCCCGGTGACCGTCTGCGGGTCCAGTCCGGAGGGCTCAGCCATGTTGTTGATGATCAGGTAGCCCTCCGCGGCTTTCTTCTCGGCGGTGGTCCGGCCGTCGCCGCAACCGACCAGCAGGGACGCCAGACCGAGCAGGGCGGCGGTCCATCGGAGTGCGGGGCGAAGCATGCCGGAGATTAGGCCCGCGGTCGGTCCGAGGGCAAGGCGTCTGGATGGGCTCTTTACTCCCAAGGGCGGGTTTCCTATGAAAGTCCCATGCCTACCCCGACTCGTCGCGACCTCGTCGTCGCCGCCCTGACCGCTTCCGTCTGCCTCGGCCTCACCGGTTTCATCGGCCACGCCCCGCTCGCCGCCGATGTCCCGGGCTCCAAGCCGGAGATGGGTTCGATGGCCTTCGATTGGGATAAGCTGACGGTCAAGCCCAGTAAGGTCGGGGCCTATCGCAAGGTCTGCCAGGCGCCGACCGCGACGCTCGACGAACTGGAGTGCCACATCACGACCCTGAATCCGGGTCAGGCGGCGCACCCGCCCCACCGGCATGCCGACGAGGAGCTCCTGATCGTCAAGGAAGGCACGGTCGAGGCGCTCGTCGCGGGCGACTGGGTGAAGCTTGGTCCGGGCTCGGTCATCTTCCAGGCCGCGAACATCGACCATGCGATCCGCAACGCCGGCGACGTCCCGGCCACGTATCACGTGATCAAGTGGAACTCGCCCGGCATGCTCGCCAAGCGCGACGCGGCCAAGGCGGCGGCGAAGGCCGCGCCCCAGCCGCCCAAGTGAGCCAACAAAAAGGGCGTCCCGCAGGACGCCCTTTTGCTTGAGTGAGACCGAGGCTCAGATGGCCGCCGGACCGCGCTCGCCGGTGCGGATGCGGATCACGTCGGTCAGGCCGAGGACGAAGATCTTGCCGTCGCCGATCTTGCCGGTCTGGGCGGCCTTGGAGATGGTGGCGATGGCCTTTTCGACCTGCTCGTCCGCCACGGCGGCTTCGATCTTCACCTTGGGGAGGAAGTCGACGGTGTATTCCGAGCCGCGGTAGATCTCGGTGTGACCCTTCTGGCGACCGAAGCCCTTGACTTCGGTTACGGTCATTCCCTCGATGCCGATCTCGGCGAGGGCGTCCTTAACTTCTTCAAGTTTGAACGGTTTGATGATGGCGACGACGAGCTTCATGGTGGTGTGTTAGGTTGGGTTAGGCGTTCGGTTGAGCAAGTCCACTTATGCACCCCCCGTGCCAAGTCGCGGCAGGAGGGGGTAGGACTTACGATTGAGTATTTTTGAGCAGGGCTTCGGCGACGGCCGACAGTTTTTCGGCAGATTTCAGCCCAGGCGCCAGTTCGATGCCGCTGTTCAGGTCGAAAAAGTCCGCTCCGGAGGCCGCCGCGGCCAGGATATTGTCGGGACCCAGTCCGCCGGCCAGCAGCCAGTGGGAGTCCGGGTAGCGCTTACGCAATTGGGCGAAGCGGCTCCAGTCGGAGGTCTTGCCGGTGCCCCCGAAGGCATCCTTGGCATGGGCGTCGTGGACGAACCCGACGGCCAGCGGAATCAGGTCCGCGGGCCATTCCGCGCCGTCGGCGAGCTTGGGGGCGAGCCAAAGTCGGGCAGGACCCACGGCCGCGGACAGCGCCTTGGGGTCGCACTCGGCTTTGGTCGGATCGAAGTGGGCCTGCACGATGGCGAAGCCTTCGGCCAGCAATGCGGTCGCTTCGGCGACGGACGGATTGACGGTCACGGCGATGCGTTTCGTCGCTGGGATTTCGCGGAGCAAGTTGGCTCGGGCGGCGGCGGGCACGCAGCGGGGCGAACCCGGCCAGCAGTTCACGCCGAGGAAGTCGGCGCCTTGGGCGAGGGCCGTGGCGGCGTCGGCGGCGCGGGTGATCCCGCAGACCTTGATGCGCGCCTTGCCGATCATGCGAGCGCGGCGACTACGGCGTCGCGGATGGCTTTGGCGGTCGGCGCGGCGGCGGTGCCGGCGAGCGGGATGCCGGCCTTGCGGATCGCGTCGGCGGTCGTAGCGCCGATGGCGACGGCCTTGGGCTGGCGCGCGCCGGCGTCGGGCCGCAGCGAGGCGGCCTGATGCAGGAAGGATTCCACCGCGGAGGGGCTCGCGAAGACGATCGCGTCGGCGCCACGGCGGCGGAACTCGGCGGCCTCAGGGGATTCGGCGACGGACTTCTCCTCGGTCGCGTAGACCTTGATCACGTCGACGATCGCCATGGCGCCGTCGGCGAGCAGGCGGGGCAGCTCCGGGGTGTTGAGGTTGCCGGTGACGACGAGGAGCTTCTGGTTCTCGACGTCGTGTTTGGTCATCAGTTCGCGCCCGAGCGAGAGGGCGTCGTTCTGCGTGGCGGTGAGGTCGGAATCGAGGTGATACTGGCGCAGGGCCTTCTCCGTCGCGGGGCCGAGGCAGGCGAAGCGCACGCCCCCGACGGAACGGATGTCGGTGAAGCGCTCGAAGAAGCGGTCGAAGAAACCGCGCACGCCGTTGGCGCTGGTGAAGACGACCCAGTCGTATTCGCCCATGGCGTCGAGCACTTCGCTGAGCACGGTGTCATCAGGCTCGAACTTGATCTCGAGCAGCGGGAGTTCGGAGACGGCCGCGCCGGCCTCGACGAGGGCGTCCTTCCAGTCGGCGCCGCGTCCTTCCGGACGGGTGAGGACGACCAGGCGGTCGCGAAGAGGGAGTTTGCTCATGTTCAGCGGGGCAGGATCTGGCGGAGGATATCGTCGGCCAGCGCGGAAGCCGCGGCGAGGTCGGTGACGGGGAAAGCGAAGTCGCGGCGACCGAAGTCGGCGCGGAAGAGATGCACGCGGCCCGCGGCGTGGTGGCAGGCGAACGCGGTGTGGCAACCCTCGCCGAGCTTGGCGAGGAACAGGCGCTCGACGGTCACGGAGTAGGTCGTGGCGGCGCAGCCGGCGGCGACATACTGCGCGACTTCGGCGGAGCGGGACTGGATGGCGACGGCGCCTTGGCCGGCGGCGGGCACCATGTCGGTGAGCGCGACGGGTTCGAGGCTCAGGCCGGGCCATTCCTTGATGCCGAGGCGGTTGAGTCCGGAGGCGGCGAGGTAAGACGCATCGGCGTCGCCGTTGGCGAGTTTCTTCAG
>JBJOMV010000032.1:0-18960 GCA_046052185.1 Verrucomicrobiota bacterium | reverse complement strand
CCCGCACCTACGAACAGAAGCCCGGCGTCGACGATCCGCGCGGCCCGGACTTCACGATCTTCGTCTACGGCGGCGGCTTCCTCGAGAAGGAGGACAAGACCAAGTTCCGCGAAGGCTTCTCCGTCCCGGCTGACGCCCCGCCCTGCTTTTTCGTGGTCGCCCACAACGACGGCGCCAACCCGCTCGAAGCCGCGAAGCTCTACATCGAATACAAGCGCCAGAACCTCCCGGCGGAGATCCACGTCTACTCCAAGGGCGGCCACGGCTTCGGCACGCGCCTGACGAAGTTCCCGGTCGACGGCTGGACCAAGACCGCCGGCGAATGGATGGGCGCCGAGGGCTTCCTCAAGAGCGCCAAATGAACATGAAAATGCGGCTCGCCCTCATGTTGTTGCTCACCCTGGCGGCGCTGTCGAGGGCCGACGAACAGAAGCCCGTCCAGGTCTTCATCCTGATGGGCCAGTCCAACATGGTCGGCCTGGGCAAGGTCTCCGGCCGCGAAGGATCGCTCGAGCACGCGGTGAAAGAGAAGAAGCTCTTCCCTTATCTCATCGATGCGCAAGGAGCCTGGAAAGCCCGCGAAGACGTCCGTCACGTCCGCGTGATGGTCGGTCGCGGCGGGAGCATGCAGATCTTCAACGACGAATGGCTCAAGGTCGGCGGACGCACCATCGGACCCGAGTACGGCATCGGTCATGCCTTGGGCGAAGCCGCTCCCGCCACGATCATGCTCCTCAAGAGCTGCATCGGCAACCGCAGCCTCGGCTGGGACCTGCTGCCTCCCGGCAGCCCGAGGGAGCTCTTCGAGGGCAAGGTCTACGCCGCCTACAAGGAGAGGCCCGACACCTGGCCGGCAGACCCGGCTAAGGGTATCGCCACGCCCCCGCCTGCGGCCTGGCTCGACAAGAAGGGGAAACCCATCGAGTGGTATGCCGGCAAGCAGTACGACGACGACGTCGCCAACGCGAAGAAGATCCTGGCCGATTTCCCGAAGCATTGCCCCGGCTCGCGACGCCACGTGGTCGCCGGCTTCTTCTTCTGGCAAGGCGAGAAAGACGGCGGCAACGCGGGACACGCCGCCGCCTACGAGGCCAACCTCGTCCGCTTCATCAAGCAGCTGCGCAAGGATTTCGACGCGCCGGAAGCCAGATTCGTCCTGGCGACGCTCGGGGAGGCCACGAAAGGATCCGGTGGCAACGGCGGCCGCATCCTCGAAGCGCAGCTGGCCGTCGACGGTAACTCCGGCAAATATCCTGAGTTCAAGGGCAACGTCGCGACGGTCTACGCGCACCCCCTCTCCAAGGGAGGCTCAGGGAACAGCCACTACGATGGCAACGCCGAGACCTACATGGCCGTAGGCGAGGCGATGGGCCGGGCCATGGCGGAACTGCTCGGAAAATGAGGACCTGCGCACACTCCTGCTGGCGCGTGCTCCGCCTCATCCTGTTGCTGTTACCGGCTTCGGCGTTCGCCCAGACGCTCGTCGGCGACGGGCAGGCGGACGACTCCGCCGCGCTCCAGAAGCTCATCGATGCTGGCGGCAGCGTTTCGCTCCCCAAAGGACGCTACCGCCTGACGAAGACGATCACGGTCGACCTCGCCAAGCTCGGTGCGGCCGGGATCTCCTCCGACGGTACGGCCACGCTCCTCATGGCGGGTCCCGGGCCGGCCCTACGGATCGTCGGCACGCACGGAGGCACCGCCGCGCCGAAAACCTTCAAGCCCGAGACCTGGGCCCAGCGTACGCCCGTCGTCCAAGGACTAGAGATCCTTGGCGCGCACGCCGAAGCCGATGGCATCGAAGCCACGGGCACGATGCAGCTCACCCTCTCGCGCCTCACCATCCGCGAATGCCGGCATGGCATCCGCCTCGCGGAACGTAACCGTAACGTCGTCATCAACGACTGCCATCTCTACCGCAACCACGGCGTCGGGCTCTTCCTCGACCGCGTCAATCTCCACCAGACGAACGTCACCGGCTGCCACATCAGCTACAACCTCGGAGGCGGCATCGTCGCCGTCGGCGGCGAAGTGCGCAACCTGCACGTCGGCACCTGCGACATCGAGGCGAACCACGACGAGAACGGACCGCCCTCGGCCAACATCTTCCTGGACTCGACGGGCGGCTCGATCGCCGAGGTCGCGATCACCGGCTGCACCATCCAGCACTCCCACAAGGCCCCCGGGTCGGCCAACGTCCGCATCCTCGGGGCGGGCCATGACCCTTCCCTGCTCCGCCGCCAAGGCCGCGAGCATACCCGCGAGGGACACGTGACCATCACGGGCAACGTCTTCAGCGACGTGCAGGTCAACCTCGAGATCCGCCAGGCCCGCGGCGTCACGGTCACCGGCAACACCTTCTGGGAAGGCTTCGCCCACGACCTGCTCGTCGAGGACAGCCAGAACATCGTCATCACGGGCAACAACTTCGACCGTAACCCGCGCTATCTCGTCAACGGCAACGGCCTGGCCGAGAAGAACGGCGTCTTGCTGCGCCGCGTCGCCGACTCCGCCTTCTCCGGCAACGTCGTGGTCGGCGTGCACGGCCAGGAAGCCGCGGTCGACGTCGAAGACGGCACGCGCCTACGCATCACCGACAACAGCATCCTCGACAGCGACGGGCACGCCCTGCGGCTCACCCGCCTCAGCCGCAGCCTCGTGACCGGTAACCTCCTGCGCGACGACCGTCCGGCCGACGTCCGCGTCGTCACGCCGCTCCTGCGAATCGTGGGCGGCGAGGATAACCGGATCGAAGCCGAGCCGACGATCGCGCGCTGAACTCAGGCGCCGCCGCGGCGGATCTCGGAGCCTTCGAAGCGGATCGACACGCGCCAGACCTTCTTGACGCGCGTGATCACCTTGCCGGTGCCGGCGACGATGGTCTCGGGGATCTCGATGCGGTGCTGGTCGACCACGGCGTGGAAGCCGCGCTCGGAGAAGATGTCGATGAACATCGAGATGGCCAGCGGGTCGTCGAAGACGGTGGTCTCGATGTTGACGTGCGCCTGGCCGGAGATCGCGTGGGCGCGGATGATGGGCAGGAACTTGTCCTGGATCAGCTCGATGACCTGACGGAAGGTCTCGGCGTTGCGCTCGGCGTAGTCGTCGAGGCGGCGGACGAGATCCTGACGGGCGTGCTGGACGATCTGCGAGGCCAGCGGGATCGGCGAGATGAGGTCATACGTCTCTTCGGCCAGCTCGAGGGAGCTCTGATACTGGAGCTCCTTGATGATGCGGGCCTGGACTTCCGGCAGCGAGCCCTGCGCGTTGATGAAGTGGTAGTGGAAGATGTCGCGCAGCGACTGCAGCGGCTCGTAGGTGCGCTCCTTGAAGACGCGGTAACGGTTGCGGGCGGCGTCGGCGGTGAGGTCGGTCTTGCGGACTTCGGCGAGCGCGCCGCCTTCGCGGGCGGCCTTCTCATTCTGGGCGAGGGCTTCCTGGCCGCGCTTCAGCTGACGGCGGACGGACTCGTTCTCGTCGACGAAGAGTACGAGGATGTGGAAATGCGGCTTCGGGAAGCGCGGTCCGTGCGGCGTGCCGCGGAACTCGGTACGCAGGTCGTTGAGCTTGGCGAAGAGGTGCTTGAGGCACTCCACCTGCACCATCGAGCGGGGGAAGCCGTCGACGATGGCGCCGCTCACATACTCGGACGAGAGCAGCTTACGGAAGAGGATCTCGACCACCTCGCGGTCGCCGACGAGCATGCCGGCGTCGATGCGCTTCTTGGCCTCGGGGCTCGAGAGCAGGTCGCTGACGACGATGGGGTCGGCGGCGTAGTCGCGATACTGGAGGATGAACGCGGTGTTGGTGCCCTTACCGGCGCCAGGAGCGCCGTTGAGCCAGAAGATCTCGCGCGGGAAGGCCAGCTTCTCCCGGCCGAACTCGCGCTCCAGACTGGACCAGACGGAGTCGAAGATGATCTGACCATCCTTGACCTCGAGGTCGCTGATACCGCTCGAGGCGGGTCTGGGCAGAGCGTCGCTCATGAAGTTAAGGGTCTAGGAGTAAATCTCCTGACCTAACCTGCGAGGCAAAAACGCAGGGTAATCGCCTCATTTCCCGCCGATTACTTCGCGCCGCCCTTGGTCTGGATCGCATCCGAGCCCGGTTTGACGGCCGGAAGACCCGGCTCATCGGAACGGTTCCGACGGAACTGATAGCGGTTGATGTCCTGCATCGAGAGCTGCTCGACCGTCTTCGGCGAGGGATTGAGACGACCTTGCCAGCCGGACTTCACGCCGGTGTAGCGCTCGTCCGAGACGACGCCCATGCGCTCCTCCCAAGCCTGGATCTCGGCCTTGGCGCCGTTGGCGGTCGAAGTGGTTCGGGCGACGGACTTCACTTCGATGGTGTCCTTCGGGCGGACCTCCGCACCGAGTCCATCGGTCAGCTCGATCTCGGCCTTCTTCCGTCCGAGGGTGTCATAGCGACCGTGCCAGGTGTCGAGGGTGACCAAGTTGTTTCGATTATAGACCTGCTCTTTGCCGATCGGCGCCGTGCCGGCTTCGTAACGTTGCTCGAGCAGGCCGCTCGCCTTGGAGGCGCGCTTGAGCGCGGAGTTCATGTCGACGGCGCCATCGACACCCTTCCCCGTTCCTTGCCCCTGAAGCGCGAACGGGACCGTCCGTCCGTCGGCCGTGCGGATGGTCTGATCGACCTTAGGCGCAGGGGAAGCAGGCGCGGTCGGAGACGGCGTGACGGTGGTCGCGCCCGAAGCAGGCCGCGGCAGCGCGTTGGTCGTGCGGGCTTTCGCCGGCGTACCGTCCAAGGGATTACCCTCGGCGTCATAGCGATAGACCTGCGTACCTTCGATGCCGCCCTCGGCGGTGATGACCACGCCGGCCTTCATGCCTCCGGGCGGACGCTCCGCCCCCACGGCCGTCAGGACGGCCAGGGCAAGCAGCACGGGAATGGAGACGCGGGGTCGCAAGGCCGCCCATCTTGGGCGACCCCACGACCGACCTCAATCCCTTCTTAGCGGGGAATCGGCAGGGATTTGGTCTTCCAGATCAGCTTGGCGTAGTCGCCGATCGAGCGGTCCGACGAGAATTTGGCGCAGCGGGCGACATTGCGGATGGCCATCGCGGCCCAGCGACGGCGGTCGAGGAAGGCCTGGGAGGCCTTCTCCTGCGCGTCGACGTAGCTACGGAAGTCGGCCAGCACCAGGTAAGGGTCACCGCCGGAAATCAGCGAATCCACCACCGGAGCGAGCGCGCCCGGCTGTTCCGGCGTGAAGGTCTCGGAGCGGAGCCAGTCGAGGAGCGAGGCGAGTTCCGGGTCGGCGGCGAGCACCGCATGCGGGTCGTAGCCGTCGGCCCACAGCTTCTGGACCTCCTCGACCTTGAGGCCGAAGATGAAGATGTTCTGGTCGCCGACTTCCTCCGCGATCTCGACGTTGGCGCCGTCGAGCGTGCCGATCGTGACCGCGCCGTTGAGGGCGAGCTTCATGTTGCCCGTGCCGGAGGCTTCCTTGCCCGCCGTGGAGATCTGCTCGGAGAGGTCCGCGGCCGGGATGATGCGCTCGGCGAGCGAGACACGGTAATCCGGCAGGAAGACGACCTTGAGCAGGCCGCGCACGCGCTCGTCGGAGTTGATGACGGCGGCCACGCGGTTGATGGCGTGGATGATGTGCTTGGCCAACGCGTAACCCGGGGCGGCCTTGGCGCCGAAGACGCAGACGCGCGGCGTGAACTTGCCGTTGGGCTCGTTGAGGATGCGGCGGTACAGGTGCAGGATGTGCAGCAGGTTCAGGTGCTGGCGCTTATACTCATGCAGGCGCTTGATCTGGACGTCGAAGAGCGCGTCGGGCGAGACGTCCACGTCGACGAGTTCCTTGATGCGGGCGGCGAGGCGGACCTTATTGGCGCGCTTGATCGCGAGGAAGCGTTCCTGGAAGGCCGGGCGGTCGGCGACGGCATCGAGCTTGCGCAGGCGGCCGAGGTCGGTCTCCCAACCGGTGCCCGCGAACTCGTCACAGAGGGCGCTGAGCTCCGGATTGCAGCCGCGGACCCAGCGACGGGGTGTCACGCCGTTGGTGACGTTGACGAACTTACCCTTCCAGAGCTCATCGAAGCCCGGGAACAGGTGGGCACGCAGGAGGCGGGTGTGGAGTTCGGCCACGCCGTTGACGTGGTGCGAGCCGACGACGGCGAGGTGCGCCATGCGGACGCGCTTCGGGAAACCTTCCTGGATGATCGAGAGCTCGGCCTTGCGGGCGTCGTCGCCCGGCCAGCGGCGGTCGACCTCCTCGAGGTGACGGCGGTTGATCTCGTAGACGATCTCGAGGTGGCGCGGGAGCACCTTCTCGAAGAGCGGCACGGACCAGGTCTCGAGCGCCTCGGGCAGCAAGGTGTGGTTGGTGTAGCTGAAGGTCTGGGTGCAGAGCGCCCAGGCCTCATCCCAGGTCAGGCGCTCGACGTCGACGAGCAGGCGCATGAGCTCGGCCACGGCGATCGCCGGGTGGGTATCGTTGAGCTGGATGGCGGCCTTGGCCGGCAGGCTGCTGAAATCGGGGTTCAGGCGGCGGTGACGACGCAGGATGTCCTGCAGCGAGCACGACACGAAGAAGATCTGCTGGACCAGGCGCAGCTCCTTGCCGCTCTCGGTGCTGTCGTTCGGATAGAGGACCTTGGAGACGGTCTCGCTGGAAGTACGGTCTCGGACGGCCTCGACGTAGCCGCCGCGGTCGAAGGCGCGGAAGTCGAACTCGGAAGCGGCCTTGGATTCCCAGAGGCGGAGGAAGTTGACGCTGCTGCCCGCGAAGCCGGCGATCGGGATGTCCCACGGCACGCCGAGGAGGTCGCGCGTCTCGACGAGTTCGGCGGAGTGGTTGCCGCGGTCGTCGGTGCTGTGCTTGACGCGACCGTAGAGCGGCACGCTCACCCGGAAGTTCGGGCGGCGGATCAGCCACGGGTTATTGTTGGCCAGCCAGTTGTCGGCGACTTCGACCTGACGGCCCTGCGCGAAGGTCTGCCGGAAGAGGCCGAACTCGTAATGGATGCCGTAACCGACGGCCGGGATATCCATCGTCGCGAGGGAATCCAGGAAGCACGCGGCCAGACGGCCGAGGCCGCCGTTGCCGAGGCCCATGTCGGCTTCTTCGTCGGCGACCGTCTCGAGGTCCTGGCCGAGCTCGGACAAGGCCTGCGCCGCGACCTCGCGGAGCTGCAGGTTCACGAGGTTGTTCGTGAGCACGCGGCCCATGAGGTACTCGAGGGAGAGATAGTAGACGCGGCGGACGTTCTTGCTGGCGTGCTGGGACTGCGTGTCGATGTAACGCTCCAGCATCTGGTCGCGGGCGGCCATGCACGTGGCCATCCACCAGTCGTTGCGGGTGGCGGTGACGCGGTCGCGGGCGAACGTGCTCTTCAGATGATGCAGGATGGCGTCGCGGAAGATCGCAACCGGCGAGGGCACGGCGGCCTTGGCGGGCGCCTTCGCCTTGGGCTTGGAGACGGGCTTGGCGGCCGGCTTGCGGACCTTGACCACCTTGACTGACTTCTTCGCGGGCTTCTTCTTTTTAGGCATGATCGTCGGTTAGGACAATCGACCGTAAGCCACAAGCGAGCCAAAACCGTTCAGCCCTGTGCCAGCTCCCGCAACTTGTGCAAATCCAGCTTGCCCGTGCCTAAAATCGGGATGCCCGGCACCTTCTTGAACACCTTGGGAATCCATAGATTGGCCAGGCCCTCGGCGGCCAGCGCGGCGCGGATCGCCTCGACATCGACATCGTCGACATGGAGCACCACGAGCTGCTCGCCCTTCAACGGATCGGCCGTGCTCGCGACGGCGACCTTGAGCTCGACCGCATCGGCGAGCCCCATGACCTTGCGCAGCGCCTCCTCGACGGTGCCATGCGGGACCATCTCGCCGCCGATCTTGGAGAAGCGGGAGAGACGTCCGGCGAGATGCAGGAAGCCGTCGTCATCGAGGCGCGCCAAGTCGCCGGTGCGATACCAACCGTCGGGCGTCATGGCCTTAGCGGTCTGCTCGGCGTCGAGGTAACCCATGAAGACATTGGCGCCTCGAATCTCCAGGAGACCCACCTGCCCGCTCGGCAGCACGTCACCGGTCGTCGGATCAAGGAAACGGACCGCGACGCCGATGACCGGACGGCCGACCGAGCCACGCACATTGCCGACCCAGACGCCGTCCGGCGCCTCAGGATCGGCGCGATCGGGGACGTTGACGGACAAGACGGGGCTGGTCTCGGTGATGCCATAACCTTCGAGCATCGGGGTCTCGAGCTGGGTCGCGAAAGAGTCGACGAGGTCGGCCGGGCATTTCTCGGCGCCCACGACGGCCCATTCGAGCGAAGCGAAGTCGGCCGCGGTGCCGCGACGGAGATAAGGACGGAGGAACGTCGGCGTGCCGACGACGACCGTGACCTTCTCTTCCTTGATGGCTTTGACGGCGGCGGCCGCGTCGAGCGGCGACGGCAGAGTGATCAGACGCGGCGCGCGCGACAGGCAATACCAGAGGCCGATGGTGAAACCGAAGCTATGGAAGACCGGCAGGCTGCTCAGCAGGACGGCCGAATCGGGCAGGATGTCGGCGTCTTCGATCTGACGGAGATTGGCGAGGATGTTGCGATGCGAGAGCCGCACGCCCTTCGGCTGGCCGGAGCTGCCGCTGGTGAAGAGCAACGCCGCCTCGGCTTCGCCGCCGTGCTTCGGCAGGCCGAGGCAGGCGGACGTCCAAGAGGCCGGCAAGACACGGATGAGCGCGATCCTCCAGGCGAGGCCCGCCCGCGGATACGCGGTCAGGAAATCGGCGACATCGAGCACGCGATCGCCCCAAGGGAAGTCCGGAAACTTCTCGGCCAGCTTGCTCCGGAAAGCGCCCGCGGTCACGACGAGCTCGACCTCGGCGCGCTGCAGGCAGGACAAGGCCTGCTCACGTCCGAGGGAGAAATTCAGGTTCACCGGGACCTTGTCGGCGAGCAGACAGCCGAGATTGGCGACCGCCGCCGCGACGCCCGGAGGCAACACGATGGCGACGCGCTTCGCGGACGTCCGCTTCTTGAGCTCACCGGCGAACGCCCAGGACAAGGCGAGCAACGTGGCGCCGCCGAATTCACGACGGGCCGAAGTCCGGTCGACCAAGGCGACCGCCCCACCCTTCTTCGCCAGGCCTTCGGCGACTTCTCGCCCAAGGTGCCCGCCCAAGGAAGCGCGCTGCGCGAAAGCCTCCGACGCCAGTTCCAGCAGACGCAGGCGCGTCTTGGCATGCTCGGCCGCCGGATAAGCCTGACCGATGACGACGCTCACCGGACGAGGGAAATGCTTCGGCATCTTCCAGAAGAACTTCCCGCCGCTGAAACTGAAGAGCGAACCCCACATGCCGTCGATGGCCAGAGGAAGGATCGGACATTCGGCGCGACGGGCGATGAGCTCGTAACCCTTGCGCAGGGGCAGGATGCCTCCGTTACGCGTGAGACTGCCCTCAGGGAAGATGCAGACGACCTCGCCGGCCTTGAGGGCGTCGGCCGACTTCTGGATGGCGTCCTTGGCCTTGGACTCCGCCACGGGAATGGTCCCCATCGTACGGGTCAGGAAACGCATGATGCGCTGCCGCTCGAAACCTTCCCAGGAAAGGAACCGGACCGGACGCGGCGAGAGCACCCCGACGATCAGGACGTCGACGTAAGCCACGTGGTTGGCGATGAGCAGCACGCCGCCTTGGTCCGGCAGGTTCTCCAACCCCTTGAGGCGGATCCGGTAGAAACACTTCAGGAACAACCAGCAACCGGTCTGCACGGCGCAATACCCGAGCGACATCGCGCGATGCCGGCGAGGAGCCCGCCAGGCGAACGCGATCAGGAAGGCCAGCAGCAGCAGACCGACGACGGCGGCGACCGCGGCGACGATCATCAGCAGGAACCAGGCGAGCGAGTAAAGCAGGGGCACGCGACCAAGTTGCCGAGCCGACGGACCGGTGCAAGCCGAGTCCTTTCGGGTTGACCCCCTCCCATCCGCGGATGCCCTATGGGGACCCGCGATGCGCGACTACGTCCTCAGACGGTTGCTGCTAGTCCCACTGACCTTCGTGGGCATCACCTTCGTCGCGTTCTGCTTCACCCGCTTCGTCCCTGGCGGCCCCATCGAACAGGCCATGGCGGAGCGTCAGCAGGCCGAAAACCGGAAGCAGACCTCCGCCGCCCGCCCTTCGGGGCCGGCCTCGCCGGAGGAACTCGACAATCTGCGTCGTCGTTACGGCTTCGACCGACCGCTCCTTCAGGCCTACGCCATCTGGCTGGGCGCCCTCCCCGGCCCGGCCGACTGGGTGACCGTGCGACTCGACAAAGACGGCAAGGCCGAAGCGGAAGTCGCCGACGACCAAGCGGAAGGCTCGCCGTTGAAACTCGCCGTGCGCGCCGAGAACGGCGGCTTTGTCGTCACCCCCGCCGACGCCAAACTGATCCGACCCGACTGGCGCGCCGAAGCGGCGACGCTGCCGGACGACCCCGAGAAAGCTCCGCGCGTGCTCGTTTATCGACGTGCTTACGCCGGACTCCTGCAAGGCGAACTCGGCGATTCCACCTCGAGCGACCGTCCGGTCTGGAATGAGATCAAGGAGCGCCTCCCGATCTCGGCGTGGTTCGGCGCCTGGTCCCTGCTCCTCGCCTATGGCATCTCGATTCCGCTCGGCGTGGCCAAGGCGCTGAAGCGCGACGGCTGGTTCGACCGCGGCTCTTCGCAGATGCTCTTCATTCTCTATTCGATTCCCGGCTTCATCCTCGCCGTCGCCGCGCTCCAGATCCTGTGCTTCCAGCTCGGCTGGTTCCCGACCAAGGGCTTCGACTGGGAGTCGCTGACCTGGGGCGGCCGCCTGCATCATACCGTCGTCCCGCTGGCGTGCGAGATGGTCGGCGCCTTCACCGCGCTGACGCTCTTCACCCGCAACGGCCTGCTGGATAATCTCGCCGCGGATTACGTCCGGACCGCCAAGGCCAAAGGACTGAGCCACGGCCGCATCGTGTTCGTCCACGCCCTCCGCAACGCGCTCATCCCGCTCGCGGCCACCTTCGGCGGCAATCTCGGCTTCTTCCTCACCGGCTCGTTCCTCATCGAAGTGACCTTCAATATCCCCGGCCTCGGCCTGCTGGGCTACGACGCCCTCACGCATCGCAACTTCCCCGTCTTCCTCGGCCTCCTCACGCTCTCCAGCCTGGCGATGCTCATCGGCAACATCGTCTCCGACCTCTGCGTCGCCGCCGTCGACCCGCGCATCCGGTTCGACAAATCCGCATGAGCCTGCTCGACCCCATCACCCTGCAGCGCTTCGCGCGCTTCCGTCGCCATCGCGCCGGCTGGTGGTCCTTGCTCGCCCTGCTCGCCCTCTCGGTCCTCGCGTTGCTCGGCCCGCTGCTCGTCGGCCACCGTCCGCTCATCCTCCAGGTCGAGGGCGTCACGCGCTTCCCGGTGTTCGCCGGCTACATCTCCGGACGGGAACTCGGGCTGAAGATCGAAGGCGAACCCAACTATCGCCTCCTCGCCGAGGAACTGAAGCGAGACGGACGTGGCTGGCTCCTCATGCCACCCGTGCCGTTCGCTCCCGATGAAGTCTGCGAGGTCATGCCCGCCGTCTCGCGCGACGACCAAGGCCGCTGGCAGGATCCGCGCGGCCTCATCGCCGAAGGACGCATCTTCTCCCTGAACGCCGATGGCACCCGTCGGCAGGTCTGGACGATCATCAACGGCCGGCCCGAGGGCGACGCCCGCCTCCTCGCCGACGGGGCGACCCTGGCCCGCGCCAGATTCTCCGGCGGCGAGCTCGTGCGCCGCGTGCCCGCCGCGGACCGGACCGACTGGGCGCCGGGCGCCGGCCTGCGCACGCTGATTCCTTCGCCCTGCCCGCCCGGCCTGGACGGCCACTGGCTCGGCACCGATGAATCCGGCCACGACATCGTCGCCCGGCTCTTCGGCGGCTTCCGGATGCTGCTCCTCGCCGCCGTCATCTTCCTACCGTGCGTCTACGTCGTCGGCCTGACGCTCGGGGCCGCGATGGGCTACTTCGGCGGCTGGTTCGACCTCGTCCTGCAACGCCTGATGGAAGTCTGGTCCAACATCCCCTTCCTCTACGCCATCATCTTCCTCGCCAGCCTGCTCGAACCCTCGCTGGCGATCCTCATCCTGATCCTCGTCGCCTTCTCGTGGATCGGGCTGGCGCAACAGCTCCGCGCCGCCGCTTATCAGGTCTCCGCGCGGGATTTCGTCACCGCCTCCCGCGCGCTCGGCGCCGGCCACGCCCGCATCATCTGGAGCCACATCCTGCCGAACTGCGCGACCGTCATCCTGACCACGCTGCCGTTCAGCCTGCACGGCTTGGTCTTCTCGCTCTCCGCCCTCGACTACCTCGGCTTCGGCCTTCCGCCCACCGAGCCCTCCTGGGGCGACCTCCTCCACCAAGCCAAAGAGAACTGGCACGCGTGGTGGATCCTCGGCCCCACCCTCGGTTGCCTCGTCGGCACCATGGTCATGATCAACTCCATCGGCGAAGCGTTGCAGGACGCCTTCGACCTCCGCCGCCAACAACGATGAGATTCCTCCTCGCTCTCCTTTGCCTCGTCGGCGTAGCCCACGCTGAGACTTACCAAGACCCCAAGGCCGCGGCCTTCTACGCCGCGCACCCGGAATTCTTCCGCTTCGCCAAGCCGGCCGACCTCCCCAAGGACCTCGTCTGGCAAGACGGTTCGGCGCAACCGGAGTTCGCCGACCCCCGCGCGATCCGCGGCGGCGTGCTCCGTCAGTTCGTCATGTCTACTCCGCCGACGCTCCGTCGCGTCGGTCCCAACGCCAACAACGGCTTCCGCGGCGAACTCTACGACAACAACGACTTCGGCCTGCTGGCCGGACACCCGAACACAGACGAGACCATCCCTGCCCTCGCGACCAGCTGGGCGATGTCCGCCGACGGCCTGACGGCTTTTTTCCGCCTGGACCCGAACGCTAAGTTCACCGACGGCCAGCCGGTCACGGTCGATGACTTTTTCTACACGTTCTATTTCCACCGCTCCCCTTGGGCCAAAGCGGACTGGTACGCCGACCACTACACCCGCGAGTGGGGCGGCATCACGAAGTACGACGACCATACGCTGGCGGTGAAGGCCCCGCGCAAGCGGCCGTACCAGCTGGAACTCCTCGGCGGATTGCGCCCGACGCCTCGCCAGTTCTTCAAGGACTTCGGGCCTAATTACGAGAAGGCCTACAACGACCGCTTCCACCCGACCACCGGCCCGTATTACGTCAAGCCTGACGGGTTCGTCCGCGAGAAGTCTCTCACGCTCACCCGCGTGACCGACTGGTGGGGCGACCGCCGGAAATACTACCGCCATCGCTACAACCCCGAAGCCATCCAGTACGGCGTCATCCGTGAACTCGACAGCGCCTACTCGTCCATGCTCGCCGGCGAGATCGACTTCATGCCGATCATGATGCCGCGCTATTGGTATGGCACCAACGAGAAGAAGGCCTACCAGGAAGGCTACCTCACCAAGGCGCAGTTCTTCAACGACATCCCGCGCCCGCCCTACGGCCTCTACATCAACACCCAGCGGCCGCTGCTCTCCGACGTCAACGTGCGCGTCGGCCTCCAGCACGCCACGGACTTCCAGCGCGTCATCGACGGCTTCTACCGCGGCGACTACGAGCGCCTGCAGCAGTTCAGCGAAGGCCTCGGCAAGTTCACCGACCCCTCCCTCCGGGCCCGCCGCTATTCCCCGGAGCTCGCCCGCGCCGCCTTCGCCAAGGCCGGCTTCACCACGGCCGACGCCGACGGCATCCTGCGCAACGCCTCCGGCGAACGCCTTTCCTTCCGCCTCACCTTCGACACCTCCGACCGGCGCAAATACCTGGCGACGCTGGTCGAATCCGCCCGACGTTGCGGCGTCGAACTGCGCCCCGAGACGCTCGAGCACACGACCATGTACCGCAAGGTCATGGAGAAGAACCATGACATCGTCTTCTGGGCCTGGTCGGTCTCCAGCCGGATCCCGGCGCTCTGGGAATCCCACCACTCCGAGAACGCGGTCGAAGTCCTGGCTGACGGACGGAAGGTGCCGAAGCGCCAGACGAACAACATCACCGGCGTCGACGACCGTGAGCTCGACGGCCTGATCGACCAGTTCCGCAACGCGACCGAGGAAGACGAGATGGTCAAACTGTCGTTCGCGATGCAGCGCCGCATCCACGACCTGGCGGACTTCATCCCGGGCTTCAAGGTGCCGGGCTACCGCATCGCCCATTGGAACTGGGTCAAGTTCCCGGAAGGCTTCGACGTCCGCGCCGCCGAGGACCCCGGCCAATACGGCCTCTTCTGGCTCGACCCCGCCCAACGCGAGGTCGACCTCAAGGATTTCCGCGCCGGCAAGACACGCGGCGCGCCGAGGACCACGATCGAAGACCGCTGGCGCTCCGAATGACCGCCGTTCTTCCTTCCCCTTCCTCCGCCCCCGACCTAACCTCCGACCCATGTCCGCCGAGCCTCTCCTGAAAGTCCAGGACCTCAGCGTCACCTTCCGCAACGGTGACCGCGAGACCGTCGCCGCCCAAGGGGTGAGCTACGAACTGGCCGCCGGCGAGGTGCTCGCGGTCGTCGGCGAATCCGGTTCCGGCAAGTCCGTCACCGCCCTGGCGCTCACGCGCCTCCTGCCTCCCGCCCCCGGCTGCGCGCTCGGCGGCTCCGTCCGCCTGCAGGGCGTCGAGCTCCTCACCCTGCCTGAGAACCAATTGGCCAAAGTCCGCGGCGGTTCCATCGCCTACATCTTCCAAGAACCCGGCAGCTCCCTGAATCCCGTCTACACGATCGGCTTCCAGATCGGCGAAGCCATCGCCCTGCACCGCCCCGAGATCAAGGATGTCCGCGCCGAAGTCATCCGCGCCCTCGCGGAAGTCCATATCAACGACCCGGCCCGCGTCGCGGACCAATATCCCCACGAGCTGTCCGGCGGCATGCAGCAGCGCGCGATGATCGCCATGGCCCTCGCCTGCGACCCGAAGATCCTGGTCGCCGACGAACCGACCACCGCGCTCGACGTCACCATCCAGAAGGAGATCATGGACCTCCTCGCCCGCCTGCGACGGGAACGCGGCATGAGCATCATCCTGATCACGCACAACTTCGGCATCATCGCGAACTTCGCCGACAAGGTGCAGGTGATGTGGAAGGGACGCATCGTCGAGAGCGGCCCCGTCGCCCAGGTCATGCGCACGCAGACCCATCCTTACACCAAGGCGCTGATCGCCTGCATCCCGCGGCTCGGCCAGCGGCGTCGCCGCCTCACCACCCTCTCCGAGGAACTCAAGGTCTCCCGATGAGCGACAACCTCCTCGAAATCAGCGGACTCTCCGTCCACTACCCCGGCCGCGCCGCCTGGTTCTTCCAGAAAGCCGCGCCGAAGAAGGCCGTCGACGACATCTCCTTCGTCGTCCCCAAGGGCAAGACGGTCGGACTCGTCGGCGAATCCGGCTCGGGCAAGACCACGACCGGCCGGGCCATCGTGAAGCTCGCGCCGCTCACCGCGGGCAGCATCCGCTACCAAGGCCAGGATATCGGCACGCTCTCGAACGCCGCCTTCCTCCCGTGGCGTAAGAAGATCCAGATGATCTTCCAGGACCCGTATAACTCGCTCAACCCCCGGGCCGACATCCTGAGCATCCTCTCCGAACCGCTCGAGATCCACTTCCCTTCGATGACCCGCGCCGACCGCGAGGCCCGTTGCGCCGAACTCCTGCGCAGCGTCCAGCTCCCGGCCGAACACCTCCGTCGTCACCCGCACGAATTCTCCGGCGGCCAGCGCCAGCGTATCGGCATCGCCCGCGCCCTCGCCGTGCAGCCTGAGCTCATCATCTGCGACGAACCCGTCTCCGCCCTCGACGTCTCCGTCCAGGCCGAAGTCGTGAACCTGCTCCAGGACCTCCAGGAACAGTTCGGCCTCACCTACCTCTTCATCGCCCACGACCTCGCCGTCGTCGAGCACGTCAGCGACCACATCCTCGTGATGTCCAAGGGTAAGATCGTCGAGCAAGGCACGCCCGCGCAGATCCTCGGCGACCCGAAGGAAGCCTACACGAAGACGCTGCTGGCCGCGGTGCCCCGGTTCTGATGTCCGCGGACGCACAGGCCACGAAGCCGGGCTCGCTCGACGGCACGACGCGCGGGCTCGGCCTGTTGCTGGTCGGCATGGCGGCTTTCGCGACCTGGGACCAGTGGGCCATCTGGAGCACCAAGGATGACTACACCTTCGGCTACCTCGTGCCCTTCTTCTCGGCCTACGTGCTCTGGGACCGCTGGGACGAGCTCCGCGCGCTGCTGACCGGCGAACGCTCCCACGTCTCCGCCCCGGCCTCTCGTGCCGGCCTGCTCGGCGTCCAGCTGCTCGCCTTCCTCGCAGTGGCCTGCTTCGGACTCGGCGCGGCGGCGCGGGCCGTCTTCGGCACCGGCGTCGGCCCGACCCTCGCGATCGCCTTCGGGCTCACCGGCGCCGCGCTGTCCTTCGGCTACCTGTCCGCGCGCGGGCCGCAGGATTCGGCGGCGACCGCCGCCACGCGCTGGCACGCCGTGGGCCTGCTCCTCTTTCCTGCGGGGGTGTGGCTGATCTCCGGGCCCTTCCTCTACCTCGTCGATAACCAGATCAAAGGCGCGCTGCTCACGAACGTCACCGAGATCGTCTCCGGCCTCCTGCGCGCGAGCGGGCACGTCATCCGCGTCAACGGCAACACCATCGTCTTCCCCAACGGCGACGCCGTCGGCGTGGCGGAAGCCTGCTCCGGGATCCGCTCGCTGTCCGCCTGCGTCTTCGCCGGGGCCTTCCTCGGCGCGGTCTTCCTCGAAGGCGGCTTCCCCGGCGCGCTGCTGCGGAAGGTCTCGCTGATCGCGCTGGCCGGCTTCACCGCCATCCTGCTGAACATCGGCCGCAACGCCTACCTCACCTTCCACGCGCTGGAGCATGGGTCGAAATCCCTCGACCGCGACCTCGCGGGCATCGAGCACGGCCAGCCCGGCTTCTCGTCGTGGGGTTCGGTGCACGACCTCGCCGGCAACGTCGCCATGGTCGCCGCCCTGCTGCTCCTCGTGGCCTTCGTCCCGCTCCTCAATCGGCTCGGCCGACCCCAGACTCCCCCTTCCGAAGCATGAAGATCCTTTTCGTGACCCCTGAACTCGCGCCTTGGTCCAAGGCCGGCGGCCTCGGCGACGCCACCGTCGCCTTGGGCAAGGCCTTGGCCGCGCTCGGTCACGACGTCCGCGCCGTCACGCCGCTCTACGGCTCGGTCCCCGGCCGCGAGCAGATGGGCACGCTCATCGAATCCCTCAAGGTCGGCGTCGGGGGCGACCCTCGCCGCGCCGCCTGCCGCGTACGGACCCTTGCGGTGTCGCCGGGCTTCGAAGCCTGGTTCATCGAGCATGAAGATTTCTACGGGGCCCGGGAGATCTATCCTGCGCGCGAAGACGCCGGCGAACGGGCGGCCTTCTTCGGCCGGGCCGGTCTGGACGCCTGCCTCGCGACCAGCTGGATCCCGGACATCGTCCATTGCCATGACTGGACCGCGGGCCTCGTGCCCGTGCTGCTCAACACCACGCTCAAGCACACCGCCCTCGGCGGCGCCCGCACGGCGATCTCCATCCACAACCTGCAGCACCAAGGCCTGTACCCTCGGCGCCTGATGGCCTACCTCGGCCTGCCCGAATTCCTCTGGAGCCCGCAGGAGCTCGAATGCCTCGGCGGCGTCAACTTCCTCAAAGGCGGCATCCTGCACGCCGGCAAGGTCATCACCGTCAGCCCGACGTACGCGAAGGAGATCCTCACGCCCGCTTTCGGCTACGGCCTCGACGAAGTCGTGCGCCGACGCGCCGGCGCGCTCCGCGGCATCCTCAACGGCGTCGACCGCGACGAATGGGATCCGGCCACCGACAAGCATCTCGCGAAGGCGTTCTCCGCGGCCAAGCCCGCCGGCAAGGCCGAGTGCAAGACCGCGCTCCTGCGCGAACTGGACCTGCCGACCGATGACGAACTTCCGCTGGTGGGCGTGATCTCGCGCCTGTGGGAGCAGAAAGGCCTCGACCTCGCCGCGGCCGTGCTCCCGCGTTTCCTGCGCGAACAGAAGCTGCGCTTCGTGCTGCTCGGCAGCGGTGACGCCGCGCTCGAGAACGAGTATCGTCGGCTCGCGGCGGACTTCCCGCGCCTGTGCGCCGTGCGCATCGGTTACGACAACGGTCTCTCGCATCGCATCGAAGCCGGCAGCGATTTCTTCCTCATGCCGAGCCGCTTCGAACCCTGCGGACTCAACCAGATGTATTCGATGGCGTACGGCACGCTGCCGATCGTGCGCGCGACCGGCGGCCTCGCCGACACCGTCACCGGCTGGGACGGCCAGGACCAAGGCACCGGCATCGTCTTCGAGCACGCCGATCAGGGTGGCATCGCCTGGGCCTTGGAGCGCGCGCTCGCGCTTTACGCCCAACCCAAGGCTTTCAAAGCCCTGCGGAAGCAGGCCATGAAGCAGGATTTCAGCTGGGCGCAGGCCGCCGAAGAGCACGTCGCGGTTTATCAGTCGGCCTGAGAGCAGTTTCCGACACGCTTTTAAGCTTAAAAAAAGACAGATTTCGGGCGCATTGCCGAAAAACGACCTTAATCGGTCAATTTCCTGTGCCATTGGCACGGTTTAAGGCTTTGGCACGGGGTAAGCATTAGGGGTGGTGCCATGAAGCACATCACCGCCCTCACCCTCACCACCCTCCTCGCCGCGACCGGTCTTGCCCAGACCGCCGCTGCTGCCGCTCCCGCTCCGGTCGCCCTCGACCTGACGGTCGGCTACGACAGCGAGTACTACTACCGAGGCCTCTGGTTCTCGAACGACAACACCTGGTTCAACCTCGGCGCTTCCAAGAAGCTCGACGACAAGACCACGGTCAACGCCCTGGCCTACTACACCGCTGACAGCGGCTCGACGTACCAGGAGC
>JBJOMV010000031.1:0-19664 GCA_046052185.1 Verrucomicrobiota bacterium | reverse complement strand
CAGCGGCGGAAGAGTTCCTTCTGGGCCGACGTCAGCGTCTTGTGCGCTTCTTTCTCCGGCATGATGTCTTCCGGGTCGTTCGAGAAGATGCGTTTGATGATCTCGCTCTCCTCCGGCTTGCCGGGGATGATGGCGATCTCGCCGCTCTTGCCGGCCTTCAGCGCTTCTTCGCGGATGTCGAGGCGCAGTCCGCCTTTGCGCGACTTCGGATCGAAGCCGTGGCAATGGAAGCAGGTGTCCGACATGATCGGACGGATGTCGCGGTTGAATCGGACGGTGTCCGCCCCCGGTTCAGCTCCGTAAAGGCTGACAGCAAGGAGACAGGCTGCGGACGGCAGAAGGCGCATAGGGGATGTCGTTATGACAACCCCCCGTCCTTGGGGTTTCAAACGATTAATAGGGAAGACCGCCTATTCAGCGGGCCTGCCAATTGACCGCGTCGACGAGGACGTAGCCCTTGGCGCCGGAATTGCTGACCGTGACCTTGGCCGGACCGGCCGGGAAACGGTAGGCGCCGAGCGGGAGCAGGCCGTCTTTCGAGCCCTTGCCGGTGAGGTCGGCACGGATTTCAGCCACGCCGTCGGCGTGCTCGATCCGGACCAAGGCGTCACGGCTACGGTTAGCGTTGGGTACGACCGTCAGGCTGACGGCGTAGGTGCCCGCGGCGGGTAGCTTGCCGACGAAGGTCGCGGAGACGGGCCCCGCGGCGCCCTTGTCGTCATGCCGATAGCCAGAACCGACGAAGCCACCGTTGGCGGAGCTCTGTTTCCAGTCGCCCGTGAGCAGGGCATCGTCGTCATCTATCGTGACCCCGGGAAGCGAAGATGCCGGCTTGGCCGAACCATGGCCCTTGGGCTTCTCCTTCGAAGACTCATGCTCGAGCACCTGGCCGTCGGCGAGCAGGCGGGCCCTGAGGGCCGCGTAGGGGACGTCCTGCACGGCGAGGTTGCCGTCGATCGCCAGCACGGCGGCCGTGGCGGCCGACTGGCCGAGGATCATGAAGACTGGCTCCATGCGGATCGAGCCGTAGGCGATGTGCGTGGCGCTGCAGGCCACGGGAGCGAAGAGGTTGGCGATCTCGCCGCGCTTCGGGACGAGCGCACCGTAAGCGATCGAGTACGGCGAGATCGGCACGCCGATATCGCCTTCGTTCTGCACGTTGCCTTCCGGCGTCACGTAGCGGCGGACGTTGTGGGAATCGATGGTGTAGGAGCCCATGCCCACGGAGTCAGGCGTCGGCTTTTTC
Source organism: Verrucomicrobiota bacterium (assembly GCA_046052185.1). Taxonomy (GTDB): domain Bacteria; phylum Verrucomicrobiota; class Verrucomicrobiia; order Opitutales; family UBA953; genus UBA953. The sequence goes on along the minus strand of JBJOMV010000031.1, from coordinate 18,418 downwards.
TTCGTGAGCTCGTTCTCGGTCATCACGAAGGCGCCGACCATGCGGCGGGCCTCGCGGACGTAGATCTGGTGGGGCCAGTGGCCGTTGTCCTTTAACTCGTCCTTCGGCAGGCCCCAGCGGCTGGCTTCCTCCCGGACGTCAGCCGGCACGCGCGGATCATTGGCGAGGAACCAGAGGAGGCCTTGCTGGTAGGTGCGATGTTCGGCGAGGATCTCCTTGCGGCGCTCATACGAGGCCTCCGGGTAGTCGTAATTCATCCCGATGTTGTCGAAACTGAACGGCCCGTGGTTGTTCGTGTCGGTCTTGCGGTTGGGCAGCAGGTCGAACTTGTGGAAGGTCTGGCGCCAGCCGGCGTCGAGGACGCGGCCGAGCAGTTCGTATTGCGACGCGTCGTAGTTCGCCGGCTTCGGGAAGGGGATACGGTTATCGGGATGGTCGGTCGCGCACCAGCGGTAGCAATAGGCTTGGACGCGCTTGTCGCCCTCGCCGCGCACGCCGGGCGGTTCAGGTGAGATGCGGGGCAGCAGCCCGGAGGAAGAATCGCCTGGGACCTTGTAGGCGCTGATCGGCTTCTTCACGGCGCCGAAGTGGTGGCCGTGATGGAGGATGCCGACCTGGTTGCCGTTCCATTCCTCGCCGTAGGCGGAATTCGCCTCGCGGCCGACATGGTAGCTGACGCCCGCGGCGGCGAGCAGGTCGCCTTCATAGGTCGCGTCGATGAACATCTTCCCGGCGAACTTCTTGCCGGAGAGCATCGTGATCTCGGCGATGCGTCCGTCGGCGAGGCGCACGCCCTTGGCGCGGTCGAGCCACTCGTCGCGGAGGACGGTCAGGCCGAAGTCCTTCACGTAATCCTCGAAGACTTTCTCGGCCACGCTCGGTTCGAAGATCCACATCGTGCGCTCGTCCTTGTCCATCGCGACGGTGCCCTGACCCTTGTTGCCGAACTCCGCGGTCTGCTGCCATTTCCAGGTCTCCGGCTTCTGGTATTCGACCCAGACGCGGTGATAGAAGTTGCGGGCGAGACCGCCGATGACGGCCTTGTTGCCCGTGTCGGTGTAGCCCAGACCGCCGCTGCTCAGGCCGCCGAGGTGGACGTCGGGGCCGACGACGACGACAGACTTGCCCATCTTCTTGGCCTGGACGGCGGCGATGACCCCGGCGGAAGTGCCGCCGTAGACGACGACGTCGTAGGTCTCTGCGGCGGTGAGGCGCAGGGCGAAGAGGCAGAGGAGGGAAAGGCGGAGGAGCATGGGGACTTAAAAGAGGTTTCAGCGGCTGGCGGTTGGCGGTTCGGCGATAACAGGGTCCGATGGGTCTCGAAGGCAGGAGGGCCCGAGGACAAGGGGTGGTCAGTGGTCAGCGGTTGGCGGACTGCTTGGCGATGAAGTTCAGGATCGCGAGGCGGGCGGGGTCGTCGTCGTTCCGGAGGTTGTGTCCGACGGTGCCGTGGTCGCGGTCGTCTACGCGCAGTGAGTAGTTTTCCGTATGTCCGGCGGCCTTGAGGGTCGTCACGAAGAACATGTTCTCCTCGGCGCGGCTGAGCATGTCGTTCTGGGCGTAGATCGTCAGGATGGGCGGAAGAGACTTACGGATGTGGAAAGCTGGCGCGGCTTCGTCGGACGTGATGCCGTAGCGGGCTTGGCCACGTTCTTCGCGGACGGTGTAATGGTTGAAGACCTGGCCGCTGACCTGCGCGATGCCGGCGACGGAGGCGAGCGTGAGTCCGTGCGGCTTCAGTCGTTCGGGGTCCATGCCCACGAGCAGGGCGAGGTAGCCGCCGGCCGAGTGGCCGCCGATGAAGACCTTGCGCGGGTCGCCGCCATGTTCGGCGATGTGCTTCACCGTCCAGGCGAAGGCCGCCGCCGCGTCATCGACGTAAGCCGGATATTTGGCCTTCGGGCTGAGGCGATAGTCAGGCGTCACCACGGCCACCCCGGCTCGGGCCAGGCTGGCGCGGATTTCGGCGCAATATTCCGAGCGCAGATCCTTGCCGCCGTTCTTCAGGCCTCCGCCGTAGAACCAGACATAGGTCGGGAAGCCTTTCGCGTCGGCCGGGAGGGTCAGGTCCAGCTTGCAGCGTTCCTGCTCATACGGCGTCTGCGAAATGACATCATCCTTATAGGCGATGTCACGGAGCGTGCGGAGTTCGCCGGCCTCGAGGCCCGCGAAGGCGAGGATAGCCAGCAGGCGGAGGAGGCGATTCATCAGGCGATGAGCGACTGGACGATCTTCCCGTGGACGTCGGTGAGACGGAAATCGCGTCCCGAGCTACGGAACGTGAACTCTTCGTGATTGAAGCCAAGGAGGCGCAGGATGGTCGCATGCAGGTCGTGGACGTGCACGACGTCCTTGACGGCCTTGAAGCCGAACTCATCGCTCTCGCCATGGACGTGGCCGGGCTTCACGCCGCCTCCGGCCATCCACATCGTGAAGCCATGGCTGTTATGGTCGCGGCCGTTGATCTTGCCGGCGTTGGAGCCAGGGGTCGGCAGTTCGACGGTCGGGGTGCGGCCGAATTCTCCGCCCCAGATGACCAAGGTCTCGTCGAGCATCCCGAGACGCTTCAGGTCCGTGAGCAGCGCCGCGATCGGCTGGTCGGCCTCCATCGCGAGACGGCGGTGCTGGACTTCGAGATCGTCGTGGCTGTCCCAGGGCTGCCCGGCGCCATGCCAGAGCTGGATGAAGCGGACACCGCGTTCGGCGAGACGACGGGCGATGAGGAACTGACGGCCGAGGGTCGTGTCGCCGTACATCTCGCGGGTCTTCTCGGATTCGCGTCCCACGTCGAAGGCGTCGGTGGCCTCGAGCTGCATGCGGTAGGCCATCTCAAAGGACTGGGCGCGGGCCTCGAGGGCGGCGTCATGCGGGCGGGCGTTCTGGTGGGCCGCGTTGAGTTTGGCCAGCAGGTCGAGTTGCTTGCGCTGGGCCGGGCGCGAGAGGCCGAAGTTACGGATGTTCTCGATGAGCTCCTCGACGGAGCGCTTCGACGTGTCGACGTAGTTGCCTTGGTAGACGCCGGGAAGGAAGCCGCACTGCCAGTTCTGGGTCTCTTGGATCGGGAAGCCGCCCGGGCAGAGGGTCATGAAGCCGGGGAGGTTCTCGTTCTCGGTGCCGAGTCCGTAGGTGACCCACGAGCCCATGGATGGGCGGACCTGACGTGCCTCGCCGCAGTTCATCAGCAGCAGGGAAGGCTCGTGGTTGGGCACGTCGGCCTTCATCGAGCGGATCACGCAGAGGTCGTCGGCGTGTTCGGCCGTCTTGGCGAAGAGCTCGCTGACCTCGAGCCCGCTCTTGCCGTAGCGCTTCCAGGAGAACGGCGAACGGAACGCCGCGCCCGTGCGGCGCTCGGTGGCGATGTAGTCGCCTGGCAGGGTCTTGCCGTGGTATTTATCGAGGGCGATCTTACGGTCAAAGGTGTCGACCTGCGAAGCGCCGCCATTGGCGAAGATGTGGATGACGCGCTTGGCCTTGCAGGGGAGCGGTGCCGGGCGGGCGGCGAGCGGACGCAGCGGGTCGACGCGGATGTCGGCGCCCCGGAGTTCCTGCTGGAGCAGGGAGGCCATGGCGACGCCGCCGAGGCCCATGCCGACGCGGCGGAGGAACTCGCGACGTGAGCCGAGGGAGAGTGGATCGATATGGTGCATCAGTCGGCGAAGGCGAATTCGTTGCTTTGGAGGAGGACCTGGGCGAACGTGGAAAGGGCTGACTGACGGTCCGGCTTACGGCCGAACTCGCCGGCGGCGGAACTGATCACTTCGCCGGTCTGGGCGTCCTTGATCACGGGCGACCAAGTGAAGCCGTCGCTGTTGGAGCCCAGGTATTTGTCGGCGATGAAGTCGATGCTTTCGCCGGCGGCAAGCTCCACGGAGGCGAGCTCGACCGGGGCGGAGGCTCCGCCTTTGACGACGACTTCGGCGAGGAGGCCGCGGCGCGAAGAGACGATGCGGGCGCGGACGCCATCGCTAGCCTTGCTCTGGACGGCGAGCGCGCCTTCGAGGCGGTACTTGCCCGGACTGCCGGCTGTCCAGCGACGGATGGCGGCGGTCTCCGGCAGGCTCCCCGTGTGGCCGCCCTTGGCGGTCAGGAAGACGAAGGCGTACTTCTTGTCCGGAATCTGCGCGGTGGGAGAGATGCGATCTTTGACGTGGGTCGACATCGCCGTGAAGGTCGTCGTCTTCGTCTTCGGGTCGTAGCCACCGAAGCCGTTCGTCCAAGCCGCCGGTGCCGGGGCGGCCGCGGCTTCGCGCAGGTACTCGAGGGCCAGGGCGGTCTCGTCGGCGTGAGGCGCGCGGGCGAGGATGGCGAGATAGAGGGCGCGGACCTTGGCGGCGTCGTCCGGTTGGGCCGAGACCTTCGCGGCCAGTTCATCGGCGAGCGAGCGGCCGAACGGATGGTTGAGCATCCAAAGCGACTGCTGCGGAGTCGTGGTCTGGTTACGCTTAGGGACGTGATAGTCCGGGTTGGCGAAGTCGAACGTCCGGAAGAACGCCGGCAGGTTCTGGCGGTCGATGTGGCCGTAGATCGTGCGGCGGGGCGTGCCGAACGCGCTGACCAGGTCGAAGGGCTGGCCGCCGAGCTTGGCTTCGTCGAGGCGGCCGGCCACGCGCAGCATGCTGTCACGCAGGGCTTCGAAGTCGACGCGCCGGCGGTGGGCGCGCCAGAGCAATGAGTTGTCGGGGTCCTTGGCGACGGCGTCGGCGCGGAGATCGGCGGACTGCAGGAACGTGCGCGAGAGGACGATCGTGCGGATCAGCTTCTTCATCGACCAGCCCTCCTTGACGAACGAGCTCGCCAGATGGTCGAGCAGGGCGGGATTCTTGCCGGGCGTGGTGCGGACGCCGAAGTCGCTCGGGGTCTCGACGAGCGGTTGGCCGAGGAGATGCATCCAGACGCGATTGACCATCACGCGGGCGGTCAACGGGTTAGTCGGGCTCGCGATGGCGTTGGCAAGGTCGAGTCGGCCGCTGCCTTGGGTGAACTCCTTGGGCGGACCCTCGGAGAGGATGGAAAGATACTGGCGCGGGACCTTCTTGCCCGGGCGCGAAGCACTGCCGCGCAGGAAGACGACGCCTTGCACGGCCTTCGCTTTGTCCTGGATCGCCATCGCGTGCGGCGGGCTCTTCGGGCTCGTGGCTTTGAAGCCCGAGACGTCGATCTGCAGCTTGTTGCGCGTGTTGCGGTCGGCGACGTTGTAGGTCGGGATCAGCGAAGCCGGCGTCATGACCGTCGGGCCGCTGGGGTGGAGGATCAGTTCGCGCCAGGACTTCCATTCGACTTGCGCGGCATGCTCGGGCTTGCGGGCCTCGGAGAGCAGGGCGGCGTAGGTCGCGGTCAGTTCGGCTAATTTGGTCGGAGCCTTGGCCTGCAGTCGGGCGCGGAGGAGAGGGTCGGCGAAAGAGCCGGGCTGGGAGAGCAGCGCGGCGAAACGCTCGGGGAACTCAGCGTCGGCGACACCCTGCAGGCTGACCCAGGCGCCCCAGACGGGATCGGTCGGCGCCAGTTTCGGCTTCAGCGCGTTCTTCCAGCCGCCGAGCACGGCCGCATAGAGGTTCGCCGCCTTGGCCTTCTGGTTGGCATCGAGCTTGGCGTCCTTGAGGGACTCCATGGTCAGGCCGAGGTAGGCGGCGGTCTTCTCGGGCGAGTAGGAAAGCTCGTAGCGGCTCTGGATGAAGTCGTTGAGCTTCTTCTCGCGGACGGCGAGTTCGGCTTCGAACTCCTCCGTCTCCTTCGTGCGCGTGAACGGCTTCAGCGGAGGGAGGTCCTTGGGTTCTTCGCTGGAGTTGAAGATGGCGTAGAGGGAATAATATTCCGCCGTCGGCAGCGGATCGAACTTGTGGTCGTGACAGCGCGAGCAGGCCATGGTCAGGCCTTGGGTGCCGCGCATGACGACGTCGATACGGTCGTCGATGATGTCGGGCACGCTGTTGAGGAAGCGGCGGCCGAGCGTGAGGAAGCCCAGCGCGGCGAGGTCGCGGTTGTTCTCCGGGTCCTTGACGATCTGGTCGGCGGCGATCTGCAGGCGGAGGAACTGGTCGTAGGGCAGGTCGTCGTTGAAGGCCTTCACGACCCAATCGCGATAAGTGTAGGCGTAGGGATAGCGGCGTTCTTCCTGGAAGACGTAGCCTTTCGTGTCGGCGTAGCGGGCGACGTCGAGCCAGTGACGTCCCCAGCGTTCGCCGAAGGCAGGCGAGGCGAGGAGACGATCGACGAGCTTCTCGGTGGCTTGCGGATCGCGATCGGCGACGAAAGCGGCGACCTCGGCGGCCGTCGGCTGGTAGCCCGCGAGCGCGAGCGTGAGACGACGGATGATCACTTCACGGCTGGCCTGCGGATTGAAATCGAGGCCGGCTTCCTTGAGCTTGGCCAAGACGAACCGATCGAGGGGCTGGCTGATCCGGGCGACGTCGGTCGAAGTGACGACGGGCGGAGTCGGCGCGACGACCGGTTGGAAGGCCCAGTGCTTGCGCGGGTCCTGCGCGAGAGGCTTGGCTTCGGCCGGCCACGGCAAGCCTTGTCGTACCCACTCGGTGAGCGCTGCGATCGCCTTCGGCGGAAGTTTCTCGTCCTCACCCGGCATCGCATAGACATCCGGGGCCTTGACGTGATTGACCGAGAGGATGAGGCGGCTGTTTTCGGGTTTGCCCGGGACGACGATCGGGCCGAGTTCGCCTCCCTTGAGGACGAATTCACGAGAGTCCAGGCGTAGTCCGGACTTCTGTTTCTTCTCGCCATGGCACTTGTAGCAATGGTCGGCGAGGACCGGACGGACTTCCTTTTCGAAGAACTCCAGCTGGGCGGCGGTCGGCGCGGGGGACGGCTCCGCGGCCCCGACCGAAGCGGCCAGGAAAAGAGGAGCGAAAAGTTGCCGGAAAGACATCGTCAAAAGGGTGGGACAGGGCGGGGTGGCCTAAGTTCCTTAAACGTGTTGGCTGTCATCGGGATGTAAAGCCGTCGGTGGGTATTTACGCTCGATGCCGTCTTTTGGCTCAAGTTGGGGTTGAACCCGATTAAAAACAGGGTGTCTATGGGGCACCCCGAGTTAACTTATGTCCCACGTATCCCGTCAGGCCGGCCTCTCGCTGCTGGCCCTCCTCGCCTTGGCCGCTCCCGTCGTCGCGGCCGACCCTAAGCCGGTCGCCGAGTCTCCCATCCTGCTCGCCAAGGACAAGCAGCGCCTGGTCGACTTCTCCGCCGAGCTCAATGGCTCGAAGGAACTTTACCTGATGGTGGCCGAACTCGACGGCAACGCCTGCGACTGGGCCAATTGGATCGAGCCTGAGGTCGTCCTGATGGACGGCACGGTGGTCGACCTGACCAAGCTGAAGTGGAAAGACGCCGAATCGCTAGGCCAGACCCGCATCGGTAAGAATTACGATGGCAAGCCGCTCAAGGTCGCCGGCAAGCTGTACGAGCGTGGCATCGGCACGCATGCCTCCTCCTTCATCGCCTACCAGTTGCCGGGTCCTGCGAAGTCTTTCCGCGCCAAGGTCGGCATCGACGACGGCGGCGCCATCCGCGGCGGCAAACCCAGTTCGGCCGACGTGAAGTTCGCGGTCTTCACTTCGCGTCCGGCGAAGTACAAGCCGGTCGATTTCGACAGCGGCCCTCTCGCCGTCCCGACGGAACTCTTCACGGTGCCGGAAGGCTTCGAAGTCACCGTCTGGGCGACGTCCCCGCAGATCTTCAATCCCACGAACATCGATTTCGACGAACGCGGCCGCATGTACGTCGCCGAGGGAGTCAACTACCGCAGCAAGGCCGGACGCCGACCCGAAGGCGACCGGATCGTGGTCCTCGAGGACACCACTGGTGCGGGCAAGGCCGACAAGGTCACCGTCTTCACGCAGGAGACCAACCTCGTCTCGCCGCTGGGCGTCGCGCACATCGACGGTAAGATTGTCGTCTCCCAGCCGCCGGATCTCCTGGTCTATACCGACGCCAATGGCGACGGTGTCTTCGACCCCAAGGTCGACAAGCGCGAGGTGCTCCTGACCGGCTTCAACGGCCGCAATCACGACCACTCCCTCCACAGCGCGACGTTCGGTCCGGACGGCAAGTGGAACTTCAACCAGGGCAACACCTGCGGCCAGTTCACCGATAAGTCGGGCAAGACCTTCCGTATCGGTAGCCCCTATAACCACGGCGAGTGGACCAAGCAGGCCGTCGACGCCCAGAAGGTCGCCGGCGTCCGCAGCGACGACGGCAACGTCTGGGTCGGCGGCTTCTCCGTGCGCATGAACAGCGACGGCACGAACGCGCGCATCGTCGGTCACAACTACCGCAACAGCTACGAGCAGTCCATCAACTCGCTCGGCGACATGTACCAGAGCGATAACGATGATCCGCCCGCCTGTCGCGTCTCCTTGATCATGGAAGGCGGCAACGCCGGTTTCGCGTCCGCCGACGGTCAGCGCTCCTGGGGTGCCGACAAGCGTCCCGGTCAGGAGACCCCGGTCGCCGAGTGGCGTCAGGACGACCCCGGCACCATGCCCGCCGGCGACGTCTATGGCGGCGGCTCGCCGACCGGCGTGGCCTTCTATGAGAACGGCGCCCTCGATCCGAAGTGGAACGGACTCCTTCTCGCCTGCGAAGCCGGTAAGAACGTCGTCTTCGGTTACCTGCCCAAGCCCGACGGCGCCGGCATGAAGCTCGAGCGCTTTGACTTCCTCACTTCGAACAAGGAAAAGGAATGGGCTGGCTCCGACTTCCTCGGTGGCAAGCCCACCGGCAATCTGAAGACCAAGTTCCGTCCGTCCGACGTGTGCGTCGGTCCGGATGGCGCCATCTACGTCGCCGATTGGTTCGATCCGGGCGTGGGCGGCCACGGCACGCGGGACAACGCCCTCGCCGGCACGATCTATCGTATCGCCCCGAAGGGCTTCAAGTCCGTCGTCCCCAAGATCGACCTCACCACCGTCGCCGGCCAGATCGCCGCCCTGCGTAGCCCCGCCCCGAACGTGCGCGCGGGCGGTTTCAATCGCCTCAAGGCCGCCGGTGACAAGGTCGTCGACGACGTCGCCGCTCTCCTGGCGGATGCCAATCCTTATGTCGCCTCCCGCGCGGTCTGGCTGCTGGCGCAGCTGGGCGACAAGGGCGTGTCGCTGGCCCGCAAGGAACTGGCATCCGCCGACGACACCCGTCGTCTCGTGGCTTTCCGTGCCCTGCGCGCGGCCGACCGCGACGTCTTCGTCCTCTGCCAGTCGCTGGCCAAGGACAAGTCTCCGGCCGTCCGTCGTGAAGTGGCCATCGCGCTCCGTGACTTCAAGACCCCTGAGGCCGTCGCCACTCTGGTGACGATCGCCCAGCAGTTCGACGGTCAGGATCGTGCCTATCTCGAAGCCATCGGCCTCGCCGCGACCGACCGCGAAGCGGCTGTCCATGCGGCCATCGCCAAGGTCATGGCCAAGCCCGCCCTCGACTGGACCCCGGCTTACGCCTGGCTCACCTGGCGCCTGCACCCGGCGTCCGCCGTCCGCGACGTCCGCGCCCGCCTGCTTTCCGGCAAGCTCACCGAGACCGAACTCAAGCGCGACCTCACCACGCTGGCCTTCACGCGCAGCGCGGAAGCCGCCGGCACGATGGTCGAGCTCTCGCTGAACAAGCAGTTCGCCCAGGCGGATCTCGCCAAGTGGTGGGTAGGTAATCGTAAAGGCAGCCTCTGGAAGGCGTTCGATGTCGATGCGATCGTGAAGGCCCGTGGCGGCGACGCCTCGGCCGCCAAACTCGTCGGCTCCGATCTCCCGGCCGAGATGCCGGGTTCCAAGGCGCTGGCGCCGGTCGAAGCCATCGCCGCCCTCAAGGGGGATGCGGCGAACGGCAAAGCCGCCTCGGCCGTCTGCCAAGCCTGCCATAAGTTCGACGGTAAGGGCATCGACTTCGGTCCGGACCTGACGACCTATGCCAAGCAGCAGTCGCTCGAATCGTTGATCCTGAACATCGCCCAGCCGTCCAACAACATCTCCCACGGCTTCGAAGGCACGCGCGTGGTGCTCGACGACGGCATGGTCATCACCGGCATGGTGCTGTCCTCCGGCGATCCGCTCATGATCAAATCCATGGGCGGACTCGTGCAGTCCGTGCCCCGCGCCCGCATCAAGGAAGAGAAGTTGCTCGACCGTTCGCTCATGTTCAGCCCAGCCCAGATGGGGCTGACGGAGCAGGGCGTCGCGGACATCGCGGCTTACCTGCGGAGTCTCTGATATCAGGACTAGTGTCAGGGCCCGGGCTAGGGCTAGTTCAAATCGGGTCGGAGTCTGCGGACTCCGGCCCTTTTTGTCGGTAAAATAACTAGCCCAAGCCCTAGCCCTGCCTCTATGTATTCCCCATGCGCTCGTCCCTCGTCGCTCTCTTTCTTTCGGTTGGTCTCCTCCTTGGTCAGGCTAAGAAGCCGGCCAAGAAGACTTCCGTCTCGGCCCCGGTCGCCGAAGCACCCGGCCAGTGGATCCTCGGCACGGTCGGCGTCGGCAAGCAGAAGGACGGCTCGATCGATTCCACGGGACTGAAGGGCCTCGCCGTCCGTCTGGGTGACGACGGCAAGCGCGGCATCGCCTACGACCTCGATCTGTGCCGTCCGATCGGCGCATGGTCGGGTAAGTTCACCACCGAGATGAACCTGATGTCCCGTGGCGAGTACCCGACGGCCATCGGCGAGACCATCTTCGTCACGGGCGATTTCGCCGGCTTCATGGCCGGGTCCGACGCGGCCGCGCTTAGTCCGCGTAAAGGCTTCGGCCCGCTCCCGGTCGGTCAGGCTCGCTTTCAGGGATTCCATAATGCCGGTCGTTCGGTGGTCGTCCGCTGGGATGTCGGGGGTACGGCCGTCGACGAAGCCGCCGAGGTCGTCACGGCCAACGAGGTCCAATTCGTCGTGCGCACCCTCGAGGTCGCTCCTTCGGTGAAGGGCGTAACGGTCATGCTCGGTAAGTCTGCCGACGCCGCCCGTATCGTCACGCTGGGCGCCACCAAGGTCGAAGAGGTCGATGGTCATGCCGTGGCCCGCATCGCCGGCGCGAATGACGTCACCCTTGTCCGTGTCGCTTATCTCCCGGCCGGCGTCCCGCTACCCCAGTCCTTCGACACCGACCTGCCGTCCAAACTGCTCAAGATCACCAAGACCCTCTGGCCCGAGACCGTCGAGACGGCCGGCAAGCTCTCTGCCAAGGCCGGCGAGCCCTACGTGGTCGATGACGTCAGCCTGCCCGTGACCAATCCTTGGAAGGCGCCGATGTTCACCTCGGCCTTCGACTTCCTGCCGGATGGTCGCGCCGTGATCGCGACTTTCCATGGCGACGTCTTCGTCGCCTCGGGCATCGACGATAAGCTCGCCAAGGTCACCTGGCGTCGCTTCGCCGCGGGGCTTTATCATCCGCTCGGCCTCAAGGTCGTGAACGGCGAGGTCCTGGTCACCTGCCGTGACGGTCTCTGGAAACTCCGCGATACGGACGGCGACGGCGAGGCGGACAGCTACGACGTCTTCAATTTCGATCTCCAGACCACGAAGAACTTCCACGAGTTCGTCTTCGACCTGCAAGCTGACGCCGCGGGCAACCTCTACTTCATCAAGGCTGGACCTGTCCGCAAGGGCGGCCGCGGGTTCGACGAGATCTGCGACCACCACGGCGCGCTTTTCAAGGTCTCGCCTGACGGCAAGAAGTTCGAGGTCTTCGCGACCGGCTTCCGTGCCCCTAACGGCATTGGCATGAGCCCGACGGGCCAGATCACCACCGGCGACAACGAAGGCACCTGGACGCCCATGTGCCGCCTTAACTGGGTGAAGCAGGGTGGGTTCTATGGCGTGGTCGACCTCGCCCACCGTGCGACGCCCCCGACGGACTACGACCGCCCGCTCTGCTGGTTCCCTAAGGAGGTCGACAACTCCAGCGGCGGCCAGGTCTGGGTGACCTCCGACAAGTTCGGCCCCTGGAAAGATCGTCTGCTGCATCTTAGCTATGGCACCTGCTCGCTTTACGGCGTCCTCCCGCAGGAAGTGACCTACAAAGGCCAGCCCCAGATGCAGGGCGGCGTGACCCGTTTCAACGTCGACTTCGGCAGCGGCGCCATGCGTGCCCGCTTCAACCCCAAGGACGGACAGCTCTACGTGACCGGCCTGCGGGGCTGGCAGACCACCGCGACCCAGAACGGCTGCTTCCAGCGCGTCCGCTATACCGGCGCCACGACCCGCATGCCGATCGCTTTCGCCGCGACCAAGCAGGGCGTCCGTGTCGACTTCACGTGCGAGCTCGACGCCACGGCCGCGGCCGACGTTGCTAATTGGAACGTCGAGATCTGGAACTATGTCTGGTCCTCGGCCTACGGCTCGCCGGAGATCTCTACCGCGGAGACCAAGGTCGCCGCGACCGAGCTCGGCAACGACGGTCGCATGCAGTTCAGCAAGGCCCAGCTGGCGGAGCGCAAGCACGACGCCATGGCGGTCCGCAAGGCGACGCTCTCCGCCGACAAGCGTTCGGTGCTGCTCGAGGTCGCCGACCTCCGGCCCGCGATGCAGGCCCAGCTCAAGTTCGACGTGAAGTCCGCCGACGGCGCCGAGCTGCGCGGTCAGGTCACCGGCACGATCCATGTCCTCGCGGAGTAAACTATTCGCCGTCCTGCTCTTCGCCGGGGCCTGCCTGGCTGATGGGCTCTCGGCGGCTCCGCTCGACGCCTTCGGCGGCCTCGCGGGCTGGAAGCTCACCTTGCCGGTGGATACTCCGGCCAAAGGCGTGCCCGATGAGATCCCGGAGTCCGCATTGCCGACCTTCGCCGACGCGCGCTGCTTCCATCTGGACGGCGGCGGGCGGCTGATCTTCCGGGCCCGTTGCGACGGCGTCACCACCCGCGGCTCGAAGTATCCTCGGTCAGAACTGCGCGAGATGGACGGCTCGCGGGAAGCCGCCTGGGACGTCGCCGATACGAAGATCCGCGGACTGGACCTCGTCTTCGCCGTCACGCACCTGCCCGAGGCCAAACCCCACGTCGTCTGCGCGCAGATCCATGACGCCTCCCGGGACGTGCTGATGGTCCGTTTGGAAGGGAGCAAGCTGCTGTTAGAGCGTACCGGACGGGAAGACGTCGTCCTGAATCGCAATTATGAGCTGGGGGAGCCGGTGATCCTGCGGATCGAGGCCGGCGCCGGCCGGATCCGCGTCTGGTATCAGGACGTGTTGCGGGCCGAATGGGCCGAGACCGCCAAGGGGTGTTACTTCAAGGTCGGCTGCTACGCGCAATCGAACGTCGCCAAAGGCGACCGGCCGGACGCCTACGCCGAAGTGCGGTTCACGGTCATCGAACGCCGCTGAGGCCTCTCATGAACGGAAACGCATGATCCGGCGATATTCCGCGGGGGTCATGTTCTCGGAGCGTCGGAAGGCGGCGAAGAAGGAGTTCAGGTTCGGGTAGCCGCAACGGTGGGCGATCGCCTCGATCTTCTCGGAGGAGCCGGCGAGCAGGCGCTTGGCCGAGTCGATGCGGACGGTGCGCAGGCGGTCGCCCGGCGTGCAGCCGACATGCTTCACGAAGGCCTGGCGGAGGCCGCGTTCGGACATATGGGCGATGGCGGCCAGTTCCTTGACGCCCAGCGGGCCGGCGAAGTTGTCGGTGATGTGGTGCAGGGCGCGGACGACGCCTTCGTGGCCGGTGGCCAGGATGTCGCTGCTCATGCGGGTGATCACCCCGGCGGGCTGGATGCGGATCGGTTCGGGCGGGGGCGTCTCGCCGCGCATCAGCCGGTCCAGGAGCTCGGCCCCACGGTAACCTTGCTCCTCCAGGTTGGTGTCGACGCCGGAGACGTATTTCTTGATGGCGCCGACCGAGAGCAGGTAGTCGTCGATGCCCACGATGGCCACCTGCGTCGGCACGTGCAGGCCGGCCTCTTCGCAGAGCTCGCGGACCTCGACGGCGAGCGTGCCGTTGGCGGCGAAGACCGCGAGGGGCTTCGGCGCGGCCTTGAGGCGCGTGAGCAGCCAGGCGCGGCGGCGCTGCCATTCGTCGCGGACGTCGGCCTTCTTGCCGGAGTGGGCCCAGCGCAGGTGCTCGCAGGGGAGGCCGCGGCGGCGGAGGGTTTCCATGAAGGCCTGGCCGCGTTCCACCTGCGACCAGTTCTCGCTGTCGCTGAAGAAGCAGAAATGCCCCATGCCGCGTTCGATGAAGTGTTCGGCGGCCAGCTCGCCGGTCTTCGCGTGGTCCTGCACGACGTGGGCGAACGGGGTCCCGCGACGACGCAGGGAGAAATCGACCGTCGGCTTGTCGGCTTTCAGGACGAAGTCGGCGAGATCGTCGCCGGCGCCGAGCCAGGCGAGGATGCCGTCGCCGTCCCAGCCCCACGGGATCACCTTCTCGTGGATGATGCTGTGCGAGGCCAGGTGCCAGCGGTGTTCCGAAGCGTAGGTGGCGATGCCCTGGAGGAGACGGTGGTCATACCAGCCGAGGGCGAGGAGCACGTTCCGGGGGCGTTTCATGGCTGGGAGCGGCGCGTCAAAGCGAAGGGTTCATAAATCGGCACAGGGAAACGTCAGGTCGGTCGATGTGCGGGGACGGGTCGTCGTGGCTGAATCCCCATTGTTTAATGGGTGATATAGCCATCATGAGCTGCGGCCAGCCGTGCGCAACTGCCGATAACTGCAGGAAGTATCCGAATAACGGAACGGGAGGGGAAGCCTCGCTCAGGCGTCCTTGCGGGCGTCGAGGTCCATCCAGCGGGCGAGGGCTTCGGCGTGCTCGGCTTCGGCGGCGTGGAGGCGCTTCTGGAGTGCGGCCGCCTTGGCGCCACCGTCCTTATATATCTCCGGGTCGCCGAGCTGGACGCTGATCTGGGCCTGCTCGGCTTCGAGCTGTTCGATCTTGGCGGGCAGCGTCTCCAGTTCCTTGCGTTCCTTGTTGTTGAGTTTGGCGCCGGCCTGCGCCGGGGAGGATGACTTCGCGGCGGCGGGCTTGGCGGCCGTGCCGATCGCCGCCGTGCGCTTGGCCACGGCGATGCGGGCGAGTTCGTTGCGCCAGTCGGTGTAGCCGCCGGCGTGTTCGGTCACGATGCCGTCGCCTTCGAAGACCAGCGTGCTGGTCACGACGTTGTCGAGGAAGGCACGGTCGTGGGAGACCATGATCAGCGTCCCCGTGTATTCGACCAGGATGTCCTCGAGCACGTCGAGCGTCTCGGCGTCGAGGTCGTTGGTCGGTTCGTCGAGCACGAGCACGTTGGCCGGCTTGGTGAAGAGGCGGGCGAGCAGGAGGCGGTTACGTTCGCCGCCCGAGAGCACCTTGGCCTTGGAACGGGCGCGGGAAGGGTCGAAGAGGAAGTCCTGCAGGTAGCTGATGACGTGACGGGAGCGGCCTTGGACCGAGACCGTGTCGCTGTCGCCGGCGAGGTTCTCGGCGACGGTCTTGTTGTCGTCGATCTGGTCGCGCATCTGGTCGAAGTAGATCACTTCCATCTTCGTGCCGAATTTCAGATTGCCGGAGGTCGGGGCCAGCTGGCCGAGGAGCATCTTGACCAAAGTCGTCTTGCCGGCGCCGTTCGGGCCGATGAGGCCGACCTTGTCGCCGCGGTTGAGGACGAAGCTGAAGTCACGGATCAGGGGCGTGCCCGAAGGGTAGGCGAAGGCGATGTTCTCGGCTTCGACGACGCGGACGCCGGAGCGTTCGGCTTCGCTGATCTCCATCTTGGCGGAACCGGTGGCGGTGCGCATGGCGCCCCGTTGGGCGCGCATCTTGATGAGGGCCTCCATGCGGGCGTTGGATTTCGTGCGGCGCGCGCCCGGGCTGCGGCGGGACCAGGCTTCTTCCTGGCCGAGCTTCTTGTCGAAGGCGGCGCGCTGGCGTTCTTCGGCGACGAACAGCTCTTCCTTGCGGACGAGGTAGGTGTCGTAATCGCAGGACCAGCTGGCGAGCTTGCCGCGATCGAGTTCGATGATGCGGTTGGCCATGCGACGCAGGAAGGCGCGGTCGTGCGTGACGAAGAGCAGGGGGATCTTCTGTTCGAGCAGGAACTCTTCCATCCACAGGATGGAATCCAGGTCCATGTGGTTGGTCGGCTCGTCGAGGAGCAGCAGGCCGGGCTTGGCGGCGAGGGCCTTGGCGAGGAGGCAGCGGCGCTTCAGTCCGCCGGAAAGGGCGTCGAAGGCCCGGTCTTCGGGGAGGCCGAGGCGGGCGATCAGGTCATCGACGCGCAGGTCTTTCTCCCAGTCTTCGGACGCATCGTCGTCCCGAAGGCCCGAGGTCACGATATCCCGGACGTTGCCCGGGAGGCTGTCGGGGATCTCCTGGGTCAGGCGGGCGATGCACACGCCTTCGGGGATGGTCACCGTGCCCGTGTCGGGGGCAGCCTCGCCCGCGGCGATGCGCATGAGGGTGGTCTTACCGGCGCCGTTTCGGCCGAGCAGGCAGACGCGTTCGCCTTCCTCGATCTGGAGGTTGAGGTGGTCCAGGACGGGAGGGCCGCCGAAACTGACATAGACGTCGAGGAGACTGAGGAGGGCCATTGCCCGGAGATGTGGGGAAGGGGAAGGGCGGAGGCGAGGAAAATGGCCGTCCGACCCCATGGCTGTCGTTATCTCCCCAGAAGGAACACTTGTCCGTCAGGTGGGTCGTAGTCTAGACCTTCGGCACCCCGAGACGGCCTGCCTTCAGGTCGGCTTATCCCTTTACTCCGCATGCGCTCCCTCCTGCTCCTTTCCCTTTTCGCCGCGACGGCTTTGGCCGATGGTCCGAAGGACAACATTCCCGCCGCGGTCCGGCCGATCCCGCCGACCGACAAGGCCGTGGCCCTGCCGGAGGCCGACAAGGTCTCGCTGGCCAAGGAACTCGCCGAGCTCCGTGCGGCCATCGACGCCGCCGCCAAGGCTCAGGCGAAGAACCCGCGCCTCGAAGAGCTCCTGGCCGACATCGAGATCTTCCATAAGGCCGTGGACTGGGCCGGCCGCTACAACGAGTATTTCAACAAGGGCGAATTCAAGTCCGCCCACGACCTTATCGCCGAGGGCAAGGTCCGCGCGGCCGCGTTCCTGAAAGGCGAGGCCCCGTGGACCCGCCAGACCGGCCTCGTCGTCCGTGGCTACAAGTCGAAGATCGACGGCTCGGTCCAACCTTACGGCATGGTCATCCCGGACAACTACGCGGGCTCGCTGATGCGCTTGGACTTCTGGTGTCACGGTCGCGGCGAGACCTTGACCGAACTCGCCTTCCTCAGCGATCGTCGCAAGAACGTCGGTCAGCTCCCGGCCAACAACCGCTTGGTCCTTCATCTCTACGGCCGTTACTGCTGCGCCAACAAGATGGCCGGCGAGGTCGACCTCTGGGAGGCCTACGCCCACGCCCGCAAGAGCTACAATATAGACGACGACCGACTCTTCATCCGTGGTTTCTCGATGGGCGGCGCGGCCGTCTGGCAGTTCGGCGCCCACTACGCGGATCGCTGGTGCGGCATCAACCCCGGTGCCGGCTTCTCCGAAACCCCGGAGTTCCTGAACGTCTTCCAGAACGAAGACGTCTCCAAGATCCCGTCCTGGCAGAAGACCCTGTGGGCTTGGTATAACGCGACCGACACCGCCATCAACTTCCGCAACGCCCCGACGGTCGCCTACAGCGGCGAGATCGACAAGCAGAAGCAGGCCGCCGACGTCATGGCCCGCGAGATGGGCAAGGTCGGCTTGGAGCTCACGCACATCATCGGACCGCAGACCGCGCACAAGATCCATCCGGACTCCATGGTCGAGATCGAGCGCCGCCTCGCCGCGATCGCCGCAAGCGGTCGCGTGCGCACGCCGAAGGAGGTCTCCTTCGCCACCTACTTCCTGCGCTATGACCGCATGCATTGGGTGCAGGTCGACCGGATGGTCGAACACTGGAAGCAGGCCCGCGTCGACGCCAAGCTCGTCGACGAACGCGCCATCGAGGTCAAGACGGCGAACGTCGCCGGCCTGACGCTCGACTTCGCCCCGGGCGATGCCGTCCAGTCGCAGTTCGCGCCGACCGCCGTGACCATCGACGGCCACAAGGTCCTGACGTCGGTCAAGGCCGCCTCGGACCGCTCGTGGAAGGCCACCTTCGCCCGTGATCCTAAGAACGGCGAGTGGACGCAGGTCGCTGCTTACGCCGAACAGGGCGTCGTCAAGCGCCATGGCCTGTCCGGCCCCATCGACGACGCGTTCATGGACAGCTTCCTCTACGTCGCCCCCAGCGGCCAGCCGTTCAACGCCAAGGTCGGCGGCTGGGCCAAGTCCGAGATGGAGCGCGGCGCCCGGGAATGGCGCCGTCAGTTCCGCGGCGATGCGCCGACCAAGGCCGACACCCAGGTCAAGGACGAGGACATCGCCAAGAGCAACCTCATCCTCTGGGGTGACCCGTCCTCCAACGCCGTCCTCGCCAAGATCGTCGCCAAGCTCCCGATCCGGTGGACGGCCGACCAGCTCGTCGTCGACGGTAAGAC
>JBJOMV010000030.1:0-20423 GCA_046052185.1 Verrucomicrobiota bacterium | reverse complement strand
GGCTGGATAGCTCAATGGTAGAGCAGTTGACTCTTAATCAATTGGTTCGGGGTTCAAGTCCCCGTCCAGCCACCAGCGGGAAACCTTTCGATCACTTCCGGCGCCCGTCCTGCAGGCGCCGGTAGCGCTCGGCCATGTAAGCGGCGTGACAGGGCCGGCAATAACTGTGGAAACTGCCCGACGCCCGGAGCCAGTGGAACATCTGCACGGGGAGGTCCTGCCCGCACTGGGCGCAGCAGCGCGTCTTCTGCGTGCGTTGCTCGGCCCGGCGGGCCGAACGGCGCCGCGCCGCGGTCATCAGGCAGGGCCGGCAGAAAGGATGGATGGCCGCGGTGCCTTCGAGCCGATGGAACTGACCCATCGGCAGGGTCTTCTCGCAGCACCGGCACTTCTTCTTGGAGCGTTCGTTCATGGGACTCCGAGCAAGTCGTCCCGACCAAGGTCGGCAACGGCAAGGCCCTGAGGTGTATCGCTGAGGCGATGTCCTTACTCGACGGTCACCGACTTCGCCAGGTTCCGCGGCTGATCGATCGGACAACCACGCAGGCGCGCCACATGATAGGCGAGCAGCTGCAGCGCCACGGCGGCCGGGATGGTGGCGACCAAGGGATCGCAATCCGGGATGCGGATGACTTCGTCGGCGATCGCCGCTTCGGGGCCGCCTTCGGTCACGATGGCGATGACATGGGCGCCGCGCGCCTTGCACTCCTCGGCGTTGCCCAAGGTCTTGTCCACGACCGGCGAACGGTTGGCGAGCACGACGACGGGCATTCCCGGCGTCAGCAAGGCGATCGGGCCATGCTTCAGTTCGGCGGCATGATAACCCTCGGCGTGGATGTAGGAGATCTCCTTGAGCTTCAACGCACCCTCGAGGGCGACGGGATGCATGGGGCCGCGTCCGAGGAAGAAGGCATGCTCATGCTTCGCCATGGACTCGGCGACCTTCGCGATGGCGGCGTCCTGACGGAGCACGGCCTCGATGAGTTCCGGGAGACGGGCGACCTCGGAGGCCAACGCCAGTCCGCGCTCACGGGACAGCCGGCGGCCTCGGCCGAGTTTCAGCGCCATGAGCAGCAAGACCGCTACCTGGCCGGTGAATGCCTTGGTGGAAGCCACCGAGATTTCCGGACCGGCATGCAGATAGACACCCCGCCCCGTCTCGCGGGCGATGGTCGATCCGACGACGTTGACGAGCCCCATGATCATCGCGCCTTTGTCCTTGGCTTCCCGGACGGCGGCCAGCGTGTCGGCGGTCTCGCCTGACTGGGAGATGGCGACGACGAGGTCACGGCCATCGACCAACGGGTTACGGTAACGGAATTCCGCGGCGGGCTGGACCTCCGCCTGAAGCGCGGCGAGTTCCTCGAACGCGAAATCACCGACCATGCCGGCATGCAGCGAGGTGCCGCAACCGACCATGACGATGCGCTGCAGGTCGAGGAGTTCGCGGGCGCTGGCGCCCATGCCGGACAGGACCGCGGTGCCGTTCAGGAGATCCAGGCGGCCGCGGAGGGCGTTGCGGACCGACTCGGGCTGCTCGTGGATCTCCTTGAGCATGAAATGGTCGTAGCCGCCCTTCTCCACCGCTCCGGGTTCGAACTCCAGTTCGGCGACGTCCCGATCCATCGGCGCATGATTCAAGTCCGTGATGTCCACGGAGTCGGCGGTGACCAAGGCGACGTCGCCGTCGTCCAGGTAGATGACCCGGCGCGTATGCGAGATGAGGGCCGAGGGGTCGGAAGCGATCAGGCACTCGCCTTCGCCGACGCCGATGACGAGCGGGCTGCCTTTCCGGGCGACGACAATGCGTCCCGGTTCATCGGCCGAAATGACCGCGATCCCGTAAGCTCCCTCGACCTGGCGCAGCGCGGCGATGACGGCTTTGCGGAGGTCGCCCTTGTAATATTCACCGACGAGTCGGGCGACGGCTTCGGTGTCGGTCTCGGAAGCGAAGACATGCCCCTTGGACTCGAGCTTGGCGCGGATAGACCGGTAGTTCTCGATGATACCGTTATGCACCAGCCGGATGCGTCCGCTGGCGTCGGCGTGAGGATGGGCGTTGGCTTCGGTCGGCGCCCCGTGCGTCGCCCAACGGGTGTGGGCGATGCCGACGACGCAACGGGCCTGCAGTTCCTCGGTCCACTCAGCCCGCACCTTGTCGGCCAGCCGGGAGACCTTGCCCACGGCTCGCAAGGTAAGGAGTTCGCTGCCATCCTGGACGGACAGGCCGGCCGAGTCATAGCCCCGGTACTCTAGCCGGCGAAGGCCTCCGAGGAGGACGGGCGTGGCCGCATGGCGACCGACATAGCCTACGATGCCGCACATGGTCAGGAAAGGATGTCCTTGTCGACGATGGCGCCGGGCAAGGTCGAGGTCTTCGGCCAGAGCTTACGCCCCGGATAAAGGGAGGTGTGGATGCCGGTATGGACGCCGTCTCCGACGATCGCGCCGAGCTTACGCCGGCCCGTGTCGACCATGCGTCCCGCGACCGGACTGCGGTGCGTCCCGCCGTCGTGACGCAGGTTGGAAGTGATGGTACCTGCGCCCAAGTTCACTTTCTCGCCGAGGATGGAATCGCCGAGGTAGGAAAGGTGACCGACGTTCGTGCCCGGCAGAAGGATGGAGTTCTTGATCTCGACGGCCTGGCCGACGTGACACTTGTCGCCGATGGCCGTCGATCCGCGGATATAGCAGTTCGGGCCGACCTTGCAGTGGTCGCCGATGATGACGTCGCCTTCGATGACGACGCCCGGCAGGATCTTCGTGCCCTTGCCGACCTGCAGGCGTCCGTCGACATAGAGTGACGTGTGCGCGCCGGACTCCTGGGCGTAAGCCTTGCGGGCCGTCATGGCCTCGACGTTCGCCCGCAAGAGATCCCAAGCGTAGGTGATCGCGAAAGACTGGCTGGCGCGTAGCTCACGGCCACCGCTTTTTCGGGTGACCAAGACGACACCCTCCGCGGTCGTCATCGAGCCATAGGAGGCATCGGCGACGAAGGTCGCCAGTTCGGCGCACGAGAACCAGGCCGAGGCACGAACGATGAGATCGGCGTCAGCTCCCGCTTCGGTCAGTCCGAGCGCCAGCAGCGCCGCTGCCTGATGGCGTCGCAACGCCAGATTACCCAGCGGAAATTCACCGAGCGACCGCGTGAGGGTGAGCGGGTGGCAACCGGGCGTCTCTCCGGCTTCGGCAAGGAAGAAGGAGGCCATCTCAGAGGGACGCAAAATCGGCCTCCACGGCGGCCTTGAAAGCCAAGGACCAACGATCGACCTCCCCTTGGTCCTGGTGTTCGACGAGGATACGCAGCTTGTTCTCGGTCCCGGAATAGCGGATCAGATGGCGGCCGGCGTTGCCGAAGGCCGCGTCGGCCTTGCTGATCTCTTCCTGCAGGGAATGCAGCTGACTCAGGGGAACGCGGGAACGGACCTTCAGGTTCACCAAGGCCTGCGGATATTCGCGCATGCCCGCGGCGAGGTCGGCCAAGGTGGCGCCCTTCTTACGCATGAAGCGGAGTACCTGCAAGGCGCTGAGGATGCCGTCGCCGGTAGAAGCGTAGTCGGCGAAGATGAGGTGGCCGGAATTCTCGCCGCCGAAGGAATAGCCGCCCTTGCGGAGGGCTTCGATGACGTGGCGGTCGCTGACGGCCGTGGTGACCACGCCGATGCCGGCCTTGCGCATGGCTTCGTGCAGACCGAGGTTCGACATCACGGTGCAGACCATCGTGTTGCCGCTGAGCTTCCCTTCCTCCTTCAAGGCGAGCGCACACAGCGCCAGGATACGGTCGCCGGACACGCTGGCCCCGCTGGCGTCGCTGAAGATCACCCGGTCGGCGTCCCCGTCGAGCGAGATGCCGACATCGGCGCCCTGCTCCTTCACGATCTTGCCGGCGAACTCCGGATAAAGAGCTCCCACGCCGGCGTTGATGTTGATGCCGTCCGGTTCGACGCCGAGCTTGACGACCTTGGCGCCGAGTTCCTTGAAGATGAGCGGAGCGAGGAGGTAACCGGCCCCATGCCCGCAATCCACGACGATCTTCATGCCGTCGAGGCTGGCGTTGCCTAGGCTATGCTTGACGAACTCGATGTAGCGACCGCGGGCATCGTCGATGCGGTAGGCCTTGCCGATCTTGTCGCCGGTCACGCCATTGGCCTTCACGTCATAAAGGACTTCCTGTTCGACGAGCGCTTCCAGGTCGTCGGAGAGTTTGAAGCCGTCCGGACCGAAGATCTTCAGGCCGTTGTCTTCGTATGGATTATGCGAAGCGGTCAGCATGATGCCGGCGCCGCAGCCCATGGACTTGGTCAGATGCGCGACCGCCGGCGTCGGCATCGGTCCGACCAGGAAGACGTCCATCCCGCTGGAGACCAGTCCGCTGGTCAGGGCGGTCTCGAGCATGTAGCCGGAGATGCGGGTGTCCTTGCCGATGATCACGCGATTGTGGTTGGCCCCGCTGGAGCGCAGTACCCGCGAGATCGCCTGGCCGATTCGCAGGGCAATTTCCGGCGTAATCGGATATTCGTTAGCTCGTCCGCGAATGCCGTCCGTTCCGAAAAGTTTGGTCGCCATGGCCCTTATTTCGACAAATCCAAAGGGTTTGGCAAGATTAAATGAGCGAAAAGCATCCTTTATGAAGGATATGAGCGTTTCGTTCATTTATCATAAATGAAGTTTAAACAAGGGACCGGAACACTCGAATTGCGGGACGAAGATAAGACCGAAAGGAATCGAGCGAGCAAATGCTTGGGGCTCGCGCCTCAACGAAGATACGTGCCCGATGATCGAATCCCGAAAGTTTAATCGAGGGAGATTGAGATGAGGCAGCGACCCTACGCCTTAATCATCGTTCGACAGGAACTAGGCCTCGGCGTTGAGTGTCAGCACCCCTGATGCGCCCCACGCACGCCACCTCCCTGCTCTGCCTGCTCGGCGCAGCCGTCGCTGGCGCAGCCGACCTACCGGTGGACTTCAATCGTGAGGTGCGCCCGATCCTTTCCGATCGCTGCTATGGTTGTCACGGACCTGACGCCGATAAGGGTCGCAAGGCCGGCCTGCGCCTCGATGAGTTCGCCGGCGCGACGAAAGTCCTGAAGAGCGGCGACGCCGCGGTGGTGCCGGGCGACGTCACGAAGAGCGCATTGGTGCAGCGGATCCTGAGCGAGGATGAGGAAGACGTGATGCCGCCCCCGGAACTGCATCGCCCTCTCTCCAAGCCGGAGAAGGACATCCTGATCCGCTGGGTGAAACAAGGGGCGAAGTACGACCCGCACTGGGCTTTCGTCTCCCCGCAGTCTCACCCGACTCCGCCGGTCGCCGATGCTTCCTGGCCCAAGGACCCCCTCGATGCTTTCATCGCCGCGGCGGCCGCCAAGAAAGGACTCCGCCCCTCGGCCCCTGCTGACCGTGCGACCCTGCTTCGCCGCGCTTCTTTCGCGCTCACCGGCCTTCCCCCGACGATCGCGGAGGTCGACGCCTTCCTCGCGGACGCTTCACCCGACGCCTACGAGAAGCGTGTCGACGCCCTGCTGGCCTCGCCGCGTTACGGCGAGCATCTGGCGGTCGCCTGGCTGGACCTGTCTCGGTACGCCGACACTTGGGGCTATACCGGGGACAAGGCGATGTTCGCCTGGCCTTGGCGCGACTGGGTTCTCAAGGCCTTCAATGAGAACAAGCCTTACGACCAGTTCCTGACCGAGCAGCTCGCCGGAGACCTTCTCCCGAATCCGACCCAAGACCAGCGCGTGGCGACGGCCTACAATCGCATCCACCGCATGACTTTCGAAGGCGGCTCGATCGCCGAGGAGTTCCGCCAGGACGGCATCAATGACCGCGTGATGACCGCCGGCTACGGCTTCATGGGCCTGACGATGGAGTGCGCCCGCTGCCACGACCATAAGTACGACCCGATCTCGCAGAAGGACTACTTCTCGATGGCGGCGATGTTCGGCGATCAGAACGAGAACGGGCTTCTCTCCTACCATGGTGAAGTCCCTCCGCCTTTTGTCCGCCTGTATAAGACCGACGAAGAACGTCGGAAGGAAGCCGAACTCCGTGCTGCCGTGAACGCCGCCGAACAAGCCCTCGTCGCCACACGCACTGCCACAGCCAAGGCAGACGTGAAGGTGCCCGCCTCGGTGGCCCATTTCCCGCTCGAAGCATTCACGAAGATGGGTGTCGATGATGCGCTCGCCGGCGGCAAGCCCGCCAAGTTCGAGCGCCGCGGATCCCCGGAAGACCTGCAACTGGTGCCCGGCGTCAAAGGCAGGGCGGTGAAGTTCGACGGCGACGCGGGGTTCATCCTGCCGGAGTTCAAGCAGCTGGGCCGATTCGACGCCTTCACGTTCTCGGCTTTCCTCCGCCTCGGTGAAAAGAACGCCCGCGCGACGGTCCTGCATTCGACCGGGTTCTATACGGGCGACGGCGACGCGACCGGCATCGAACTGCTGGTGACCCAGGGCAAGCTCCGCTGGAGCATGATCCATCTCTGGCCCAATAGCGCGGCCTCCGTCGAGACGGTCGACGTGCTGCCGGTCGACCAATGGCGGCGCGTGACGGCGAGTTACGATGGTTCGTCGAAAGCCTCCGGACTCCGCCTGTACGTCGATGGTCTCGAAGTGAAGACGACGGTCGTGCGTGACACCCTTCACGCCAAACCCCGTGACAACGCCCTCGAGATCGGCTCGCGTTCCCGCGACGCGGGCTTCCGCAACGGCTCACTTGACGAGATCCAGCTCTGGCGCACGGCCCTGACGCCCGCCGAAGTCGCCGTGCACCATGGACTCTCCGCCGACACCCTGCCCGCTTCGGTCCATGCCGAGCACGCCCTCCGCCGGGCCGACCCGGCCTTCGCCCAGGCCTGGGAGCGAGTCCAGCAAGCCCGCCGTGCTCTCGCCGCCCACGAGGAAACCGCCCCCGCCTTCTTCGCGATGGAGCACTCGCCGCTGGCGCCGAAATCCTACGTCCTCACCCGCGGCGAATACGACAAGCCCGACCTGACGAAGCCCTGCGAACCGGGGACTCCCGCCCGCATCTTCCCTTGGAACGCCGAGCTGCCTAGGAATCGCCTTGGTCTGGCGAAATGGCTGACCGACCCGAAGCATCCTCTGACTTCGCGGGTCGTCATCAACCGCCTCTGGGCGCAGGTCTTCGGCGCGGGTTTGGTCGCCTCGAGCGAGAATCTCGGCATGCAAGGTGACCTGCCGACGCACCCCGAACTTCTCGACACTTTGTCCGTCGACTTCGTCCGCAGCGGTTGGAACACGAAGGCGATGCTACGCCGCCTGGTCCTGAGCGCGACGTTCCGGCAGTCCTCTACCCCGACGGCGGAAGGCCGCGAGAAAGACCCGGCTAACCTTCTCCTTGCCCGCGGTCCGGTGCTCCGCCTGACCGCCGAGATGGTCCGCGACCAAGCGCTGCTGGCCTCCGGCAAGTTGGTCGAGAAGGTCGGCGGCGAGAGCGTCCAGGAGTCCGCCAACCGTCGTAGCGTCTATACCTACCGCAAGCGCACCGCCCCGCCGGATAACATGCTGATCTTCGACGCGGGCTCGCGCGAAGTCTGCCAACCGAAGCGATTGAACACCAACACGCCGTTGCAGGCCTTGGTGCTGCTCAATAATCCCGGCTTCGTCGAAGCGGCCAAGCACCTCGCCACCCGCGTCAGCAAGTCTTCCGCCGATCCCAGCGCGCAGATCGCCGAGGCTTTCCGTCAGGTGTGCACGCGTTCCCCGCGGCCGGCCGAACTCGCCGCCCTGACCGAACTCTACGCGACGCAGAAGGCCAACCCACCGCAGTTCGCGCCGGCGCCGACCGAACCTAAAGCCGAGCCAAAGAAGGCCGACCCCAAGGTCGCTGCCAAACAGCCGAACCCCAAGGCGAAGAAACCAACGGCTCAGCCGCCTGCCCCGGCTTTGCCGAAGATGCCGTCCGACCCGGCCTTGGCCGCCCTCACCCTCGTCTGCTCCACCATCCTGGCGAGCGACGCCGCCGTCACCTCCCGCTGATCATGTCCGCCGAACTCCCCTCCTATGACGGCCTGATGCAGCCCACGCGTCGGCACTTCCTCGGCACGTCCGCCCTCGGTCTCGGCGCCCTCGCGCTCCGCGGGATCGTCGGCGACGCGCACGCGGCTCCATTGCCTAAGGGCACGCACTTCCCGGCCAAGGCCAAGCGGGTCATCTACCTCTTCCAAGCCGGCGGTCCTTCTCAGTTCGAGACGCTCGACCCGAAGCCGTTGCTCCGCGAGAAGCACACGCAGCCTTTGCCCGACTCCGTCCGTCAAGGCCAGCGTCTGACCGGCATGAGCGGTTACCAGGCGACGTTACCGTTGGCAGGCTCGTTCACGGACTTCAAGAAGTACGGGCAGAGCGGAGTCGAATACAGCGATCTGATGAGCCACACCGGCGGAGTCGCCGACGACCTCTGCGTGATCCGCTCGATGCACACCGAA
The DNA here is from genome assembly GCA_046052185.1 of Verrucomicrobiota bacterium. Taxonomy (GTDB): domain Bacteria; phylum Verrucomicrobiota; class Verrucomicrobiia; order Opitutales; family UBA953; genus UBA953. Next base: position 11,980 of record JBJOMV010000030.1, on the reverse strand, counting down.
GCCATCAATCACGACCCGGCGATCACCTTCTTCTGCTCGGGGAATCAGGTCGCCGGCCGTCCGTCGATGGGCGCGTGGGCTTCCTACGGTCTCGGCAGCATGAACGAGAACCTGCCCGCCTTCATCGTGCTGGTCTCGCAGGATGCCACGAAAGACCAGCCTTTGTATTCGCGCCTCTGGGGCGCGGGCTTCCTGCCTTCCGAACACCAAGGCGTGCAGTTCAAGGCCGGCAAGGAGCCGGTGCTCTTCCTGACGAATCCCGAAGGCGTCTCGCCCCATGCCCGGCGCGGCATGCTCGACGCGCTCGGCAAGCTCAACGCCGACCAGCGCGCCGCGGAACTCGACCCGGAAGTCGACGCCCGTCTGGCGCAGGCCGAGATGGCCTACCGCATGCAGACGAGCGTGCCCGAGGTCGCCGATCTTTCGAAGGAGTCCCCCGCCACCCTCGCGATGTATGGTGAGAGCGTGAAGACGCCTGGCTCCTTCTCCGCGAATTGCCTGCAAGCCCGTCGGCTCATCGAGAAAGGCGTCCGCTTCGTCCAGCTCTTCCACCAGGGTTGGGACCAGCACGGCGGCCTGCCCGGCGGCATCAAGCGCCAGTGCAAGCAGACCGACCAGGCTTCGGCGGCCCTCATCAAGGACCTCAAGCAGCGCGGCCTCCTGGAAGACACGCTCGTGATCTGGGGCGGCGAATTCGGCCGTACGGCCTACAGCCAAGGCAAGATCACCAAGGACTCCTATGGCCGCGACCATCACCCGCGTTGCTTCAGCCTCTGGATGGCCGGCGGCGGCGTCAAAGGCGGCCATGTCCACGGACAGACCGATGAGTTCGGCTACAACATCGTCAAGGACCCGGTCCACGTGCATGATCTGCACGCCACGATGCAGCATCTCCTCGGCGTCGACCACGAGCGGCAGACCTTCAAGTTCCAAGGCCGCTACTACCGACTGACGGACGTCGCGGGGCACGTGGTCAAAGCCGTGATTGCCTAACGGTCGCGGCGACCCCACTAGTGTCGGGGTGTCCTCCGCCACACCGGCTCCCGCTTCCGCCATCGCCTCCCGGTCCTTCCGGTTGTATCTGGCGTCAATCGTCCTCGGCACGCTGGCCATCCAGATCCAGAACGTCGCGGTCGCTTGGCAGGTCTTCCGTCTGACCAAGGACGGAGGCGACAACGGCGCCTTGGCGCTCGGCGCGATCGGTCTGGCCGAGGTCATCCCTTTCGTCAGCGCGGTCCTCTTCGCCGGCCACGTAGCCGATACGAACAACCGCCGTCGCATCGCGATCGGCGCCCTGTCCGCGATGTTCGGGCTTGGGCTGCTGCTGTTCATTCCGGAATTACTGACCGCCCGCTGGGCCCAGCTTACGGTCATCTACGGCGTGATCGTCCTCGGAGGCCTTGCCCGAAGCTTCCTGACCACCGCCCGCCAAGCCCTCATCGCGGAGATTCTCCCGCGCGACCTCATCCCTGGCGGCGTCCGCTGGCGTAATACGCTCTTCGAACTCGCCTGCGTGCTCGGACCCGGACTGGCTGGCCTGATGGTCTGGCTCGGCGAAAAGAATGGCCTGGCGCACGCGGAGAACGTCGCCTACGCCGCGATGTCGCTCTGCTTCGCGACTTCGCTCGGCCTGACCATCGCGCTCCGGCCGACGCTGACGCTGCAATCCCGCCACCCTGAGCCGATCTTCACCAGCCTCCGGCAAGGCATCGACTTCATGCTGAGCCAGCGCGTGATGTTGGGCGCCTTCACGATGGATCTTTTCGCCGTCCTGCTCGGTGGCGCGGTCGCCTTGCTGCCGATCTTCGCTGACATGCTGCAAGTCGGCGCCGTGGGCTTCGGCCTCCTCCGGGCGGCGTCCTCCATCGGCGCGGTGCTGATGTCGCTCTACCTCATCGTGCGGCCGCCGCTCCGGCACGCCGGCCCGGCGCTCTATGGTTCGTTCGCCGTCTTCGGGCTGAGCACCATCGGTTTCGCTCTCTCGATCGCACTGACCAACGCCCTCGGTCTCGGCCTGACCGCGGCCTTTGTCTTTTCCGCCTTATTCTTGCTGATCGCCGGCGCCGCTGATGCGGTGAACGTGATCATCCGTCAAACGATCCTGCAGACGTCCGTGCCCCCCGAAATGATGGGGCGGGTCTCCGCCGTGACCGCGGTCTTCATCGGGTGCTCCAACGAACTGGGCATGGCCGAGTCCGGCCTGGCCGCCCGCCTGATGGGCACGGTTAATTCGGTGGTCTTCGGGGGACTGGCGACCTTCGGGGTGATGGGCCTGACCCACTGGCGCTTCCCGGAGCTGTGGAGGCTCCGGAAAGTGGGCCACGAGCTCGCCCGCTAGGCCCGCTTGGGCTTGCGGCGGCCCGCTGAGGTGTTTCTTATCGGAACACCCCTATGAAGCTCCTCCGCTTGCTCCCCTGCCTGCTGGCCGTCAGCCTGTTTAGCGCCGACCCCAAGAAGCCAGACTACGACTCCCAGTACGTCCTCGGCCCCGACTCCCAGGAGAAGGCCGGCGTCCCCAAGGGCGAGGTCACTGAATACGAGCTGACCGACTCGAAGGCTTTCCCCGGCTACGGTCGCAAGTGGGCTCTCTACGTCCCCAAGCAGTACGATCCGTCCAAGGAAGCCTGCCTGATGGTCTTCCAAGATGGTCTTGGTTACGCCTCTCGCACCGGCCAGTGGCGCGTACCGGTCGTCTTCGACAACCTGATCGCCCAGGGTAAGATGCCGGTGACGATCGCCCTCTTCATCAACCCCGGCTTCATCCCCGACCCCAAGAACCCGAAGGGCAAGGACAAGAAGGGGAAGCCCCTCGGTAAGTCGAATCGCTCGTTTGAATACGACAACGTCACCGACCTCTACCCGAAATTCTTGGTCGAAGAAATGATCCCGCTCGCCGAGTCCAAGGGCGTCAAGATCTCCAAGGACCCGCTTCGTCGCGGCATCGCCGGTTCTTCCTCGGGAGGCATCTGCGCTTTCAACGCCGCGTGGCAGCGCCCCGAGTCCTTCAGCAAAGTCTTCACGACCATCGGCAGCTTCACCAACATCCGCGGCGTGATCAGCAAGGGCGCCGAAAAGGGCGGCAACCTCTTCCCGCAGATGATCCTGGAGTCCCCGAAGAAGAACATCCGCGTCTTCTCCCAGGACGGCATCCACGACCTGACCAACGAGTTCGGCGTGTGGCCGGAAGCCAACCAGAAGATGGCCGACGCCTGGAAGGCCAAGGGTTACGACTATAAGTTCATCATGGGTGAAGGCACCCACAACGGTCGCCATGGCGCCCAGCTCCTGCCGGAAGCGATGACCTGGCTCTGGCGTGACGTCCGCTAAGCCGATGCGCCTCGCCCTCCTCCCCCTGCTCGCCTGCGGCGTCCTCGCCCAAGCCGCCGAGCCGACCTTCCAGCCCCTGCTCGACCCGCAGCTCTCCCAATGGGAGAAGTGGCTCGGCCCGGTCCATCGTGCTTACGAAGTCCCGGGCTACGTCCGCGGCGCCAAGCCGAAGGACGATCCGGTGTTGGGTCTGAACAACGACCCGCTCAAGGTCTTCACGACCCGCCACATCGACGGCGAGACGGTCCTGCACATCACGGGCCAGGTCTTCGGCGCGCTGACGACCCTGAAGTCCTACGACAACTTCCACCTGCGCACCGAGCAGCGCTGGGGCCAGATGCGCTGGGAGCCTCGCTTGCAGGCGGTCCGTGACAACGGCATCCTCATCTTCTGCGTCGGCGAACACGGCGCCCAAGCGAAGTACTGGATGCGCAGCCAGGAGCTGCAGGTCCAGGAAGGCGACATCGGCGACTACTGGCCGCTGGCCGGCGCGATGGCCGACATCCCGATCCGCACCGACGACCCTGTGAAGAAGCGCATGTACGCCCCGCGCGGCAAGGTGACCACGGTCGACGCCCGCGTCTGGCATGGCACGGAATACCCGGAGAAGCCTTACGGCGAATGGAACGTGATCGAGTGCTACGCGCTCAACGGGGACGCGGTCTTCCGCCTCAACGGCCAGACGGTCAACGTGATCCTGAATTCCCGCTACCGCGAGAAGGGCTCGACCGTCGAGATCCCGCTGAAGTCCGGCAAGCTGCAGATCCAGTCCGAAGCCGCGGAATGCCAATACCGCCGCCTCGAGATCCGTCCGCTGACCGCCTGGCCGGCCGACGTCGCCCGCGACCTGCCCCCGCGCTGAGCGCGCCCTTCGTCCGCCGATGCTCCGAGCCCTCGAACTGCGCAAGGACTTCGGCGGGTTGACCGTGCTCCATCCGACGTCGGTCGATTTCAGACCCGGCGAGGTGCACGCGCTCATGGGCGAGAACGGCGCCGGCAAGTCGACGCTGATGAAAGTGCTCGCCGGGCTCTACCGTCCGGACGGCGGTCACGTGGAATGGCGCGGCGCCCACATCGCCTTTGCCTCACCGCACGACGCCTTGGTCGCCGGCATCGCGATGATCCATCAGGAGCTGATGCCGATCCCTGACCTGACGGTGGCGGAGAACATCACATTAGGCACGGAACCCTGCGGACGCTTCGGACGTATCGATCGCCCGGCCCAGCTGCGTCGCGCCAAGGAACTTTTGCAGGAACTTGAATCAGAAATCGATCCATCCCGCCTGATGCGCACGCTGACGGTGGCCCAGACGCAGGTCGTCGAGATCGCCAAGGCGCTCGGACGCCAGGCCGACGTCATCCTGATGGATGAACCGACGGCCGCCCTCTCCGACCACGAAGTCGCCGCCCTCTTCCGCGCCATCGCCCGCCTCAAGGCCCGTGGGGTGGCGATCGTCTACACGACGCACAAGATGGACGAAGTGTTCCGTCTGGCCGACCGCATCTCCGTCCTGCGCGACGGTCGTCTGGTCGGCACCGCGCCCGCGACGGAACTCGACCCCGCCAAGCTCATCTCACTCATGGTCGGCCGCGAGATGGCCGACATCTTCCCGCCGCGGAACGCCCCGACGGAGGAAATCCTGCTCGATGTCGCCGGGCTCACCCGTGAGCCGGCCTACCGAGATGTCAGCTTCCAGGTCCGCCGCGGCGAAGTGGTCGCTCTCGCCGGGCTGATGGGCGCCGGCAGGACCGAAGTGGCCAGCGCCGTCTACGGACTCCAACCTGCCTCCCGCGGTGTCATCACCTTCAAAGGTCGGCCCTTGATTGTCAGGTCGCCGCAGGATGCGCTCTCCGCGGGCATCGGCATGGTGACCGAGGATCGCAAAGGGCTCGGGCTCATCCCGGCCTTGGGCGTCGATCAGAACATCACCCTGACGGCCCTGCGCTCGCTGTGCCGCGGCCAACTCATCGACCACCGCGCCGAAGCCGCCGTCGTCGGATCCAAGCTCGCGGAATTCACCGTCAAAGCCAGCCGCCCCTCGCAACCCATCGCCCAGCTCAGCGGCGGCAACCAGCAAAAGGCGCTGCTCGCCCGCTGCCTGTTGGGTGACCCTGACCTCATCATCCTCGATGAACCCACCCGCGGCATCGACATCGGCGCCAAGGCCGAGATCTACGCCCTGATCCAGCAACTGGCCCGCGCCGGGAAGGGCGTCCTACTGGTCTCCTCTGAACTCCCCGAAGTCCTTTCCCTGGCCCATCGTATCGTCGTCCTGCGCCGTGGCTCCGTCGCCGCCACCCTCGACGCCACCCGGACCGACCAAGAGACCGTGCTCCGTCACGCCATGCCTTTATAACGTCATGCCCACCCTCGATCGCAACCTGCTCCACCGTTTCGGACTCCTGTTCGTCATCTTGCTGGTCGGACTGGGCCTGACGCTCACGACCGACACCTTCCTCAGCGTCGCGAACCTCACCAACGTCGCCCGCCAGGTCTCCATCAACGGCATCCTGGCCGTTGGGGTTACCATCGTCCTGCTCACCGCCGGCGTGGACCTCTCCCTTGGCTCGGTCGTCGCCCTGAGCGGTGTCGCCTGCGCGACCTTCGCCCACCCGGGCGACCATCCGGTCTTCGTCCCGATCGCCGTCGGACTGCTCACCGGCGCGGCCTGCGGACTCGTCAACGGCGTCCTGGTGACCCGCGGGGGCGTCGCTCCGTTCATCGTGACGCTTGGGATGATGACCGTCGCCCGTGGTCTGGCGCTCATCGTCAGCGGCGGCCGCCCCGTCGCGAACATGTCGAACGAACTGACCGCCCTCGCCGGCGACTTCCTCGCCATCCCGATTCCGGTGCTCTGTTTCGCGGGGGTCGCCCTCGTCGCGTGGTTCTTCCTACGTAACTTCCGCCTGGGTCGTCATATCTACGCCGTCGGCGGCAACGAAAACGCCGCGCGCGCCGCCGGTGTGCCGGTCGAACGTGTGAAGCTCTTCGCCTACGGTCTTTGCGGACTCCTTACCGGACTCGCCGGCGTCGTCCTGGCGGCCCGCATCACCACCGGCCAGCCCAACGCCGGCCAAGCCTACGAATTGGATGCCATCGCCGCCGTGGTCATCGGCGGCACCAGCCTCGCCGGCGGGGTCGGCACGATCACGGGCACCCTGCTCGGCGTCCTGCTGATCGGGGTCATCAACAACGGCTTGGATTTGCAGGGGGTTTCCTCGTATTACCAAGCGGTCATCAAGGGCGTGATCATCGTGGGTGCGGTTTGGCTCGACCGACGTCAGGCCCGTTCGTAAAAGTCGGGCATGCGCCTCACCCCTCGCACTGCCGCGGCGGCCTTCCTGGCCGTCGGTGCCCTCGCCCTGTCCGCCGCCTTCCTGACCGGCTGCAAGAAAGCCGAAGCCCGCAAGGAGGGTGAGCTGCTCATCGGTTTCTCGTCCCGTGACCTTTCGGCCGAGTACACCGCCAAGCTCTCCGAGGCCATCGTCGACTACGCCAAGACGAAGCCGGGCGTGAAGCTGGTCATGGTCGACGCCCAGTCCGACGTCCAGAAGCAGTTCAGCCAGGTGGAGAACTTCATCGCGCAGAAAGTCGACGCGATCATCCTCAATCCCTGCGAGCTTGAGGCCAGTACCCCGGCCGTCGATCGCATCAAGGCCGCGGGCATCCCGCTGGTACTCGTCAACCAGACCACGAAGTCTGCCGGCGATTGCTACATCGGCTCCAATGATTTTGAGGCGGGCCGCATCGCGATGGAAGCGATCGCCAAGAAGCTCAACGGCCAAGGTGGCGTCCTCATGCTCCATGGCATCATGGGCACATCGGCCCAGCTCCAGCGTGAAGCCGGCGCCCGCGAAGTGTTCGCCAAATACCCTGGCCTGAAGCTCGTCGACCACCAGACGGCTTCCTGGGACCGTGCCAAGGCGATGGCTCTCACGGAGAACTGGATCCAGGCGCACAAGGGCAAGTTCTCGGCGGTCTTCGCCCATAATGACGAGATGGCCATGGGCGCCCTGCTGGCCCTCGAGCGGGCTCAACTTAAGAAGGATGTCTACGTCATCGGCATCGACGCCATCGCCCAGGCGCTTTCGGCGGTGAAAGAAGGCCGTCTCGACGCGACGGTCTTCCAGGACGCGGTCGGTCAAGGCAAAGGCTCGGTCGACGCCGCGATCCTGCTCGCGAAGAAGCAGCCCTGCCCCAAAGAGACCATGATCCCCTTCCAACTCATCACCCGCGACAACCTTTCCCAATTCCTCAAATAACATGAAATCCCTGCTCTCCCTCCTCACCTTCGGCCTGCTGGCCGCGACCGCCGCCCCGGCGTCCGCCGCCGACACCCGCGTCTTCGAGATGCGCGTGTATTACGCCGCCGAAGGCAAGCTCGACGCCCTGCACGCCCGCTTCCGTGACCACACCACGACGCTCTTCACCAAGCACGGCATGACCAACCTCGGCTACTTCGTCCCCGTCGGCGAGAACCCCGAACGCAAGCTGGTCTACTTCCTGGCCTACCCCGACAAGGCCGCCCGCGACGCCTCCTGGAAGGGCTTCATGAACGATCCGGCCTGGAAGAAGGCCTACGAGGAGTCCCATAAGAACGGCCCGCTGGTCGCCCGTATCGAAAACGCCTTCCTCACCGCGACCGACTACTCCGCGCTCGCCGAAGCCAAGAACTACGGCGTCGGCGTCTTCGAGCTCCGCACCTACACGACCGAAGCCGGCCGCCTGCCGAACCTGAACGCCCGCTTCCGTGACCACACGCTGAAGCTCTTCGAGAAGCATGGCATGACCAACGTGACCTACTGGAATCTCGCCGCCGACCAGAAGGGCGCGAAGAGCAAACTGGTCGCCGATAACACCCTGATCTACCTGCTTACCCATAAGTCCGAAGACGCCGCCAAGGCCAGCTTCGCCGCTTTCCGCGCCGACCCCGCCTGGCTCGCCGCCAAGGGCGCTTCCGAACAGAAGGCCGGTGGCTCGCTGACGATTAAGGACGGCGTGAAGTCCGAGTTCCTCAAGCCGACCGACTACTCCTTCGTCAAATAAGGCCGGCCTCCGGCCTGCCACGAAGCCCCTCACCCGAGGGGCTTTTTTGTGCCTACCTCGATTCGTACCATTCGATTCGACCTCTCCCGGCAAACTCCCAACCTACCTCCATGGATTCCCCCGCGTCCTCCCGTCGTCGCTTTCTCTCTTCATCGCTTCTCGGACTCGGTGCCTTGGGCGCCCTGAGCAAACTCGACGCTGCTTCGACTCCGAAGCCTGGCCTGCTCACCGAACCCGAGAGAGACATTCCGCTCACCTCCGACTGTGATGTGATTGTCTGCGGTGCCGGCCCGGCCGGAGTCACGGCCGCGATTTCCGCCGCCCGCGCCGGCGCCAAGGTCCGTCTCTTCGAGGCCCATGGCTCCCTCGGCGGTGTCTGGACTTCTTCGCTACTGGGCTACCTCCTCGATTTCGACAAGCCGGGCTTCAACCAGGAACTCGTGCGTCGACTCCGTGAACGCGACGCCATCGATGGCGACGGGGTCAATGGCGTGACCTACCACCCGGAGGAGATGAAACTGGTCCTCGAGGAGCTGTGCATCGCCGCCGGCGTCAAAGTCCAGCTCCACACCCGGATCGTCGCCGCGCATCGGGACGGCCGAACGCTCAAGGCAATCGTGACGGAATCCAAGTCCGGCCGTCAGGCCTGGTCCGCCCCGGTCTTCATCGACACCACCGGCGACGGCGACCTGGGTGCCCGTGCGGGCTGTGAATTCGAACTCGGACGCGAGCAATCCTGTCCCTGCCAGCCGATGACCCTGTACGCCTTGGTGACCGTCCATGACGCCAAGGCGCTCGCGGATCAGCTTCACCCGGTCGGTGGCAACGGCCGACATGTGGGTCCCGATAAATTCAAGGCAGCGCTCAAGGCGGCCGGCGTGACCCCGAGTTACGGCAAGGCCTCCCTCTTCCCGATCAAGGACAACCTGGTGCTGCTGATGGCCAATCACGAATATGGTATCAACGCCACCGACGCGGCCCAAGTCACGGAAGCGACCATGCGCGCCCGCGCCGAGGTCAACGATATCGTCCGCAAGCTGCGTAAGTCGGGCGGGGCTTGGTCGGGTGCCCAGATCGTGGCGACCCCCGCCCAGATCGGTGTCCGCGACGGTCGTCGCATCAAGGGACGCTACCTGATGACGAAGGAAGACCTCATCGAGGGACGACGACAGGATGATTCCGTCGTCCGCGCGACCTTCCCCGTCGACATCCACGCCCTCACTGCGGAGGAGAACAAGAAGGCTGCCTACTCCAACGCCGGCGTGAAGGTGAAGCCTTACGACATCCCTCTTCGCGCCCTGATCGCCAAGGACGTCGATGGCCTCATGATGGCGGGTCGCTGCATCAGCGGGGACTTCATCGCCCACGCTTCGTATCGCGTGACTGGCAACGCGGTCGCGATGGGCGAAGCCGCCGGTGTCACCAGCGCCCTCGCCGCCGCGTCCAAGCGAGCCCCACACGAGGTCTCCTGGTCCGAAGCCTCCGCACTATTGCCCAAGGTCCGCCAGGGGTAATGAGTCGTTCGCCGAATGGTGAACGAAGGTAAGGGCGGGGCTACCCACGCCCTGACGCACAACCTACCCCTACCCCACCCCCTTCCCCTCGAGGGCATCGCCCTCGTTACGCCTTACCCGGAATCGGCGGGACTTCCGCCGGTAGCTGGACGGTGCCTTTCTCGAAATCAAGCGGTCCGACCGAAGCCTTCAGATTGTAATACGGGGACTTCTCGTGCTTGAGGAGGTCGTCGAATTTGATGAGTTCGCCGGTGTAGGCGGAGATGCGACCGAGGATCACGGCGAGGTTGGTCTCGGCGATCTGGCGGGCGTCGTTCAGCGGCTTGCCGTTGAAGGCGCTGCGGATGAGGTCCACGTGCTCCTGCACCATGGAGTCATCGGTATCCAGCCTGATATCCGGCGTCTGGTATTTCTTACCCGCCTTGGCGAAGACCTTGCCGGCGCCGTAGCAGGAGCCCTCCGCTCCGGTGAAGAATTCGCCGATGCGACCGGTGGTGCCGGTGATCTGGCGGCACTGGCTATGGATGCGCACGCCGTCGCCGAAGTCATAATCCACGCTGAAGAAGTCGAACATGTTACCGGTCTCGCGACGGGCGCGACCGCCGAAACCGAGGGCGCTGACCGGCGTGCGTCCGAGGAACCAGATGGCGACGTCGACGTTATGGATGTGCTGTTCGACGATATGGTCGCCGGAAAGCTCGGTGAAATTGAGCCAGTTACGGTTCATGTAATCCGCGTCGGATTCGCCCTTGGCGCGCCGACGCACCCAGGGGACGGTGCCGTTCCACTGCACGACGCCGCCTCGCAGCTCGCCGATGACCCCGGCGTCGATGAGCGCCTTGTTCTTCATGTAAGAGGCGTCGTGGCGACGCTGCGTGCCCGCGACGACGGCCAGGCCCTTCTTCTTGGCTTCCTCGCCGGTGGCGATGATGGCGCGGGCGCCGACCGGGTCGACGGCGACAGGCTTCTCGACGAAGCAATGCTTGCCCGCGGCGACGGCGGCGGCGAAGTGAACCGGACGGAACGCCGGCGGGGTCGCCATCAGGACGAAAGTACAGTCAGTGGCCATGACCTTCTGGTAGGCATCGTAGCCGACGAAGACCTTGTTCGCAGGAAGCTTGTAAGTGTCGTTCAGTCGCTGGGCGCGGTCCTCGAAGGCGTCGGCCAAAGCGACGACCTCGGCCTCGGCGCCGAGGATCTTACACGCGGCGATGAACTGGCCCAGGGCGCCAGTACCGCGGCCGCCGCAACCGATCAGGGCGACCTTGATCCTGGACGGGACCGACTGGCCGCGCAGGACGGCCGGGGCGGCGGCCAAGGCAAGTCCGCCGATGGCCAGGGTGGATACGAAATCGCGACGTTGGATGGGGTGTTCCATGCCCATAGACTGAGTCCCGGCCCAACGCCCGCAAAGGTTTTCAGAGGCCTCACCAGGTAGGGACAGCACCACCTACTGTCCTAATCGAACCTATAATCTCTTTACCCCGCCCCTCCCGCCGTTTTCATCCGAACTTCGCCATGGACCCCCTGAGCCCTAAGTCCCTTCTCCGTTGGACGACCCTCATCCTTGCGGTGTCCCTCGTCGTAGGTGCCGCTGGGGCTGGCTTCCTCCATGCCCTCGAAGCGGTGACCAAGCTCTACCAGTCGACCCCCTGGCTGCTCGTGACGTTGCCGTTCATCGGACTGCTCACGGTCTGGCTCTACAAGGGCCCGCTGAAGGCCTCTGCGGCGGGCGTTAAGACCCTGATCGCCCAGATCAAGGCTCCGACCAACCCACTGCCTGCGACCATGGGTCCCTCCATCATCGGTACGACCCTGCTCTCTCACCTAGGCGGGGCCTCCGTCGGCCGCGAGGGCACGGCTCTCCAGATGGGCGGCGCCATCGCCGACCAAGGCTCGCGCTGGATCGACCTGCACGAATCGGAGCGCCGCACGCTCATCCTCTGCGGTGTGTCCGCCGGCTTCGCGGCCGTCTTCGGCACGCCGATCGCCGCGGCGATCTTTGCGCTCGAGTTTGTCCGTCAACGTAGCTGGGCCGTCCTGCCATGCCTCGCCACGGCCTTCCTGGCCGATCTCGTCGGACGTAAACTCT
>JBJOMV010000029.1:0-20688 GCA_046052185.1 Verrucomicrobiota bacterium | reverse complement strand
AAGGTAGCCAGCAACCGGCGATCAGTCCGAGTGCCGCGAGACACTGGAGGATGCCGACGAGTCGGCATTGCTCGGCGAGCTGATAGCGACCGAATTCCTGCCGCAGGTAAGCCGAGAAGAAACAGCCCAAGCCATAGCCCAGGAAGGACAGGGCGGAGAAAAGAATGAGCGTGGTCTTCAAGGCGAGCGGTTAGAGGTATCACCCAAGGTCGTATTAACAAGGTTTGCTTGGGAGGGATTGGCGACTGTCCCGACCCTACCTAGAGACAGCGGATGCGATGTCATCGCGTCCCTACCTCTTGATGCAGAGGTCGGGGAAGTCGGTGAAGAGGCCGTCGACTTTGGCTTCGGTGAAGAGCACGGAGAGGAGTTCGTCAACGGAGGTGACACACTTGGGCAGTTCGTCGGCGCGGAGCGTGTAGGGATGCGACCGTAGGCCGGCCTTCCGGGCGCGGGCGGCGAGGTCGGTGACCTGGCGTTCGGTAGGTGACTTGCCGGTGACGTAGCTGCCGATGGGCGGGCCGATGCCGTCGACGAATTGGGCGAGTTCGGTCAGGCCGGCGTCGGTCTGGAGATAAGTGAAGTCGGTCTCGCCGGGACCCTTGCCCTTGCCGCCGAGGAGCATGATGAGTTTGCCCTTCCATCCGAGCTCACCACGCAGGCGCTTGATCTCGGCGTATTCGAAACACTGGACGAAGCAGGCCGAGTCTTTAGCGTCATAGCCGTACTTTCGCAGGATCGGCAGGACCGCCGCGGCCAGGTCACGGCCTTCTTTCTGATGCCAGGCGGGCGCCTTGAGTTCGGGGTAGAGTCCGACGTGGCGTCCGGTCGAGCGGTTCAAGGATTGGATGAAGAAAATCTCCTCTTCGAGCGTCACGACTTGGAACGAGCCCACGCCGACCGGGAAGCGCTTCGGGAAGGCGGCCTTACCGGTCTGCGGATGGAAGCGTTCGGAGACGTTGAGCTGTTTCAGTTCGGCGAGCGTGAAATCGAGCGCGTAGAAACGTCCGTCCGCGCGCTGTCGTCCGGGGAACTTCCGCGCCACATCGGTCGTAGTATCGATATGGGTGTCATGGAAGACGACCGGCACGCCGTCTTTGCTGAGCACAACGTCCTGTTCCAGGAAGTCGGCCCCCTGGCCATACGCGAGGGCCTTGGCGGCTAGGGTGTGCTCGGGCAGGTAGCCGCTGGCGCCGCGATGGGCGATGATCAGCGGACGCGTCTCCGCGGCCAAGGCCGCGAAGGGGAGGAGGAGTAGGGGGAGCAGGAGCCGTGGCATGGCGCAAAGGGAGGACCCGAGGGCCGGAGGACCTGAGGGCACGATTACATAGAGTAGATAAGGTTCGGAGGCACGGAGGAAAAGGCGGATGAGAGTATGGAGTATCGAGTATGGAGTATGGGGGCGGCCTGAAGAGGGGGCACGCTGGCACGGTGACACGTGGGCAAGGGGAGGTTGCGAGGACCGGAGGGCAGGAGGGCCGGAGGGCACGAGGATGGGTAGGGGTGCGACGGTGTCGCGACCGATGAGGGGCGAGTGCGGACGCGTCCCTCCCTAAGATGGAACTAGGGCAGCATGCGGTGCTGCCCCTAGCTAGAGACAGCTAGGTCGTGACGCGGTCCCGACCCTGCCTGAGGCTAGGCGTCTTTGCCTCGCCCAATCCGTGGCCCTCCTTATGCAATGCCTCATCCCTATGCTCATCCGCCTGATATTTGCGCTGGCCGCCGTCGCCGTTGCTGCGGCCGACACCCCGAAGCCGAAGTTCCGCCCGCCGTCCGCCGCGGAGGTCTTCGATCCGACGACTCCGGTGATCTTCGCCGATGATTTCGCGGCGGGCACCTTTTCCAAGAAGTGGCGCTTCTCGGAGAACGCCAATTATGAGGTGATCTCGCCCGACCCGGAGCTGATCCGCCTGGTCGACGCGCCCGGCTTGCCGGGCAAGAAGGCCGTGCGCTTCTCGGTGGTCCGCGCTCCCGGCGTCTTCCGCTCGGAAATCTCGCTCCCGCACGAGAAGGGCTGGAATGAACGCTGGTATGGCGAGCGGGTGCTGATCCCGAAGGAGTGGGTGCGCGATCCGGCCAAGCCGGTGGACATCGTGATGCAGTGGCATGGCATCCCGGGAAATTTCCGGGCGACTTACCCGAACATGGAGATCTCGGTCGGCGACGACCGCTGGATCATGCGCCAAAGCTTTGGCGATCCGAAGACCTCGCCGACCCGACGTGAGACGAAGTTCGAAGATCGCGTGCAGCCGGGCATCTGGACGTCCTGGGTCATCCATGCGAAGTGGTCGCCCAATGACGACGGACTCCTCCAGGTCTGGAAGGACGGCAAGCTCGTCGCTGATTTCAAGGGCCCGAACGTCTACGGGAGCATCGGATTGGAATACACGCCGTACCTGAAGACAGGCATCTACCATCCCGAATGGAATGTCGCCAAGGCCGGCGTAAAGGAACGGTTCGACGCCGAGAAGCCCGCCGCTCCGCGCAAGGTCGTCTACGTCACGGACCTCAAGGTCGGCGACGCCCGCGCAAGATACGAAGACGTGGCACCGAGGTAGCGCGCGCTCGGCGCGCGAGGGGGCACGTCTGACACGGTGACATGTGGGCAAGGGGCGTAAGCGAGGGCAGGAGGGCACGAGGGCGGGTGTGCCGATGAGCGTGAGCAGACTGGCTATTCGCCGCCCGGTGGTGGCCGGGTGGTGTCCAGCGCTAATATAAGAATTCTCCCCCGTAGGGGGACGGGGCCGGGGCAGGTCTGCGGAGAGGGTGTTTTCCGAAACCATGGGTATACTGGCGACCTCATGCCTCGCCACACCCTCCAATCCGACGCCTTCCTTAAGAACACCCGTCCGGTCATCTGGCTCGACGTCGAGAAGCGCAAAGCCGATCCCGTGCCGGCTTTGACCACCGTCGTCTGGGCCGAAGGCCTGAAGACCTATGCCCACGACGAGATCCTCGCTGAGTCAGCCAAGGCCCGTGGATTGCAATTCCAGCCTTGGTCGCGACTGGCAGCGGAGATCGTCCGCGTGGCCAAGCTGACCGAGAGCCTCATCGGCGGTTACAGCATCCCTGAGCGCGACCTCCTGATGGCCGCCTGTCCGGAGCAGGCCGAGTGGATCAAGGAGAACTACCTCAATGCCAACGCGGCGAAGTGGTTCCGTAACCACCGGCCGAAGCTTTATGCCGAGGCAAGCCGCACGGCGGGCGAACGCCGCAAGCCGGGGCTGAAGGATTTCCTGATCCAGCCGGCGGTCGGGTATCAGTATAAGAAGTACCTCCTCGACGTGAAGCCGGGCTCGATCCTCGGAAGGATACGCAAGTTGCTCGCCAAGCGCGACGGGGTCCATCGCGAGCTCACGAACGAAGCGCGTCGCGATTGGACCAATCTCATCGAATACAACCGTCAGGACGTATTGGGCATGATCCACCTGGTAGGGTATGTGAAGTCGGCGTGCGGCCTGATGGCCGCAGGGGACACGTTGGCACGCGGGCACGTGGACAAGGGACGCAATAAGAGGCAGGGTTGACCAGAGGCCCGAGGGCGGTGCGAGAGTACCGACTATTGAGTATGGGGGAAGTGAGGCACTTCGGGTGGCAGGCGGCGGGATTAATCCATGCAGCCCTCGACTCAGTCCGCTGTTCAGTTGCGGCGGTCCCCTCCTTACCTCGGGATTGCGGGATGGGACGGGACGGTTATAAGAGAGGCATGAGATACCCCTTGTTCGCGTGGTGCGTCATGGCCGCCGTCGCTGTCGTGGCGAAACCCCTGCAGGTCTATGTCTTGGTCGGCCAATCGAACATGGAAGGCCACGCGCGGGTCGAGACGATCGATTACATCGGGGAAGATCCGGCGACCGCGCCGTTGCTGAAGCGCATGCTCGGGCCGGACGGCAAGCCGGCGACCGCCAAGAACGTGTGGATCTCCTATTACACCGGCATCGGCGAGAAGAACGGCGAAGGCTTCGGCCCGTTGACGACCGGTTATGGCTCGCGGCCGGATCCGGCCAAGGACGGCGGCAAGATCGGGCCGGAATATACCTTCGGCCTGGCGATGGAACGTGCGGGCAACGGTCCCGTGCTGCTGATCAAGGCCGCCTGGGGCGGCAAGTCGCTGAACTATGATTTCCGTTCGCCGGGCGCGGGCCCTTATCCGCGCACCAAGGCCGACCTCGAGAAGGACAAGCATCCGCTCGCCGACGCGGGGCGCTATTACCGGATGACGATCGCCCACGTGAAGCAGGTGCTCGCGAACCCCGGACGCGTGTGCCCTGTCTACGATCCGAAGGAAGGCTACGAGATCGCGGGTTTTGTCTGGCTGCAGGGCTTCAACGACATGGTCGACAGCAACTTCTATCCTAAACAGCCCAAGGGGCAGGCCGGTCAGCGGTTCACGGCCTATTCGGAGTTGCTCAACGCCTTCATCCGCGACGTCCGTAAGGACCTCGGCGCGCCCAAGCTGCCGTTCGTCATCGGCGTGATGGGCGTCGGCGGCAAGGATCCGGGCAACGAAGACAACCTCGCCTTCCGCGAGGCCATGGCCGCGCCCGCGGCGCTGCCCGAATTCAAGGATGACGTGCTTGCCGTGCGCACCGCGCCGTTCTGGGATGAGAAGCTAGGCGCGATCCAGGAGAAGAAGGAGAAGGTCCGTCAGATGGCCTTCGAGCTCAGGAACAAGGGCAAGCGCTCGGCTAACGCCGACGGCAAGATGACCGAGGCGCAGCAGAAGGCCTATCTGAAGGATTACGAAGCCAAGCTCATCTCGGCCGAAGAGGCGGCGATGCTGCAGCGGGGAGCCTCCAACGCTGGCTACCATTATCTCGGCTGCGCGAAGACGTTCGCGCTCATGGGCGAAGCGTTCGCCGAGGCGACCCTCCGGATGCGCGCCGCGCAGAAATGAGGCGGCGCGGTGGAGCCGCGAGGGGGCACGTTGGCACGGGGGTTGCGAAGGCAGGAGGACTTGAGGACGCGAGGTCGGTGCGAGAGTAACGAGTGTTGATTATGGGGTAGTGCGGCACTCCGGGTGGCAGTCCCAGGTGGTAGGCGGCGGGGTTAATCCATGCAGCCCTCCGTTCAGTCCTCCACGCTGACCTCGACTCAGTCCTCTCTTTTGTCATTCTCCTCGTATGCTGATCCCTATCGAGGAACTGAAGCTGCTCTATGAACGCGCCATCGCCGACGTCACGGACTCGCCGCCGAGGCCGATCTTGCCGGCCGAGCGATACCAGGGCGGGTTCGGCTTCATCCGCAACGGCGTCGAGTATCGGCTCGTCTTCGATGCCGCTGAGTCCCCGGAGTGCATGACGTTGCAGACGAACCTCGAGTTCATCAGCGGACGAGCCGGTCTGGAGGCCATGCGTCGGCTCGTCGCCCAACTCAACGCCGAGAAGAAGGGCGTGAAGTTCGTCTTGGTCGAGGCGCCGGCGCCTTTCATCGTCTGCTCGGTCGAGGCGATCCTCGCGGCTTATCGTCGCATCCCGAACACCGAAGTGGCGGAGACCATCCTGCAGAGCGCCATGCGCCGGCTCGAGGACGTCACGGAAGAGATCCGTTTGGAATTAGGACGTAGAAGGTAGGGGCGCGACGGTGTCGCGACCGAGGGGAATGGGTTATGGGGCGGACGCGTCGCCGACGCGTCCCTACCTGATGCATCTATGTCGTGACGCGGTCCCGACCCTACCTAGCGCGGCGGAGCCGCGAGGGGACACGCGGGCATGGTGACACGGGGGCAAGGGGGAGACATAAGAGGCACAGAGGCTCGGAGGCTCAGTGGACCAGAATGATGCAGAGTTAGTTGATCGGTTGACCAGTTGGCCGGTTGGCCAGGAAACAATTATGGCGGGCACGAAGGCATCTTCCCCGTGTCACCATTACTCGTGCCCACGTGTCCCCTGAAAGTTAACCTGGCGGAGGGGAAGGGATTCGAACCCCCGGAACCTTGCGGTTCATCTGATTTCGAATCAGACGCAATCGACCACTCTGCCACCCCTCCTAACCAGGACTGTTGAGGAAGTCGGTCGGGAGCGGGCGGGCAAGACGTAAATGAGCGGTAAAGGTGCGTTCCCGTGGGCTTTGCCGCGGTCGGGACGCTTGCCAGCGTCGAATTGACCCCTATCCCTGACTGCAACCCCGCATCTCCCCATGCTCCTCCGTCTGCTCTGCCTGTCCGCCCTTTGCCTCAGTTCCATCATCGCCTCGGCGGAGACTTCTTGGATCTGGGGCGCGAAGAACAACGTCGCGAAACAAGAGGTCTGGTTCCGCACCTCCTTCGAGCTGAAGGAAGTCCCGGCCAAGGCTCTGCTGCAGGCCACCGCCGATAACCACTGCGTGATCTGGCTCAACGGCAAGGCGCTCGGCGGCTCCGACGACTGGGCCGAGGCTTTCACCGCCGAGGTCGGCGGCGACCTCAAGGCCGGCGTGAACACGATCGCCGTGCTCGCCCGTAACGACGGCGGCATCGCCGCGATGTCCCTGCGTCTCGCCGCCGGCAAGACCGTCCTCGCCGAATCCGGCACGAACTGGAAGGCGTCGCTCGCCAAGCCCGGCAAGGGTTGGGAAAACGCCGGCTTCGACGACGCTGCCTGGGTCGCCGCGACGTTCGTCAAGAAATACGGCGAACAGCCGTGGGGTAAGCCTTTCGACCGTCAGGCCGCCGTCGCCAAGAGCGGCAAGCGTACGCCGTCCACTTCCGTCGCCGCTCCCGAGGAACTCATCCTGCAACCCGGCTTCAAGGCCGAGCTTCTGCACCTCGTGCCCAAGTCCGAGCAGGGCTCCTGGGTCTCGCTCGCCGTCTCGCCGGAAGGCGACCTCGTCGCCGGCGACCAAGGCGGCATGCTCTGGCGCGTCTCGCTGAAGGACCCCAACAAGCCCGTCGTCACCAAGATCGACACGAAGTTCTTCGGCTGCCACGGACTCCTCTTCGCCCACGGCGCCCTGTACGCCTGCACGAGCGAGAAGGGCAAGGGCGACATCTGGCGCCTCCGCGACGTCAAGGGCGACGGCTCCTACTCCGAGCAGACGATGATCCGCGCGCTCAAGGGCTCGGGCGAACACGGCCCGCACCAGCTCGTCCTCGACCGCGACGGCTCGATCCTCGTGGTCGGCGGCAACCACACCAAGCTGCCCGACGACGAGAAGGCCGGCGCGCCGGTGAAGCGTTACGACGAGGACGACCTCCTCAAGAAGTACGAAGACGCCAATGGCCATGCTTCCGGCATCAAAGCCGTCGGCGGCTGGATCGCCCGCATGGACAAGGATGGCAAGGACTGGGTCCGCGTGACCGCCAGCTTCCGTAATCCTTACGACTGCTCCGTCGCTCCGGACGGCGACATCTTCACCTACGACTCCGACATGGAGTGGGACATGGGCGCCCCGTGGTATCGCCCGACCCGCATCTACCTCTGCACTCCGGGCGGCGAGCTCGGCTGGCGCTCCGGCGCGAGCAACAACGCCTTCCCGACGCTGGACATGCAGCCGGCCCTCGTCGACATCGGCCCGGGCAGCCCGACCGGCACCACCATGGGCACCGGCGCGAAGTTCCCCGTCGCCTACCAGCGCGCCTTCTACGCCTGCGATTGGACCTACGCGACGCTCTACGCCATCCATCTCACGCCGGAAGGCGGCGGCTGGAAGGCGCGCAAGGAAGTCTTCGCCGCCGGCAAGCCGTTCTCCGTCACCGACGCCGTGATCCGCCCGCAGGACGGCCACATGTACGTGACCATCGGCGGCCGCGGCGGCCAGTCCGCGCTCTATCGCATCACCTATCAGGGCGCCGAGCCGACCGCGCCCGCCGGTTGGTTCGAAGCCACGCCGGAACAGAAGCTCCGTCGCGAACTCGAAGCCCTCCGCGACGTCGCCCCGTCCGCCGCCGCGCTCGCCAAAGCCTGGCCGCTGATGGGCCATCCGGACCGCTGGGTCCGTTACGCCGCCCGCATCGCCGTCGAGCACCAGCCCGTCGAAGCCTGGCGCTCCCGCGTCAAGTCCGACGCCAACCTCGATCTCGCGCTCAACGCCGCCTTGGCGCTCGCCCGCAGCGGTGGTGCGCAGGATCTGCCGACCATCGTCGCCGCCGCGGACGCCGCCGCGAAGACCAAGGATCTCCGCCAGCAGCAGGATCGCCAGCGCGTCTTCCAGGTCGCGTTCTCGCGTCATGGCAAGCCGGACGCCGCCACCGCGACCCGCCTCGGTCAGGAAGCCGCCACGCGTCTGCCGTCCGGCGACAACGTCCTCGACCGCCAGCTTGCGCAGCTCGCCATCTACCTCGGCGAGCCGACCGCCCCGGCGCGCGTGCTCAAGGCCATGAAGGTCGCCCAGCCCAGCCCGGCCGTCGTCGCCGACCCGGAAGTCCTCGCGCGTCACCCTGGCTACGCCAAGGCCGCCGCCTCCGCGATGGCGGTCACCCCCTCGTCGACGCGCATCGGCCTCGCCGTCTATCTTAGCCGCGCCACCGTCGGCTGGACGACGGAACTCCGGAAGCAGTTCTTCGGCTTCCTCGACGAACTCGCCCTCGCGCAGGGGGGCAACTCGCTGAAGGGCTTCGTCCGCAACATCCGTAAGGAAACCTTGGCGGCGATGCCGGAAGCCGAACGTGCGGGCTTCGAGCCGATCGCGCCGGCCGCGAAGGTCGTCCCGCTTCCGACGGCCGAAGGCCCGGGCCGTCTCTGGACGCACGCCGACGCCCTCAAGGCCTGGGATGACGCCAAGGCCAAGAAGTCGTTCGACTTCGCCAACGGCCAGAAGATGTTCGCCGCCGCGCTCTGCTCGCAGTGCCACCGTATGGGCAACGAAGGTGGCGCGCAGGGTCCGGATCTCTCCGGTCTCGGCGCCCGTTCCGCGCCGGCGGACATCCTCATGAGCGTCGTGCAGCCCAGCGCCGTCTTGTCCGATCAGTATGCCAACTCCGTCATCGGACGCGTCGACGGCGGCAAGACCATCGGTCGCATCCTCAACGAAGAAGGCGACAAGCTGCAGCTCTCGGTGAATCCGTTCGATCCGTCGGTGCAGATTTCCGTGAACCGTTCGGACATCCTGTCGATCGACCGCTCGCCGGACAGCCCGATGCCCGTCGGTCTGCTCAATTCGTTGAACGCCCAGGAAGTCGCCGACCTGCTCGCCTATCTCGTCTCGGGCGCCAATCCGAAGGATGGTCTCTACGCGAAGTGAGCGCTTAGCGCTCACTTCGAGGGGGCAAATCGAGGACAGGAGGGCCGGAGGGCAAGAGGGGATGATGAGGGCGGCTTCGGCCGCCCTTTTTGATTGGGTAGGGCTGACCGGCCCCGGTCAGCCGCGGTCGAGCGGGCCGCTCGACCCTACCTAAAGGCAGAAAAGTTCCCTAGGGATATTCCCTGATAGATAGTCCCTAGGAGATGGGAGTTCCCTAGGCTGAGTCAGAGGCTCTGGGTGTGGGCATGCGATTCACCTTCCTCGCCTGGATTTTCTTTGCCTCGGTCCTCACGTTGTCCGCCGGAACCACGAAGGAGCTCGGTCCGCTCCTCCGCGCGGCCGAAGCCGGCGATCCCGAAGCGCAGTTCACGTTAGCGTCGACGTTATACCACGGAGGATCGGCGGAGCAGGCGGTAGGTTGGCTCAAGAAGGCGGCGGAGCGGAAGCACCCCAAGGCGTGGCGTCTGCTCGGCGATTTCCACGCCAAGGGCCTCGTCGCGAAGGCTAAGCCTGATGTCCGCGAAGCCGCGGCTTGCTACCTCAAGGCCGCCGCGCTCGGTGACGCCGCCGCCATGGGCAAACTTTCCGATTGCTACTTCGAAGGACAGGGGGTCGCCCGGAGTACTTACGCCGGCGTGAAGTGGTTGCGGGCGGCGGCTCTGGCCGGCGACCGCGGGGCGGCCCGCCTGTTGGCGTTACGGTTGTCCGAAGGGGACGATGTCCCGCGCGATCCGGTCGAAGCCTACCAGTGGCTCATCGTGGGGACCGAAGGTTTCGGCCAAGGACTCTGGCCGGTCAAACTGGCGGAGTATCGGGCCAAGGTGCCGGTCTCGCAGCGCAAGGCCGCCGAGGACGCCGCGCACAAGATCATCCAGAAGAAGCCGGCTTACCACTGAGCAAGGTTCGACGTTGACCCCTCTCGGCGCGGCGCCGTCCTCGGAGGAATGACGTCATTCCGCCAAGCTTGGGCCGCCTGCGCCATCCGCCTCATGGTCGGCGGGGTCTTCTTCGTCGAAGGGTTGCTCAAGTTCCTGCGTCCCGCCGAGCTCGGCGCGGGGCGCTTCGCCAAGATCGGCCTGCCGGCGCCGGACTTCTTCGGGCCGTTCGTCGGCGGCGTCGAGCTCCTCGGCGGAGCCTTGGTCTTGCTCGGCCTGCGGACGTGCTGGGCGGCCTGGCCTTTGCTCGGCGTCATGGCCGTGGCTTTCGTGAGCGTCAAGGTCCCGGTCCTGCTCGGTCATGGTTTCGCGGGCTTCGAACTCCGCCCGTTACCGCACTACGGTTTCCTCAGCATGATGCATGAGGCGCGCAACGATCTCTGCATGATCGCCGGCCTCGCCTATCTGCTGTTGGCCGGCCCCGGCCCGTGGTCTTGGGATGAGCGGAGGTCTGGGCTCAGTAGTTGAACACCGTACCCACGCCGAGGCCGTCATAATCGCGCCACCCGACCCGGGCGCGCACCGTGCGCAGGATGTAGTAGCAGCGGAGCTCACCGTGTTCCCACGGGCGGAAGACCAGGCCCAGCGGAACCAGCCGATGTTCGGCGTAGGCCTTCTGTTCGAAATCGAAGAAGGACTCCAGGTTGGCGTACAGGCCGCGAAAGACGCCCTCGCGACGGAGGGTCCAGTCGAGCTGCGGCCGGACGCGGAGCCGCACGGCGTAATCGTCGCCGCCTTCGCGCCAGCGCCATTCGAGGCGGTCCCGGAGGCTGAGCGTGACCGTGTCGCCCAGCCGGAAGGTCGGATTGACCTCGAACTCCAGGCGCAGCGCATCGGCCCGCGCGGTCTCATCGGGGTTCAAGGCTTCCAGCACCGAGAGATTGGCCTGCAGCTGCCAGGTCTCATTCAGGGCATACCGCACGCGCGGGCTGAGGATCCAGGTGTGGATCTCGCCGAAACCTTGGTCCGCGCGCAGGTCGGCGAAGGCGCCGACGCTCCACTTGTCGTCGAGCCGCAGCCAGACCGAACTCTGGTACCAGCCTTGGAAGCCTTCGGCGAGGAGGCCGGCCGGCAGCAGGACGAGGAAGGCGAGCAGGCGCACGGCCGTCTGGGGATGGCTAGGCGAGCCGTCGCGTCCGTCCGCAGGCCTGCCCCTCAGTAGTTGAGCGCGGCCTGGACGCCGAGGACCTCGTAGTTCTTCCAGCCGTGGGCGCCGCGGGTCGTGCGCCAGAGGGCGTAGAGACGGATGTCGAGGTGCTCGTTCGGACGCAGGAGCACGCCGAAGGGCGTCAGGCGGTTCTCGGTGACGCGGTCCTGATGGAAGTCATAGAAGACTTCGTTGTTGGCATAGACCCCGCGGAAGAGGCCTTCCTTATGGAGCGTCCAGTCGATCTGCGGACGGAGGCGGACGCGGGTCGAGTAGTCGCCGCCGTGACGCCAGCGCCATTCGAAGCGATCGCGGAAGGTGAGGGTCACCGAGTCGCTCAGGCGGAAGGTCGGGTTCACTTCGAACTCGAAACGGGTCCAGTCCGCCTGCGCGGTCTCGTCGGCGTTGTAGGCTTCGAGCACCGAGACGTTGGCCTGGAGCTGCCAGGTCGAGTTCAGGTCATAGCGCACGCGGGGGCTGGCGATCCAAGTATGCACGCGGCCGATGCCGTCGTCGGCGCGAAGGTGCAGATCGTTGCCGACGCTCCACTTTTCGTTGAGCCGGAGCCAGACCGTGTTCTGGTACCAGCCTTGGAAGCCTTCGGCGCAGAGCAGGGAGGGCAGGAGGGCAAGCAGGGCGAGGAGCAGGCGCATGGGTCCGATAACGCTGGGGAAGGCCCGGTAATCAAGCCCAGTCTGGATGACGTCCCGGCGCGGAACTTCCTCGGCCCGGCCAAGGATATGTCCGTGAGCGACTTGGGCCGTATCCGCAAGATGGTTGCAGCAAACGGCCCGACCGGGTTTTCGCCAGAGGCGGGCGACGGCGTCGGCACGGCTCGCGTCGGCGTCGAAGCTATCTCAAGAGGGCACGGAGCGCGTCGAGACGTGACGTATCGGCGCGGCCGGACGGCGTCCAGGTCGGGCAAAGCCAGCCGCCTTCGTCGTGTTCGTTCCAGGCGTAGACGATGAGCGTGTTCGCCGGGCAGACGGCCGGATGTTGCTTCACGAAGTCCATGGCGCGCCCGAGGTGCGCGGCGATCTCCGCGGGCGTCGCCGTCGCCGGAAAGGTCCGTTGCCGGGCATAGCCGGCGTCCTTTTCCCATGACACCGGATGGTCTTGCCGCGGGCGCTTGTCCCACCCGGTCGTGACAAGCGGCACGTAAGGCGTCTGGTTCGCGAGCGCGTCCGCCCACGCGTGACGTTCGAAACCCTCGACATATTTCGCGAACACCGGCTCGGCGCCCGGGTGGGCGTAGGCCGAGACCGCGGCGAAGCCTTCGCCCGACCGCGCCTTGAAATCGCGCGACGGATGCCAGCCCATGTAGGTGAAGTAAGGGTCGAGGCCGGCGGCGCGGGCCGAAGCGCGGAGTTCGGCGAACCGCTGCCGGATCAGCGGTTGCTCCGTCTTGACGTCGAAGGCGAAGACCAGCGGCCGTCCAGCGACCTGCTGATAGCCTGGTTCCCGCAGCAGCCTCAATGTGCGGTCGCGTTCGGCCGGCCAGCGGTCGGCGGGGACGGACAGCGTCTGGTGCAGGATGAGGCAGAAGCCGACGTCCGCGCGGCGCGGGCTCCGGAGATAGCGGGTCAGGGCCGAGCTCATCGCGTCGGTTTCCGGATAGGTCAGGAACGCCCAGTAATCCAGTCCGGCGGCCTTGGCGTAGGCGATTTCCTGTTCCATGACGCCGGGAGCGGAGGCGTCGATGTGCGCCCGACCCGACGCGTCGACCTGCGCGAACCAAGGCAGGCGGAAGCGATGCTTCTCCGGTGAGAGCGTCTGCTCGACTTGCGTGGTCACGCCGCCGCCGCTCCATGCGTCCCAGCGGATCGCGCCGACCGACGGACGGTCAGCGGCCAGGACCGCGAGGGGGAGGCACAGGAGGGCGAGGAAGCGGGGCACGTTGGCACGATGTGGCGTAGCCGCAAAGGGGGCAAGTGGACACGGTGACAAGGGGGCAAGGGGATGTAAACGAGGGCGGGAGGGCCGGAGGATAAGAGATGCGAGAGTATCGAGTATGGAGTATTGAGTATGGGGTGACGTAGGACTTGGGGTGGTGGGTAGGGGCGCGAGGGTGTCGCGACCGTTGTTGAGGGGCAAGGCGGACGCGTCGCTGACACGCCCCTACCTAGCCACAGCTATGTCGTGACGCGGTCCCGACCCTACCTAGGGATGGCTAGGGCAGCACGCGGTGCTACCCCTACCTCGATACGGGCGCAAAAAAGGACGGCTCGGAGAGCCGTCCCTATTAGGTGCCGTCTGGCCAAGCGGCCAACGGATCAACCGATCAACTCTTCACGCAGGCAACGTGAACGCGGGGAGCTTACGGATCTCGCCGCCGGCCATCGCGGACTCGTGGGCGAGGATGCCCGTGCAGGTCCAGTTGGCGGATTGGCGCGCGTTCGGGAACGGCTCGCGCTTGGCGAGGAGCGCCTGGATGAACTCGTTGGCGAGGTGCGGGTGGGATCCGCCGTGGCCGCCGCCCTGCGTGAAGGACAGGTGGTCTTCGCCTTCGCCGTAGACGCCTTTGGTCGTGAAGCGCTGGATCTCCTTCGGGAGGCGGTGGGCGTAGTCGGGCACCTTGACCTTGGCGGGGATCTCCGGCTCCGGCTTCTTCGCCGTGTGGAGGACCGGCTCCTCGCCCTCGATGAGCGGCCACTCGAAGGACTTCTTCGAGCCGTAGACGTCGATGGACTCGCGGTACTGGCGGGCCGTGTCGAAGAGCGAGCGGATGATGCGCGCCGAGACGTCGGACTTATGGAACTTGATGTGGGCCGTCTCGACCGCGAAGGGCGAGTTGTAGATCGGGATCATGTCCTCGGCGATGCGGCCGGAGCCGAAGCAGGAGACGTATTCCGCGTCGGCCTTGGTCAGGGCGAGCATAGGACCCACGCAGTGCGTGGCGTAGTACATGGGCGGGAGGCCGGGCCAGTAACCGGGCCAGCCTTCCATGTCCTGTTGGTGCGAAGCCTGGAGGAACTGCAGGCGGCCGAGGTCGCCGTTGTCGTAGAGCTCCTTCACGTAGAGGAACTCGCGGGCGTAGACCACCGTCTCCATCATCATGTAGCTCAGGCCCGTCGCCTTCACCAGCTTCACGATCTCCTCGCACTCCGCGATCGAGGTCGCCATCGGGACCGTGCAGGCCACGTGCTTGCCGGCCTTGAGCGCGGCGATGGACTGGCGGCCGTGGTCGGGGATCGGCGTGTTGATGTGCACCGCGTCGATCTCGGGGTCCTTGAGCATCTCCTCGAAGGACGTGTAGCGCTTGGCGATGCCGTAGCGGTCGCCGATCTCCTTCAGCTTGGCGGGATTGCGCTGGCAGATGGCGGCGATCTCCGCGTTGGGGTGCGCGAGGTAGATCGGGATGAATTCGGCGCCGAAGCCGAGGCCGGCCAGCGCGATGCGAATCTTCGGGGTGCTCATGGGAGTGGCTTCATTCAGCCCATTCGCACGGCGGACGGAAGCCGATTTGCTAGGACGCAACCGACGGACCCCGTTCGCAAACCTACCAAACAAGAAGGCCGCCCGGGTGGGCGGCCTTCGGCGGGGAAGGGCGGGTCGCTCAGACCTGCTCTTCGATCTTCAGGGCGCGGTAGCCGCCGATGCTCTTGAAGTAGAAGAGCAGCAGCAGGTAGATCGCGGCCATGGTCAGCGGCAGGAAGGAGTCGGCCTTCAGCGTGGCGCGGTCACCGGCCTGGTTGGCGGCGACGATGGCCTTCTGGTCGGCGGAACCCTTCTCGCCGGCCTTCTTGGCTTCTTCCAGCTTCTTGCCGTCCACGGCGGTCACCGGAGCGAGGAAGAGGAACTTGGATTCCGTGGAGGCCTTGGCGGAAGCGTAGGCAGCCGGGGCGTCCTTCTGGAGCGCTTCGCTGGTGAAGCGATCCTTGGCGTAGCCGAGGCCGGGGCCGCCGATCAGGCCGGCGGAGAGCATGCCGATGCCGCCCATGATGGACATGGCCACGGCGCCGGAGCGCGGGAAGCGGTCGCCGACGACGGCGAGCATGGTGGGCCAGAAGAACGTCTTGCCGAGGGCGTAGATGCCGAGGGCGACGAGCGCGATGGCGAAGCTGTTCATGCCGGAGGCGAGCTGGAGGCCGACGAAGGCCAGGACGGCCGACGTGACCAGGATGCCGATCGGGGAGAGGCCGAGCTTGGTCTCGATCCAGTGGGCGCAGAAGCGCAGGCCGAACATGATGGCCGAGGTCCAGATGAAGAGCATCTTGCCCTGCTCGGCGGTGAAGAGGTTGCCGGTGATGGCTTCGATCCAGCCGTCGGTGCCGAGTTCGACCGCGCCGACGATGGCGTGGGTGATGAAGAGCACGAACAGGAGGAAGGAGCCGAGCGAGAAGCGGGTGATCACACCGACGGCGATCAGGAGCACGCCGGCGAGGTAGAGGCCGAGGTTGTCGACGTTGAAGACCGGGCCCAGGACGTTACCGAGGAAGATCGAGAGCAGGTAGCCCGCGACGAGCGAGCCGAGGATGCCGACGTCCTTGAACATCTCGGAGAAGGAGGCGCCCTTCTCGGCGGCTTCCGACTTCGGGAAGGACTGACCCATGAACATCACCGCGTAGGCGATGGTCGGGACGAGGTAGAAGGACAGCTGAGCCTTCCAGCCGAGGCCCAGGACGGAGCCGAGGAGGTAGGAAGCGAGGGCGCCGACCACCATGCCGAGCGGCCAGGAGGCGTGCAGGATGTTCAGGTAGTGGGTGCGCTGCTTGGGGAAGATCGTGGCGACGAGCGGGTTGGCCACGGCTTCGAGGGTGCCGTTCGCGAAGGCGAAGATGAACATGCCCCAGTAGAGGAAGTCATACGCGTTCTTGGCGTCGGAGGCGCCGAAGGTGACGAAGGCCGAGAGGATGTGGCCGAGGAGGGCGACGGCGACGAGCTTGCCGTAGCCGATCTTGTCGACGATCACGCCGCCGATGATGATACCGAAGCAGAAGCCCGTGAAGCCGGCGCCGCCGATGGCACCGAGCTGGGAGGCGGTGAAGCCGTATTCGGACGCCCAGGCGCCGAAGATGCCGCCGCGGAGGGCGAAGCCGACGCCGGCCGCGAGGATAGCCATGAAGCCGGCCCAGAGTAGGCGCTTCGCATTAGGAACCGTAGTTTCTGTGCTCATAGTATGGGAGGGAGGGGGTACGGCTGTGAATAAAACCCATCAGGCCCCCTCTGTCGAGAAGGCATCTAGGGGGTCAGAACCTCCTTTAGGGGTTGGGGGTCAGGCCTTTAAGGCGCGGCGGAACTCCGTCGGGCTGACCTTCATCGCCCGACGGAACTGGCGGGAGAAATCACTGGCGTCGTAGAAGCCTGTCTGGTGGGCGATCTCGGACGGGCGGAGGGCGGTGGTCCGGAGGAGGTCGGAGGCGGCCGCGACGCGCATACGCACGAGGTAGCCGCGGGGGCTGACCTGGTAGGCCTTGTGAAACTTCCGCTCGAACTGGCGGACCGACATCCCGGTCAGCTTGGCCAGCTTGGCGATGTTCAGGGACGTGGTGAGGTTGTCCTTGATGAACTCCGCGGCGGCTTCGACCTGCAGGAACGGCTCGAGGAGGGCCTTCGTGCCTTCGTAGCTGCGGACGGTCCCGCAGACCCCGCAGGCCCGCCCGGCTTCGTCGAAGAGGGGGACCTTGGTGGTCTCATACCAGACGTGGTCACCGTTGGCGTTGGGGAAGAGTTCGATAATGCGAGGCAGGGGCTGGCCGGTCTGGCAGATCTGCAAATCCTTCTTCTTGAAGGCCGCCGCGAGTTCCGCCGGGAAGATGTCGGCGTCGCTCTTGCCGAGCAGGCTGGCTTCGTCGGGGAAGCCGCAGCGTTGCGCGAAGGCGAGGTTGGCCATCGTGAAGCGGCCGGCCAGGTCCTTGGCGAAGAACATCACCCCGGGCAGGTGATCGAACACCGCGCGCAGGCTCTCCGGGCGCACGTGTCGCAACCACTCCAGACGAGGTTCTGGCGTTTTCATACCAAGTAGGATAGGGAGGTTTCCGACGATTTCCACCCGATTTTATTAGGGTCTGAGCCCTAAGAGCTGACCAGGGATCCGGAAGCCCGTTTGTCGCATTAAACCTGACCAGTCCGCCCTAATACCATGGGGGTCTTAGGCTAATTACCTCCCCTGGGGTCCGGGGAACCCCCTTTTGCTTTTGAGGTCTTCTTCATTTCCCACACCTCTGTCCTTCATCGCACCCATGACCTCCCTCAAGCACCTCGCCCTCGTCTTCCTCGCCGCCGCCGCCGTGGCCGCCCCCGACGCCGAATCCGTCAAGCGCGGCCAGGCCGTCTACTCCCGCACCTGCATCGCCTGCCACCAGCCGACGGGCATGGGTCTGCCGCCCGTCTTCCCGCCCCTCGCCGGTTCGGAGTGGGTCTCCAAGGACGCTTCGATCGCCGTGCGTAACATCATCAACGGCATGCAGGGTCCGGTCACCGTCAAAGGCGTGACTTATAACAGCATGATGCCCCCGGTCGCCGGCCTGTCCGACAAGGATATCGCCGACGTCGTCAACTACGTGAACAACAGCTGGGGCAACGCCGGCCCGAACGTGACCGAAGCCGAGGTCGCCGCGATCAAGAAGAAGTACGCCGATCGCAAGACCCCGTGGACCGCGGCCGAGTACGAGAAGGAAGCCAAGGAAGCCCCGGCCAAGAAGTAAGCCGGCTCCCGCCGTCGGGCGGGGTGGCTTGACCAGCGGGGACCTGTGCCGCACTTTGGTGTCTTACCAAAGCGCGCGCAGGCGTGCCTCCCCCATGTCGACCCCCCAACCCCATCCCGGCGCCCCCGCCCGCACCCGCGAGCAGGTGGCGGACCTGCATTTCATGGACGCCCGGTACAAGCTGCTCGACCTGGCGGCCTTCCTCGACCGCCTCGATCGCGCCGCCGGGGGCGACGACCACCGCGTCCGTGGCCTCCGTGCCGCCCTCCCGCTGCTCCTTGAAAAGGACGAAGGCCGCGTCGCCCGCATCCTGAACCTCTGGAGCGACCCCTCCGTCGAACCCATCGCCAAGGCCGACACCAAGGCCGCCTCGGGCGTCTGGCCCGGTCTCAAGTAAGCCCCGACCATGCGTTACATCGAACCGCACGGCCACATGGTGAGCCGCACCACCGACGACTATCAGGCCATGGCCCTCGCCGGCTGCGCCGCGATCTGCGAGCCCGCCTTCTGGGCCGGCTTCGACCGCAAGTCCGCCGACGGCTTCTACGATTATTTCTGCCAGCTCACCCAGATCGAGCCCAAGCGCGCCGCCAAGTACGGCCTGCCGCACTACTCCTGGCTGTGCATCAATCCCAAGGAGTCCGAAGACATGGCGCTCGCCGCCGACGTCCTCGCGCTGATCCCAGAATTCCTCAAGGCCCCAACGGTGCTCGGCATCGGTGAGATCGGCCTGAACAAGAACACGCGCAACGAGATGAAGGTGCTCGAGCAGCACATCGCCCTCGCGGTGCAGTACGACCAGATGATCCTCGTGCACACGCCGCACCTCGAGGACAAGCGCAAGGGCACGCGACTCATCATGGATTGCCTCAAGGCCAACGGCGTCGTGAAGCCCGAGCGCGTGATCATCGATCACGTCGAAGAGCACACCATCCACGAGGTCCTCGACCAAGGCTTCTGGGCGGGCATCACGCTCTACCCCGAATCGAAGTCCACGCCCGTGCGCGCCGTCGACATGATCGAATCCGTCTCCGCCCAGCGCGTCTGGCTCAACAGCGCGTGCGACTGGGGCCACAGCGATCCGCTCTCCGTGCCCAAGGCCGCGCAGGAGATGCGTCGCCGCGGCCACTCCGCCGCCGCCATCGACCGCCTCGTCTACGGCAATCCGGTGAAGTTCCTCTCGCAGTCGCCGCGCTTCAAGGACCCCGCCGCCCAGGCCTGATCGCGTGAAGCTCACGTCCGGACTCTCCCTCGCCTACTGCACCAACGTCCACCGCGGCGAAGGGTGGGCCGAGACGTTCGCCGGCCTGCGCGACCACGCCCTCCGCGTGCGCGACCGCGTCTCGCCCGGTAAGACGTACGTCCTGGGTCTGCGCCTCGGTGACCTCGCCGCGAAGGAGCTCGCCGTGCCCGCCACGCTCGCGGCCTTCCGCGCCTGGCTCGACAAAGAGAACTGCGTCGTCGCCGGCATCAACGGCTTCCCGTTCGGTCCGTTCCACGGCCAAGCGGTGAAGGACAACGTCTTCGCGCCGGATTGGTGCGAGGCCCCGCGTCTCGAATACACCAACCGCCTCTTCGACCTCCTCGCCGCGTTCGGTCCGCCGGACAAGGTCGGCACCGTCAGCACGCTGCCGGGTTCGTTCAAAGGTTTCGGTCGGACGCCGGACGAGCTTAAGGTCATGCGTCGCAACCTGCTCGCGTGCGCCGAACACCTCGCCCGCCTGCGCGACCGCACCGGCACGCACCTCCGCCTCGCGCTCGAACCCGAGCCGATCGGCCACGCCGAGAACACGCCGGAAGCGCTCCGGCTCTTCGAACAGCTCCGCGCCGAAGAACCCGCCAAGGGGCTCGTCGACGCGCACCTCGGCATCGCCTACGACACCTGCCACTTCGCGCTCCAATACGAGGAAGCCCATGAGGCCATCGCGCGACTCAACGCCGGCGGCGCGCCGGTGCTCAAGTTCCACCTCAGCTCCGCGCTCAAGCTCAAGCCCACCGAGGTCGCCCTCGCGCGCCTCGCGAAGATGCACGAGCCCACCTACCTGCACCAGACCATGGGTCGGGCCCAGGACGGCTCGATCGTACGCTTCAAGGATATCCCGCTCGCCATGGCGGCCATCGACCAACTCCGCGCGCTCGAAGAGCTCCGCGTGCACTTCCACGTACCCGTCAACGCCGACCGCCTGTCCGACGAACTCTCCACGACGAACGATCACCTCCGGGCCGCGCTCGACGTCATCGCCAAGGCGCCGGGCGCCTGCCGCGAACTCGAGATCGAGACGTATACCTGGGAGGTCCTGCCGCCCGAAGTCCGCGCGGCCGACGTCGCCGACATGATCGCCGAGGAATATCGCTGGACGCTCGCCGAGCTCGCGCAGCGCGGCGTGAAGCCCCTCTGAGATGAGTCCGAAGCTGCGCGGCTGGCTGATCCTCACCCGTGGCTCGAACCTGCCGACGGTCTGGAGCAACGTGATTGCCGGCTGGCTGCTCGCCCAAGGCCTGCGGCTCCGTCCGCCCGGTTCCGAATACGCGGGTCAGGCGCCGGATCCGCTCGGCTGGGGCGGCCTGCTGCTGCTCCTGCTCGGCGTCTCGCTGACTTACGTCGGCGGCATGATCCTCAACGACGCCTTCGACGCGCGCTGGGACGCCGAGCGTCGCTCGACACGCCCGATTCCCGCCGGACTCATCGCCGTCGGCGACGCGCTCCGCGCCGGCTGGGGCGCGCTCGCCCTCGGCTTCATCCTCACCGTCCTCGCCGCGCCCGCGCCGCTGCGTAAGACCGTGGCCGTCGTCGCGCTGT
>JBJOMV010000028.1:0-20789 GCA_046052185.1 Verrucomicrobiota bacterium | reverse complement strand
TTATGACGGCGGCTCAGGCCGGCGGCATCGGCGCTCTGGACGAGGGCGGCCCGGATGCCCCGCATTTTGTTGGCGGCGATGGAGATGCCGATGCCGGTCGTGCAGACGAGGATGCCGAATTTCGCGCGGCCGGCGACGACGTCGCCGCCCACGGCGTGGGCGTAGTCGGGGTAATCGCACGAGGCCTCGGTCTCGGTGCCGCGGTCGAGGACGGCGTAGCCCTTCGCCTTGAGCGCTTCGCTGAGGCCGCGTCGCAAGGCGAGGCCGCCGTGGTCACTGCCGAAGGAAAGCGTAAGCGGGCTGGTCATCGCGAGAGGTTCTGCCGCAGAAACTCCACCATCGCAGGGATGGCTTCAACCATGGAATCACGGCATTCCTCATACTCACGGTAGGGCCCTCCGAAAGGATCGGGGATGTCGCGCGGGACGTCGTCCGGCAGGACGTCGCGGAGCAGGAGCACGAATTCCGGCAGGGAGTCGAAGCGGGCGTGCAGGGCCGCCAGGTGGGATTCGGACATCCCGAAGATCACGACGCTGCGGTCGACGTCGGCCTGGGTGAGCAGGCGGCTGCGATGCGCGCCGACGTCCAAGCCGATGCGCTGCATGGCTTTGACGGAGTTCGTCGAGGCGGGCAGACCGGACTCGGCGGCGAGGCCGAAGGAGGCGACCTTCAGCTTCTCGAGCCCCTGCCCTCGCTTGGTCAGGGTCGCCCGGAGCAACGCCTCCGCCATCGGGCTGCGGCAGGTGTTACCTGTGCAGACAAACGTGACGGTGTCTCGCTCGACGGCCATGGCCTCAAGATGGGCGTTTGGCCCCTCGGTTCAAGTGTTCAAAGCACCCCGTCACGACGAAGCTGACGATAACCGATGTCCCGACGGTAGTGGCAGCCTTCGTATTGGATCTGCGGGACCACGGCATAGGCCCGACGCGCGGCCTCCTGCAGGGTCGGACCATGGGCGACGACGCCCAGGACGCGGCCGCCAGTCGTGACGACCCGTCCGTCCGGCAGGCGTTTGGTGCCGCCATGGACGATATCGACGCCTTCCGGCAGGCTGGCCGGCAAAGTGATGGGGTCGCCCTTGCGGATTTCGCCTGGATAACCGCCGGCGGCGAGGACGACGATGATCGTGGCGCCGGGGCGAAGCTTGACGGCCGCGGGACGGAAACGTCCGTGCGCGATGTCTTCCATGATCTGCACGGGATCGGTCTCGAGCGAGGGCATGAGCACCTGG
Source organism: Verrucomicrobiota bacterium (assembly GCA_046052185.1). Classification (GTDB taxonomy): domain Bacteria; phylum Verrucomicrobiota; class Verrucomicrobiia; order Opitutales; family UBA953; genus UBA953. The sequence goes on along the minus strand of JBJOMV010000028.1, from coordinate 19,558 downwards.
CACTCGGGATCGCCGAAACGGACGTTGAACTCGACGACCTTCGGGCCGGCCGCGGTCACCATGATGCCGACGTAGAGCGTGCCGCGGTAATCGATGCCGTCGGCCTTGAGGCCGCGCAGCGTGGGCGCGATGATCTCCTCGCGAAGACGGCGCTCGACCTCCGGCGTGACGACGGTCGTCGGGGCGTACGCGCCCATGCCACCCGTGTTGAGGCCGGTGTCGCCTTCGCCGACGCGCTTGTGGTCCTGGCTGGGCGGGAGCATCAGATACTCTTCGCGACAGACCATCAGCATGATCGAGGCCTCTTCGCCCTGCATGAACTCCTCGATGACGACCTCGTCGCCCGACGCGCCGAAGACCTTGGTCTCCATCATGTCGCGCAGCGCGGCCTCGGCCTCGGCATGGGTGGTCGCGATGACGACGCCCTTCCCTGCCGCCAGGCCCGAGGCCTTGATGACGATCGGGACGGGCTGCTTACGCACGTATTCCAAGGCCGGAGCCAAGGCACGGAAAGTCTCGGAGGCGGCGGTCGGCACCTTGTGACGCACCATGAAATCCTTGCTGAAGGCCTTGCTGGCCTCGAGGCGCGCGCCCGCGGCGAGCGGCCCGTAAGCGGGGATGCCCGCGGCTTCGAGGGCGTCGACCACGCCGGCGGCGAGCGGGACTTCCGGCCCGACGATCACGAAATTGGACTGGGTGCGCCGGACGAGCTCGAGGACGGCGGCGGGGTTGGCCGCATCGATGTCGAGGCACTCGGCCTCGAGGGCCATGCCGCCGTTGCCGGGGGCGACGCGCACCTTGGCCACCCGTGGGCTGCGGAGGCAGGCCTTGAGCAAGGCGTGTTCCCGGCCGCCGGAGCCGAGGATGAGGACGTCGAGTTTTCCCTGCGTAGCCATGTCCCTACTACTGCGGGGTGTCGGGAATGATGTGAACCAAAAACAGGGCCGGCCCGTTTCCGGACCGACCCAGCCTAAATTGGTGCTCAGGCCGGGACTTGAACCCGGACACCTTGCGGCACATGCACCTCAAGCATGCGTGTCTGCCATTCCACCACCTGAGCAATAAAGGAAGGTGCACGCTGGAACTCCTGACGATGGGTGCAAGTAAAAAGCGATTGTGCCGATGCTTGCCAAGCGGACTTCTTTCTAAACGCTCACTTCCTCAATGTCCTCCGACTCGGCTGAAAACAACCCTCCCAAGGAAAAGTCCTTCGAACTGGACCTCTCTTCCCTTGGTTTCGGGCCCTCCTGGGTCAGCGGACCCTCCGAAAAGGTCAGCTCCGGCAACGGCGGCCCGCGTCGCGACGGCGATCGCCCGCGTTTCCGCGACGGTCCCGGCGGCGAACGCCGCGGCCCTCCCCGCGACGGCCAGAGCCGCGGCCCGCGTCGTGACGGCCCTGGCGCCGGCCCCGGCGGCCCCCGCCGCGACGATCGTGGACCTCGCCGTGATGACCGTGGCCCCCGTCGCGACGACCGCGGTCCTTCCCGCTACGATGACGCCCCGGTGTTCCGCCCCGTCGTCGCCAGCGCTTTCTTCCCTGACGACGCCAAGTTCGAACTGCTCGGCGGCGCGATGAAGAAGAGCAAGATGACCTACGAGCTCTTCGAGGTCGCGCGCCTCATCCTCGACAAGGAAGACCGTCTCTCGATCGTCATCCGCCACCTCGAAGCCGAACAGCGCCCCGACGCCCTGCTCGCCGTCTCCGTACCCGACGGCCATCCCTTCCTCAGCGAAGGCGACGCGGTCTCCCACGTGATGTCCCGCCACCTCGACAAGTTCTTCGACGTGGTCGAAGTCGAAGTCGAAGCCCCGAAGGGTTCCTTCCTGATGGTCGCGAAGTGCCCGCAGACGGGCAAGCTGCTCGGCGCCCCGACGCACCACAGCTACCAGCGCAACCTCCGCGAGCACCACGCCCGCCATTGCCCGAACGTACCGTTCGATTCCTTCAAGGGCCGCCTCGAGATGGTCCGCGAACAGGAGCAGATCGACGCCTGGCTGAAGTCGATGTCCACCCGCAGCGAATACGCCCCGAAGGACCGCAAGGAAGGCGAGCCGGAACGCCTCGAGTCCCTCGACGCCGCCCGCGGCTTCCTCCAGGCCTTCCGCAAGGACCTCGTGGTGAAGACCCATCCGTGGGTCCGCTTCGCCGGCCGCCTGCTCGAAGAGATGAATCCCGGCCCGCTCCGCGATTCCGTGCGCTACGCCCTCGAACAGCAGCGTGCCTTCCCCCTCGACACCGCCAACGGCATCCGCGGCCGCCTCCGCAAGGAAGGCTTCCACCTCTATAAGAAGGGCTCGAAGGGCATCACCTACGCGTGCTCCGTCCGTCGCCGCTGCCGCGACCCGAAGTCCGCCTTCAGCGATCCGATGGCCAAGATCTTCGACTCGCTCGACCGCAAGCCGGCCCAGCAGGCCAAGGATCTCGTCCTCGCCCTCGCCGGCGAGAACGCCGAGGAAGCCGCTAAGACCCAGGTGCTCACGGACCTTTCGTTCCTCATCGGCGAAGGCTACATCGCCAACCTCCCCGACGGTCGTCTCTTCGCCCAGCCGATCCTGAGCAGTCAGGCCCAGGCCAAGGAAGAAGCCGCCAACGACGAGGCCGCGGACGAGAGCAAGTAATCGCGTCGCTTGAGCGACGCGCAGGGCTAGAGTCAGGGCTAGGGCCAGTGTCAGGAAGTCAACCTTCCCCATCTGGCCCTAGCCCTAGCTCTGGCCCTAGCCCTAACACGAGCTCCGCTCTTATTTCCAATTCTCCGCGATCCACGGCGTGGGCAACACGCGACGATACCACTTGCCGCTGCGGCCGACGAGCGCGTCGGGCGGATTCGGGAGCCCGTGGAAGACGACGATCTTGGCTTCGGCGGGGATCTCCGGCGTCTGCCAGAGCGAAAACGGGAAATACTTCACGCAGTGCTTCTTGAAGCTGCGGCACCAGGTCTCGGGCCAGTAGCTGACTTTGCCTTGCGCGGTGAGGTGCGCGGTCAGGAACTCCTGCTCGTTGCGGTGACGCTTGCGCACGGCGTCGAGGTTCGCGCGGAAATATTCGAGGACGTCCGGATAGGTGCCGGCGCGCCAGCGGTAGACCGACGAGTTGCCGGTGTAGTGGCCCTTCTGCCAGTCGCGGATGATCAGGAAGTCGCCCGGATGGTCGAAGAAGCCGTCCATGTTGCCGACGATGACGATGTCGATGTCGAGGAAGAGGATGTCGCCCTTGAGTTCCGGGCCGCCGGGCGCGGTGAGCGCGGGCGAGAACGAGACGAGCTTGGTCCAACCACGCTCCGGGGCGCCGGCCGGCAGCTCGAGGCTGGGGATCGGGAAGGTCTCGATGCCGGCGTTGAGGCCGGTCTTGTCGTCCGTGAGGCAGACGAAGCGATGCGGGATCGTGAGGTGGCGGCTCACCATGGAGTGGAGTCGGTTGACGTATTCCGGGCCGTACTTCTTGCCCCACTTCATGCAAAGGATGGTCGCCATGCTGCCGCCAGCGTGGGGATTCCCCGCCGATGCTCCAGCCTGTTCTACTTCCGGGCGAAGACGCGCACGTAGTCGTAGACGGCCACGGCCGGCAGACGGGTGTCGTCGACCGCCTTCACTCCGCCGAGCGAGGGCGCCGCGATCAGGGTCAGCCAGACGTGCATGTCGCCATGCTGCGACTGGTTCGCGTCCAGCTCCTGTACGACCTGGCCTTCGAAGAAGAAACGGATCCGCTCGGGCGTGAATTCGCAGCCCCACACATGGAAGTCCGCGGCCAGCGACGGGGTCTTCACGACCTTGTGCCCGGCCCCCTTATGCGGCCCGGGGATCCACTGGTGCGTGTTGACGCCGTAGCTGTTGGGCCGGCTCGACTCGTTCTCGCAGATGTCGAGCTCGAGGTTCGGTCCGTCCGCGGCCTTGGCCCAGTTGCGCATCACCCAGAAGGAGGTGTGCCAGCCGGCGCCGGCCGGGACCTTGAACCGGGCTTCATAATAACCGTAACGGAAGAGGCGCTTGCTGATGACGCCGCCGCAGGTGTAGGGCGTCTTGCCCTGGCCGTCCTTGAGCCCGGTCAGCACGAGCTGCCCGTCCGTGACCGCGACGTTCTCCTTCCGGTGGGTGCTGAGGAAGCGGTCGCCGGTGCGATGATTCCAGCGGGCCTCGTCCAGCTTGGCCCCGTCGAACTCGTCGCCCCAGACGAAGGCATGGCCAGGCAGCGGACAACGGGGCTCTTCGGCCCGGAGGAAAATCGGGGCGAACACCAGTAGGCAGGCCAGGAAGCGCTTCATGCGCCTTACGTATGACGCGCCCTACGTTTGGCAACCCCTTGCGCCTCCCCTGTCCCCGGGCATACCATGCCTTCATGAGCGACGAATACGATGACGAGGACTTCAGCTCCGACGACGAATACGGCGAGGGCGGCATCCCGGCAGACCTGGAGGCCGACATCGAGGAACGGATCAACCAGGCGGCCGATGACCGCCTGCACGACCTGCACACCGACTCCGGCCCCCGCTCCGGCGGCTGCCTCCTCATCCTCGCCCTCCCCCTCCTCAGCCTCTGGCTCCTGAGGTAGGGGCACGATTCATCGTGCACTCCTTTAATACAAGGGCGCGGCGAAGCCACGCCCCTACCCTCGGCCGCCCTGCGGCGGCCCTATGTCGTGACGCGGTCCCGACCCTACCCCGTGCCCACGTGTCAACTTGCCCACGAGCCCTCTCGAAAGCGCCTCGCGCTTTCGCTTATTTCAGCGATCGCAGATACGCCACGAGATCGATCAGTTCCTTCTCGCTGAGCATGCCGTCCAAGCCGGCCGGCATGAGGCTGGTGGTGAGCTGCGTCGAAGAGGCGATCGACTCATTGGTGAGCAGGCGGCTCTGACCGGAGGCTTCCTTGACGGTCACGCCCTCGGCGGAACGGGCCTGGATGAGGCCGAGCACGCTGGTACCGTCGGTGAGCTGGAAGGAGTTGAGGTCGTAGTCGCGGGCGATGTTGTAGCTCGGGAAGAGGATGCTCTCCACGAGTTCACGCTCGGCGCGGATGCCACCGATCTTGGTGAGGTTCGGCCCGATCTCGTTGCCCTTGGCGCCGATCTTATGGCAGGCGATGCAGGCGCCCTTGCCGGACTCATAGACGGCGCGGCCGGCCGCCGGGTCGCCCTGCTTGACGGCCATCAAGGCCAACGGGCCGAGGCGCTCGCGCTTCGCGTCGTTGGCCGCGAGGGCGGCGTCGAACGAAGGCTCGAGGATCTCATACACGTCCCGAGGCAGGAAGCCGAAGGCTTTGCGCACGAGGTCCTGACGGAACGTGCCCAGCATCGAGGATTTGCTCAGGGCGACGGCGATCTTACGGCCGGTGTCCTTGGAGATGCGCTTGTAGTTCTGCGGGAGAGCCAGGGCGACGAGGAGTTCGTTCTGCTCCAGCGGGCCGGCGTTCGGCAGCAAGGCGAGGTAAGCGTCCCACTGCGCGGGGGTGAGCTTGGTATTGGCCAGGCGCGCGGCGGCGTCCATCCGCAGGCCCGGGCTGGCCGGATCGACGAAGAGGTCGGTGAGCAGCTTGAAGGCGGCGTCGCTGAGGTCTTCGCCACTGCTGGAGAGCGCGAGGAGCGCCTTCAGGCGGAGCGAGGACGGCTTGGTGGTGTCGGCGGCGAGCGCGTTGAGCGAAGCATCGAAGCGCTTGTCCTTCACGTGGGCGAGCGCATCCAGGAGCAGCGGCGAGGCGCCCTGGGCGAGCTGGGCTTCGAGCGAGGCGAGCCAGGACTGGGCGTTCACCTTGCCGGGCTGGGCGGCGATGGCGCGGAGCGCGGCCTGACGGACGGCGACCTTCTCATGCGCGAGCATCTGGGCGATGCCCTGGGCGACGCCCGGCTGGCCGGCCAGCGCGGTGGCGAACTTACCCATGGCCGCGACCTGCGTCGCGGAAGGCGCCGGCTGCGCGAGCCAACGGGTGAAGAGCGGCGCGATCACCTGATCGGCGTCGGCGGCCTTGCTGAGCGCGAGGTAGGCGTTCTTCGCCAAGGCGGCGTCCGCGGAATCGGCCTGGCCGACCGCGAACTTCAGGACATCGCCGTAGTCCGACTCCTTCGTGCGGGTCTGCGAGACGATGCGGAGGAGGCGCGCCTGGGCGACCGGTCCTTTGACGGTGGCGAGATCGGCGGCGGTAAAACCGGCGAGACGCATGCCGGCGGTCAGGATGGCATGCTCGAGCACCAGGTCAGCCTCACGCGAGAGGAGTCCGCGGAGGGCTTCGGTGATGGCGGGAGACTTGGCCTCGCGGAAAGTCAGGCCTTCGAGACCGCGACGGACGACCGCCTGATCGGCGGACGTGAGCTGGGCGAGGAGTTCGGCGTCGGACTTCACCGGAGCGGGTGAGAACGGACGGTGGGCCTTGGCGACGGCCTCATGCGCGGCCTTTCCTTCGGCGGTGCGGCGCACGCGGTAGATCGCGCCGGGGACGTTCGCCACGCCCTGCAGGCTCGACGGGCAATGCGAATACCAGGTGCCGGTATCGACGATGAGCAGGGAGCCGTCGGGGGCTTCGATGACGTCGGAAAGGTGCGCGCCCTTGCGGTCGAGGGTGAAGAACTCGTGCTCGGTCGCCTGATAGGTGGCGCCTTCGGGCTTCAGCTCGAAACGGACGATCTTCTGGGAGTTATAGAACGAGACGAGGAGGTTGAGGTTGTCGGGAGACGAAGAAAGCGGGTGATCGGCGGGTGCGACGGCATTGCCGCTCTTCCAGAAGGCGCAACCGCTGGGGACGACGTGGCCGAGCTCCTTGAGGATCGGCATGCGTTCGTGGGTGCGCGGCAGGTCGGCGATGATGCGCAGGAAGTCCGGGCGCTCGTAGACGCCGCCGAGCTGCCACTGCATGAGGGTGTCGACGCGCGGGCTGCCGAAATAGAGGTCGACGGTGCCCACGACCTCGCCGGTCGGGGTGAAGTCGATGCTGGCCGGATTATCGGCGCAGCCCAGGGCATGCCAGCGGATGTCGGTGCCGTCGGTCTTCATCGACCAGACGCCGCTGTTGAGGCCGGCGTGCACGAGCGTGCCGTCCTTCTGCTTCACGGTGTGTCCCTTGCGGCCGTGCGTCCAATAGAGGCGGCCGTCGGGGTGCAGGCGCGGACCATGGCAGTCGGCGCCGTTGGCGGTCCAGGCGAAGCCGTCCACGACGAGCTCGCGCTTCTCGGCCACGCCGTCGTCGTCCGCGTCGGTGAACTTCCAGATGCCGGGGGGCGAGGCGACGAAGAGGCTGCCGTCGGCCCAGCAACCGCCCTTGGGCACCGCGAGCTTATCCGCGAAGACGGTGCTGCGTTCGAACACGCCGTCGCCGTCCCGGTCTTCGAGCATGAGGACGCGGTTCGGGAGGACGGCTTCGAACTTCTTCGGGCTCCAATTTACGCCAGCGGAGTCGCCCACGAAGAGGCGACCACGGTCATCGACGCATCCCATGGTGGGATTGGCTACCATTGGAGAGGTGGCGGCGACGACCATTTCAAAACCCACGGGGAGCTTATGCTTCAGCCCGCCCTGCGGCAGCTGAGCCTTCGTCAGTTCGAGGAACTGCGGGCGGTAGGCATAGGAGGGGAATTCCTCGCTGTCGCCATGGCCGGCCGGCTTGGCGGCGCCCCACTTCTCCTTGAACGCGCCGAGCGGGTAGAGTTCGAAGCGACGGACGAACATCTCGGCGGCTTCGACCTGCAGGAGGATGCGGCCCTGGCTGGGCTTGCACTCGAAGGCTTCGTTCACCTTCACGCCGTTGACGAAATACTGGAGCGTGTCGCCCTTGGCGATCACCTCGAAACGCGTCCACTGGCCGAAGGGCGACTCGACGTCATCCTTGCCGCGGAAGCCGAGGGTGTCCTTCCAGTCGACGTCGCGCTTCTGCCAGTTGAGGCGGCCGCCCTTCATGGTCTCGCGCGGGGCGCCCGGGGTCCACACCCGCTCCTTGTCGCGGTCGCGACCGACCTCGGCGCTGATCGAAGTCTCGAGGACGGTGCCGTCGGCGAGCTTGGGCGCGAGGACGAGGATGTCGCCTACGCCGCCTTCGATGATCTGGGCCTCGATGCTCGCCATCCAGCTCCCGCCCACGGCGCCCTGCGGGCCGAAGCAGTGGACGAGGATGCCGTTGTCGCGCGTGGCCTTGGCGCGCTTGCCCCAGGTCTTCTCACCCCACTTGAACTCGATGACGAGGTGGTAGTCCTTGAAGCTATCGTTCGTGGTGATGCCACCGTAGCCGTTGCCGCTGACGTGGAAGAGTCCGTCCGGCTCGAACTTGAAGACGTTCTTCGGGTCGTCGACGATATCGGCCTTGGGGTTGATGTGCATCTCGGCCTTTCCTTCGCGGAAGAGGTCGAGCACGTTCACTTTCTTGGTGACGGCCTGCGCGACGGGTTCCGGCGGCAGGACGATCTTGGCGACCGGCTCCTTGCTCTGCGCGGAAAGTCCGGCGACGGACAGCAGCGCGAACACGAAGGCGGCGAGGGGGTGAGTTCTCATGGGGTGAAAGAGGAAGAGGGGCGAAGCGGCCTTGATGTTCCAACGCTCCCCTCACTCTTCAACCCTTTCGCATCTATTGAGCGGAATAGGTCATTATAGTGGCGGAATAAGATAGGCAAGGACAGCACCACGTGCTGTCCTAGTTGCAGCCACTCTCAGGTGGCGGGTGGCAGCCTCAGGTGGCAGGTGGCTGGAAATCTGCCCTCACTTTCCCCCGAACTCCCTCACCGCGGCCTTCTTGAATTCGCCCTGGGCCTGACCGCCCTTACCTGGGAAGCCCTGATGCTGGACCATCCAGACGAGGACGAGGCCGTCCTTGGTGCGGATCTCCATGCCGGTGGCCTGCGCGCCTCCGTGTCCGAAGAAATCAGTGCCGACCGCAAAGCCGAGGCCGTAGCTCTCCTTCAGCTCCTTCGGCGTCTGCCGGACGGACAAGGCCTGCACCGAGGCGAGGCTGAGGTAACGACGCCCGTCGAGTTCGCCGCCGTTCAGGAGCATACGGCAGAACAGAGAGACGTCCTTGGCGGTGGAAAAGAGGCCTCCCGCCGGCATGGGGAAACGATGAGACCGATCGGTAAGATCGGCCTGCAGTTGGGCGAGGTTGCCGAGCGCGAGCTTCTTCTTAGAAGCATCTGGCTTATATGTCTTCGCGAGGCGGGCGACCTGCCCGGCATCCGGCCAGAAGGTGGTGTCCTTCATGCCCAGCGGCCCGAAGAGACGCTTATCCATGAAGTCTTCGTAAGCCTGACCGCTGACGACCTCGAGCACACGGGCGGCGGTGTTGATGCCGGCGTTGGAATACTGGTACTTCGCGCCGGGCTGGGTGACGAGCGGGGCCTTGGCATAGGTCTTCACCGCCGCGGCCAGCGGCAACGCGTCGAGCGTGGGCTGTTCCTCCGGAGAACGGAACGGCAGGCCGCTGACGTGGGAAAGCAGGTCGCGGATCGTGATCGAACGCACGCGTTCGACCGGCGCGCCCTTGCCGGCGGCGACTTTCTGCTCCTTGAACTCCGGCAGATACTTCTCGACCGGGTCGTCGAGCGAGAGCTTTCCTTCGTCGACGAGCATCATGACCGCCGCGGCGGTGATGCCCTTGGACTGCGAGGCGATCCAGAAGACGGCGTCCGGCGACATCGACTTCTTCGCTTCGATATCGGCGAACCCGACGGCGGTGACGCTCAGGACCTTCTCCTTGTTCGCGACCAAGGCCACCGCTCCGGCGAGTTCCTCGCGCTGCACGAAGGGAGCGAGCACGGTCTCTGTGGCGAATCCAAAGGGAGCGCGCACGGTCTCCGCGGCGAATCCGCCGACGGACAGGAACAGGCCGAGAAGCAAGGCGGGGGTGCGCATGCGGTCATCCTTGGCCGACGACTCACCCTGGCAAACCTAAGCCTTGGCGAGAAAACGACGGAACTCGGTCCGCCACGACGTCCTCTGGGATTGCCCTGCCCCGCCCGACCGACTACCTCTGGATCATGTCCACGGGTCAGAGCAATCCCCTCAAGCCGTTGATCTTCGGCATGCTCGTCATGGGCTTCGTGGCCATCGCCACCCTGGCCATCCGCGGGGCCATCAGCCTGCGCGAGCAGGAGGCGGAGCGACAGGAGCGGAATCGCCTCGAAAGGGAGGCGACGCAGCAGCGATGGCGCGATGAGCAAGCGCAGCGTCAGGCCGCCGAAGCGCGTCGCCGAAGCGAAGCCGAGGCGGCCCGTCTGAAACGGGAGCGGGAGGCCCAAGCGGCGGCGGAGGAGGCCAGGCGGCCGATCGACGTCAGCGCCGGCTTGGAACAAACCCGCCGCCGGGCCGCGGAAGGCGACCCGCACGCCCAGCATCTGCTGGGCTTCATTTACTACGTCGGCCTCGACAGCATCGTGCGCATGCGTGAGGGGAAGACGGTCGTGATGAATCCGCCGGCCCTGCAGGCGCTGACCGGGCAGGACCTTGGCTCTCGCCCGATCGGGCCCCTACCGGCGTTCAAGCGGGATCTCCCGATGGCCATGAGTTCGCTTGAGCGCGCGGCTCGCCAGGGCCACCGGGGAGCCCAGCTCCTCCTGGGCATGGCCAATCTGAGCAGCACCCATGGCGATCCCGGCAAGGCGTACCTCTGGCTGCTGACCTCCGAAGGCCCGCCGATCCTCGAGAAGGAACTCGCCGTGCCCTACCCTCAGGCATCGGTGATCCGCAGCATGAAGGAAAACGTCGGGAAAAAGCTGACGCCCGAACAGGCCGCCGCCGCCGAACAGCAGGCCAAGGCCTTCCAGCCGAAGAAGGAAAAGGCCTAGGCCTGGCTATCTCGATGGCTTCAAGGCCACCACCGCCGCCTTGAGGTCGGCCGTGCGCGCCTTGACGTCGCCGTCCGGATCCATGGGCGCGCCGACGACGATCGTGACGCCGCGACGGTAAAACGGCCAGAGGCAGAACAAGAGCATGTTCTGGACCGTGATCGAGAACGGCGTCACCCAGCGGCCGGGGTAGTTGCCATAATGGAAATAGATCGGGACCATCGGCACGCCGGCCTGCTGGGCGATGCGCACCGCGCCGGTCTTGAAGGGCAGTTCGGCGTCGCCCAACGCTTCGACGAGGCCCGTCGGACAGATCGCCACCGTCTGTCCCTGCCTCAACAACGCCACGGCATCATCGATCGAGACCTGGACGAAGCCCCAGCGGAGCGCCCACTTCTTCAGGAACGGGAAAGAGAACACCAAAGGATGGACCAACAGACGCGCCGAGGGACGGATCAGCCCGAACAGGAACACGTCCCGGTAGCTGTTATGATTCCCGCATAGCAGCACCGGGCCCTCCGGCAAAGTCCCGACCATCTTCACCTCACCGACCAGCATCCGTACCAGCGAAACCGCCGGCCGCGGGATGTCGTGGTGATTTTCGGTTGAAGTCACACGAATAAGATGACCAAAGCACCCACCTCAGCAACTAGTCATCAACAACTTCGCCATGATATTCGGCGAGCCAACGACGCCGGGCCTCAGGGTCGGTCTTGAAAGACTCATCTAAGGCCAAACTTTCACGATATTCCTGAGCCTTAGCTACCATGGTCCATTCCGCCTTAACGCCCATTGAATCTAACGCCGCCCGAACATCAGCGACTGTCAAACGGAAGAATTCTTTGCGGAGGTTCACCTTATTGATACGGGCGATGGCCATTTCGTTGTGGAGCCTGTTCTCGAGACCAGGCGCATCGTCGCTCGGAATGAGTGCGTGGATATCAAATTCAAAGGGAACACTGGCATCACCCAGTTCCCAGACCCGATCTAACGGGTCAAGCCGCCTGGTCATGCCGATCTTGAGGACGCCATCTCCGAAGGAGCCTTGATTACTGATGATGTAAACATGACCTCGCTTGGTCTGCTGAGCCATAGAAAGCGCGCGCTTATTCTTATCCTCCGCCTCTTGGATCCTTTGCTCGAGTTCACGCCGGGTGGCCTCAAACTTGGCGCGCTCTTCGGCCGAGGCCTGATCGCGTTGCGCAATAAGTTGCTCCATCTGAGCACGTATCGCGGCCTCCTGAGACTTGCGCTCGTCTTCATCCTTAGCGGCGGCTTCACGCATCTCGCGCTCCATTACCTTTAGACGGCGCTCGTACTCGAACTGACGCTCCTTCTCCCGCTGCAACTCTTCAGCCTGTGCTTTCAGCAGGGCCCTGCGGGTGATTTCCTCTTCCTTCTCGGCTTCACGGCGCGCTTTCTCGATCTCTCGTTCCACCTTCTCCTGTTCACGCAGCTGCGCAATCTTTTCGCGCTGCTCTTCCCTCTCCCTCTGCCTCAGTTCGTAAGACAAACAGCCCCACTTGGCTTCTTCGACGCGACTGTTGATGTAATCAGCAGTGATTTCCGCACGCATGCATCGGTAAGCATAATCATTTAGGGATTCAGCGATATCCCTGATCTCTTGGATCACCTTGCCGACGTTCTCCTGCCCCTTCACCTTATCCAAGGCAAGGTCTACCTGACTGTCGAAAGCCTCGAGCATGAGCCTGATGGCGTCTTTTTGGTATTCGATATTACCCCAGGTGCACACGACAGCCTTGCGCTCTTTGACCATGGCACGGGAGGTCTCACGGGCCTGCTTTAACTTCTGCCCCGCCTCAGCCCAGCCAACATGATCAGCCAAAGAATCTAGGAGCTCATGCACTGGAAGGATATACTTGTCCTGCCAGCCCTCCACGCGGTTTCGTTCGGCGATCACAAGGCTCTGCAACTTGGCCAGCTCGTCGGCCTTCCCCTTTATTTCATCGTCTACCTTTGAAGCGCGTGAAGCTATTTCGCTCAACGAGGCTTCTTCACGTGCTTTCAGTTCCATGAGCTTCCTGTGCAAGTCGCGCTCGACTTCGTCCCTGCGTTTCGCGACCTCGGCAGCCACGCCTTGCTCACGGTTCTTCGCGTCCGCTAAGCGGACTTCCGTCTCGCGCCGAATCTTCGCCAGATCAGACTCAACCTCTCTCCTGAGCTTGGCCGCATCCTCGTTCGCCCTCGCGACCAGCTCCGGGACGATTTGCTGCTGCGCCTTCAGTTCGACGTCTAACTTGGCTAAGTCCGACTGAAGATCGGAACTCTTCATGTAGTAAATAGCTAACGCGATGCAAGCGGCAGCAAATGCGAGAGATAGAACTACGATGATAGTTTCCATTAGGCATTCACCCTGCTTTTGACCACAGAGACAACCTAAGAATTTTAGAAGACTCTCAGTATTTTCCCTAAGTTATAGACCCTAGCTTTATCTCAAATCGTGTCACGCCGTGACTCGCGCTATAACATGACTTACGCAGGACACTAAAATGCTGAAACTACAAGTTCTCTGGTCCTCCTGAAAGCGGGCGGAGAGGGAGGGATTGGTGCGCTTCGCTGCAGGCCTGACGGCCCGATGCCGATGGCATCGCCTGCTCGGCCTGGCGGCCATCGCCGAACCCAAGGGTTCTCATCCCTCCGAACCTTCGTGCCCTCCGGTCCACGTGTCCTCTTGTCCTCCTTTAAACTGGCGGAGAGGGAGGGATTCGAACCCCCGGAGCCTTGCGGCTCGGCTGATTTCAAGTCAGCTGCAATCGACCACTCTGCCACCTCTCCGTAAGCGGGATTCAACGGCGGCTGGGGTCTTCCCTCAAGCGGATTCGGTGCTTTCCCCTTGGGCTTTCTCCTGATTTCCCATGCGTCGCCGGTTCGGCGTGGATGCGCGCATGAGCACCTGCGTCCGCGTCGAGGAGATCGACGGCCCCTACGGCCCTTTCGCCATCGGCGAGCGCGCCATCCAACGCCTCTGGGCCTCGGGCGAAGTCCGCGGTCCGATGGCCGCCGCTTCGGGCGCGACGATCGAGATCCTCCATCCGGGCGATTGGAACCGGGGCGCTGGGCCGGACTTCCTGGCGGCGGAGATCCTCGTCGACGGCCGACGTCTCCGCGGCGACATCGAGATTCATCTCCGCTGCGCCGACTGGAACGCCCATGGCCACGACCGCGATCCGCACTTCGGCGGCGTGATCCTCCACGCGGTGCTCCTGCCAGGCACTAAGGATGTGACCACCCACTCGGGTCACCGCCCGGAGACAGTGGTGCTCCTGCCCTATCTGCCGCGCGACCTCGAGGACCTCGCAGAGGAAGACGCGCTCCTCGAACTCCGCGGTCGCTCGCGCGAGGTCGCCCGCCGCGTGCTGGCCGCGGAACCCAACCTCGTGCTCGGCCTCCGTCGTCGCGCGCTCGAACGTTTCCGCAACAAGACCAAGCACGCCCGCGCCCGCGTGAAGGAGGTCGGCTGGGACGCCGCCTGCCACGAGCTCTTCGTCGAAGCCCTCGGTCTCGGCGGCAACCGCGCCCCGATGTCCGAACTAGCCCGCAGCCATCCGCCGGAAGAGATGCTCGTCCTCGGACTCGACGCGCTCTACATGGAGAAATGCGGACGGTGGCGTCTGCGGGGCCTCCGCCCGGCCGGCCACCCGCACCGGCGGCTCGCCCAATACCTCGAACTCCACCGTCGCCGCCCCGACTGGCGCGCCAGGCTGCGCGACTGGGCCCTCACCCTGCCCGCCTCGCCCCTCAAGTCCGCCCGCCGGCGGCTGATCGACGAGGTCTTCGCCTGCCTGCTCTCCGACGGACGCGCGGATACCCTCTGCATCAACGCCCTGCTCCCCTTGCTGCAGGACGCCCGTCACTCCATGGACCGGAGCTGGCTCGATTGGCCACCGGGACATCACCCTGACGACATTCAAGACGCCCGCGGACTCGTCGGCCTCACCGGCGCCGCCCGCAACTGGGAAGTCCAGGGCATCCTCGATGTCCTGCGTCGCTCGATGAACGAGGCCGAGCCGACCACCAAGGCTTAGGCCATCATCTTCCGCGCTCTTTCGAGCGAGACGGCCAGGCGGTCGACTTCCTCGAGGGTGTTGTAGAACGCGAACGAGGCGCGGGCGGTGCCGCTGAGTCCGTAATGCTTCATGAGCGGCATGCAGCAGTGGTGGCCGGTGCGGATGGCGATGCCGTCCGCGTCGAGCAGCGTGCCGACGTCGTGCGGGTGCCCGCCCTCGAGGTTGAAAGAGATGACGGCGACCTTCTCGGGCGCTTCGCCCACGATGGTGAGTCCTTTGATGGCCTTGAGGCGCTCGGTCGCCGCGGCGAGCAGGACCTGCTCGTGCGCGTGCGCGGCTTCCTGGATGGGCATCAGGTATTCCAACGCGACGCCGAGGGCGATGGCGCCGGAGATGTCCGGGGTGCCGGCCTCGAAACGCTCAGGGGCCTCGCGGAAAGTGGTGCCGGCGAAATCGACCTTGCGGATCATATCGCCGCCGAACTGGTAAGGCGGCATCGCGTCGAGCAGCTCCGGGCGCCCCCAGAGCACGCCGATGCCGGTCGGGCCGCAGGTCTTATGGCCGGAAAAGGCGTAGAAGTCGCAACCCAGCGCCGGGACGTCGACCTTGAAGTGCGCGGCGGCCTGGCAGCCGTCGATGAGCACGACCGCTCCCGCGGCCTTGGCGAGACGCGTCATCTCGGCGGCGGGATTGACGGTGCCGAGGGCGTTGGAGACGTGCGCGAAGGCGACGAGCCTGGTGCGGGCGGAAAGCAGTCCCTTGAAAGCCACGAGGTCGACCTCGCCGCGCGGCGTGACCGGCGTGACGACGACCTTGGCGCCGGTGCGCTCGGCGATGACCTGCCAAGGCACGATGTTGGCGTGGTGCTCGAGATGGGTGAGCAGGATCTCGTCGCCGGCCTTGAGGTTGGCCCGGCCCCAGCACTCGGCCACGAGGTTGATGCCCTCGGTGGCGCCGCGCACGAAGACGCAGCCCCTGGTGTCCTTGAGGCCGAGGAACTTCGCGACGGAACCGCGGGCGGCTTCGTAGGCGGTGGTGGCCTCCTCGCTCAGGAGGTGGACGCCACGGTGGACGTTGGCGTTCTGCTCGGAGTAATAGCGCTCGAGGGCCCGGATGACGACCGAGGGCTTCTGGGAGGTGGCCGCGTTGTCGAGATAGGTCAGCGGACGACCGCGCACGGAACGTCCCAGGATCGGGAAGTCCTTGCGGCAGGCGGCGACGTCGAACGCGGGCATAGGGCCGAACGTAGGAGGACCCGGGCGGGGCGCAACCGGGAAGCGAACTTCAGGGCGACGGCGGCAGGCGCACGGCCTTCCGGATATACGCGGGCACGTCGACGTCCTGACCGTCGATGAACGTCATCGGCGTGCCGCCGAACAGGCCGCGGCGCATCGATTCCTCCGTCGCGAACTCGAAGATCGGCTGCGCGGGATCCTCGCCCTTGCCGCCCTTCTTCGTCTTGGCGGGAGGCTTGGGGGCGGGCAGCGAGGCGCCGAGGACCGAGACTTCGATGCGGTCGCCGAGCGCGGGCTCGACGCGCGCGCAGAGGATCGTGGAGGTCTCGCCGCCGAAACGCGTGCGGACCGCGGCGACGGCTTCGAAGGCCTCGGTCGAGGTCATCGCGGGACCGCCGGCGACGTGCACGAAAAGCGAGGCGACCTTGGCCACGGCGCCGGGCGCATGCGCCAGCGGACATTCGATGGCGGCGCGCGCGGCCTTCATGGCGGCGCCTTCGCCTTCGCCCACGCCGAAGGCGAAGAGCGTCGGCGAACCGGGCGTCGAGAGCAGCGAGCGCAAGGAGGAAGGATCGACGGCGATGAGCGCGCCGGGCGCGAACGCGCTGGCGAGACCGCGCAGGGCTCCGCCCACCCAGGCGTCGGCCGCGGCGAAGGATTCCGACAACGGGGCGTCCGGCGCCACCTGCTGCAGGAGGAGGTCGTTGTGCACCACGACGAGTCCGTGGCACTTCTGGCCGATCTTGACGGCGGCCTCGTTGGCCTGACGCATCCGGCGTTCGCCCTCATGCGAGAAAGGCATCGTCGCGAAGGCGAGCACGGTGGCGCCCGTCTCGGCCGCGAAGCCGGCGACGGTCGCGGCGGCGCCGCTGCCCGTGCCGCCGCCGAGGCCGGTCACGAGGACGACGACCGGCACGCCGGTGAAGAGTCGACGCAGGGCCGGCTCCTCCGCTTCGGCGGAAGCCAGGCCGAGGGCGGCCTCGCCGCCGGTACCCATCCCGCGCGTCTGCGCGCGGCCGAGCTGCAGGCTCGTGCCGGGTCCGCCGGCGGCCAAGGCGCGCGCGTCGGTGTCGAGCAGGGCCACGGAGACCTCGGCGGGGAGCTGGGCCGAGAGCCGGGTGACCATGGCGCAGCCCGCGCCGCCGAGGCCGACCAGCAGGATGGAAGCGGGCGTGGCCATCTCAGAGACGGAAGAGCGCCTTGACCTGGGCGAGGAAGCCGCGGGGACGGACGACGGCCGGCGGGGCGTCGGCCAAGGCCGCGGTCATGAGGCCGACGACGCCCGCATATTCGGGCTTGCGCAGCGATTCGTTCTCGAAGTCCGGCACGCCGACGCGGGCCGAGACTCCCGTCACGAGCTGGACCGCCTCCGCCGCGTCGGCGAGGTTCGCCGAACCGCCGGTGAGGATCACGCCCGACGGGATCATGTTCTGGTCGAGGCGCACGGCGTGTCCGGGGAAGATCTGCTCGAGGCGACGGAGCACGTCCTTGCGGACGAATTCGATCGTCTCCTGGTAGCGGAGCGAAAGCACCTTGGTGATCGTGCCGCGGTTGAACTGCTGGTCGCCCACGCCCTTGTCGCCGTCCTTCCAGATGGTCTGGTTGACGTCGGTCTCGCGATGGAGGGCCGAGCCGAAGCGCTGCTTGAGGTCCTCGGCCGTCTCGCGGCTGATGCGCAGCGCGACGCTGAGGTCGTTGGTGAGGTGCTCGCCGCCCACGGGGATCGAGCCCGCGCAGAGGATGTGCTCCTTGTAGTAGAGGATCCAGTCGGTCGTGCCGGCGCCCATGTCGATGACGAGCACCCCGCCCTGCTTGTCCGCGTCGCTCGCCGTCGCGCAGGCGGCGGCGTGGGAGGCGAGGATGAAGTCGCGCACGCGGATGCTGAGGCCGTTGACCATGCCCACGCGCATGCGCATGTTGCCTTCCTCCATCGTCACGCGCCAGAAATTCACCTCGAGGCGCTTGCCCGTCATGCCGACGGCGTTGCCGACCGCGCGGTTGTCCAGCATCGTCGGCTGGCGCATGTACAGCAGCGTGCTGCGTCCCGCCGGCGGCTCGAGGCGCTTGGCCGAGGCGACGGCGTCCGCGACGTCCTTGGCGGTGACCTTGCCGTCGTGCGCGGGCACGGCGATGAAGCCCTTCACGCGCTCGCCTTCGGCGGCCGGTCCGGACAACGAGAGGTAGACCTGTTCGACCGCGCGCCCGGAGCCGCGCTCGATGTCGTTCACGACCTCATGCACGCAGTGGGTGAGCTTCTCGAGGTCGGTGACGGTGCCTTTGACGACGCCGTCGGTGCGGCGCTCGCTGAAGCTGAGCATGCGGGCCTTGCCGTCGATGACCTGTCCGAGGAGGCTGGCGGTCTTATGGGTGCCGATGTCGATGACGGCGATGAGGGATGGAAGGGGCTTGGGGGTCATCGGAGAGGGAGGGCGGCGGGGGCGGTGACGGGGACGAGGCGAGGTTCAGGGACGGGCGAAGCGGCGTTGGTGCGGTTCTGGATGGACATCTTGAGCACGTAGGCCGGCGCGGTCGTGCCGGGCCGGCGCAGGAGTTCGTCGACGTTGATGCGGCCGAGCAGCGCGAGCTCGTTGCGCCAGTTGGCGGTGGAGAAGACGATCTCGACCAAGGCGGGACGGTCCATCGGCTGGGTGCCGGGGCGGACGGTGACGCGGAGGTTCGAGCCGGGCGAATCCTCCTGCGCGCCGAAGCAGTCGCGCAGCGAGAGGGCCGACCACTGCTTGTAGAGCTGCGGATAGCTCGTGCGCACGGTCAGCAGGAAGGGCGCGGCGATCTCGATGCCGTCGATGAGCAGGTCGTCATCCGTCCCGGTCGAGCGGAAATGCTGGATCTCCGGCAGGTTACGGACCGCCTGTTCGGGGTAACCGACGCCGGCGAAGGTCCGGCCGTCGGCGGCCACGAGACGCACCTGCATCGCGGCGTTCTTCTCGGCGAGGCTCACGACCTTGGCGACGGCGAGCCGCTCGCGCAGGGTGATCTCGAGCGTGCCGTCGCCGCGCCGGCGCACGTCGGCCGCGACGACCTGGTTGTCGGCCTCGAGCTCGGCCTTGATGGAACGGACGTCACGCGCGAAGCCTTCGGGGCCCGCGGCGACGACCTTCTTCACGAAGGCTTCGGAAAGGAAACCGTCTGTCTGGAAACGCACCTTGCCGGCGGGCGCGCCGGCCGCGGATTCGTCGACGGCCCACCAGAGCAGCGTGACGAGCACGCCGAGGAAGAGCGCCGCGGCGACGGTCGGCAGCTTGGAGCGTACGACGCGCTTGCGGCCGAGTTCGCCGGCGGGCACGCGCTGGACGTCCTGCGGCACGAGGGCGCGCCAGTCACGGTCGGCCTGCCCGCGGAAAGCGTCGCGGCGGCGGCCGAACAGAGAATCGAAGAGGCCCATGGTCAGCGTCGGTCGGTATGCGCGGCGCGCGCGAGGGCCGGGGCGGCCATGCGGCGCACGAGCGCGGGGAAATCGAGCCCGACGCAGGAAGCGCTCTTGGGCATCAGGCTGGTGGCGGTCATGCCGGGCATCGTGTTGATCTCGA
>JBJOMV010000027.1:0-20939 GCA_046052185.1 Verrucomicrobiota bacterium | reverse complement strand
TCTAGACTCCGATGTCCGACACCGACCGTCATCCGTTCCTCTCCGGCCTGAGCAAGCACCGCGGCGCCCAGCCGACCTGCGTGGTCATCTTCGGCGCCTCCGGCGACCTGGCCGCCCGCAAGCTCCTCCCCGCCCTGTACAACCTGGCGGTCGACAGCCTCTTGCCGGCCGACTTCCACCTGATCGGCTTCGGCCGTAAGCCCGTGCCGGACGCCGAGTTCCGCACCCAGGCCGCCGCCGACATCAAGAAGTTCTCCCGCCGCGAGTTCCGCCCCGACATCTGGCAGCGCGTCGAGGACAATACCTCCTACCAGGCCGGCGGTTACGACGACCCCAAGGCCTACGCCGCCCTGAAGGAGCAGATCGCCGCCGCTGAGAAGCGCGCCGGTCGCCCCCTGCAGCTGGTCTTCTACGTCTCGACCCCGCCCACCGTCTTCGAAGCCATCCTCGAGAACCTCGGCCAGTCCGGCCTCGCCGGCCGCGGCATCGGCACCGAACTCGAGAGCAAGGTCATCATCGAGAAGCCGTTCGGCAAGGACCTCGACTCCGCCGTCCATCTCAACGCCGTCGCCGCCCGCAACTTCCGCGAGTCGCAGATCTTCCGCATCGACCACTACCTCGGCAAGGAGACCGTCCAGGATCTCCTCGTCCTGCGTTTCGCCAATCCGATCTTCGAGCCCCTCTGGAACCGTCGCCACGTCGACCACGTCCAGATCACCGTAGCCGAAGAGCTCGGCGTCGGCACCCGCGGCGGCTATTACGACGGCAGCGGCGCCACGCGCGACATGCTGCAGAACCACACGATGCAGCTCCTCGCGCTCGTCGCGATGGAACAGCCGCGCTCCCTCTCCGCCGAGCACATCCGCGACGAGAAGGTCAAGCTCCTCGAGTCCATCCAGCCGCTGCGTCTCGGCGCCAACGCCGACGCCGTCCGCGCCCAATACGCCGAAGGCCTCTCCGGCGGCGAGAAGGTGCCGGGTTACCTCGGCGAGAAGGACATCCCGCAGGACTCCGCCACCGAGACCTTCTGCGCGCTCCGTTTCTCCATCGAGAACAGCCGCTGGTCCGGCGTGCCGTTCTACATGCGCTCCGGCAAGCGCCTCGCCCGCCGCGTCTCCGAGATCGCCATCCAGTTCAAGCAGCCGGAGTCCGGACTCTTCGCCGGCGACGCCCGCTACGACCTGGCCCCGAACCGCCTCGTCATCCAGATCCAGCCTGACGAAGGCACGACGCTCGTCCTCAATTCCAAGGTGCCCGGCCTCGAGCCGCGCACGCAGCCGGTCCGCCTGAGCTTCCGCTACGCCACCACCTACGGTTCCAACACGCCCGAAGCGTATGAGCGCCTGATCCTCGACGGCATCGTCGGCGACCGCACGCTCTTCATCCGCGGCGACGAGACCGAAGCCTCTTGGCGCCTCTTCACGCCGCTTCTCCAGAGCTGGCAGCAGCAGGGCCGCGCCGGCATGGAGACCTACGCCGCCGGTTCCTGGGGTCCCGCGGGCGGCGACGCCCTCCTGGCCGCCCACGGACACGCCTGGCGCAACGCCGGCCGCTGATCATGGCTCATCCGCTGATCGACGCGCTGCCGGGCTTCCCGGTCAAGATCTCGGCCGTCCTGCCGTCGCTCGACAAGGCGTGGGCCGACGAAGGCGAGAACGCCGCGCGCGCCTCGCAGATGAACCTCGTGCTGATGTTCGGCGCCGGGGTCACGCCCGCCGACGCGCAGGCCCGTTTCGACGAAGCCATCCGCTTCGCCCAGCGCTACCCCTGCCGGCTCGTCGTCCTTGCCGCCCGCCCGGCCGCCGAGGCCGCCGCCGCGCTCGAGGCCAAGGTCAACGTCCTCTGTTTCTTCGATCCCTCCCGCCGCGGCAAGCGCTGCTGCGAAGCGCTCATGCTCGCCCACGGCGCGCCGACGCCCGAGCTCGAGTCCCTCGTCTCCACCTGGCTCGAAGGCGACCTGCCGACCAACGTCTGGGTCCACGGCGTGACCGTCGACGAATTCAAGCCCTGGCTGAACTGGACCGCCCGTTGCCGCCGCGTCGTCGCCGACCGCTCGCTCGAGGGCGACGCCTTCTTCCTGCAGGCCTTCCCGAAGCCGAAGGCCGTGCGTGACCTATCCGTCGCGCGTTGCCTCCCGGTTCGTCAGGCCCTCGGCCAGTATCTCGCCGCGCATAAGCCGGCCGAACTCGTCCGCAGTCTCCGCTCCGTGACCGTCTCGCACCGCGCGGGCATGCGCGGCGAGGCCTACGGCATCCTCGAGTGGATGCGTTCGTGCCTCACGCACTGCGCGGGGCTCACCCGCTCGCACCTCGACGTCTCATTCGCTCTTTCCGAGAAGCCTCCGGCGGGCGACTGCCTCGACGCCGAGTGGGTCTTCGCCGACGGCGCCCGCTTCTCCTGGGAGCACTCCGAAGGCTGCTCGCACGCGACCATCGCCTTCTCTCGCAGCCATGACAGCCGCAAGCTCACGCAGCGCGTCGCCTTCATGGCCGCCCCGGAAGCCTTGTCCGAAGCGGTGTTTTTCTGAGCGCGTCGCGCTACGCGCACGCGCGATGAAGGATATTCGATGCAGATGAAGGATGGATGATGGAAGATCTGTGATTTGATTAAGCCTGGGGTCTTTTCAGACCCTTGTTTTCAAATCATCCATCCTTCATCTGTCTCTCCATCTTTCTTGCTTCAGGCCACCCCATTCTCGCGCAGCCAGGCGGCCATGAGTTGGAAGGCTTTGGCGCGGTGGCTGATCGAGTCTTTCTTGGCGGGGCTGAGCTCGCCGAAGGTGCGGTCTTCGTTGGCGGGCACGAAAAGCGAATCATAGCCGAAGCCTTCGGTGCCGACCTCGGCTTCGAGGATCTTGCCCCAGCACTGGCCGACGAACTTGCCGACTTCCTGGTTGGGTCCGAGGAGGATGAGGTGGCATTCGAAGCGCGCGCCGCGCTTGTGGGGCGGAGCCTTCTTCATCGCTTCGAGGAGCTTCGCCCGGTTCTGCGCGTCGGTCGCGCCGACGCCGGCGTAGACCGCGGAGTCGACGCCCGGTCCGCCCTGCAAAGCATCGCAGCACAGCCCGCTGTCATCCGCGAGCACCCAGGCCTTGCGCGGCGCGATCGCGCGCAGGGCTTCAGCCTTCAGCCGGCAGTTGCCGTTGAAGGTGCCGGAGATCTCTTCGACATACGGCATGCCGCCGAGGTCCTTGGCCGAGCGCACGCGCACGTCGAGCCGCGCCTTGGCGAACATGCGGCCGAATTCCTCGGCCTTATGCGCATTGCCCGTCGCCAGAAAGATTTCCATGGAGGGAATGTGAGTGGCCCGGAGGGAGAATGCAAGGGATAGGGGTAGGGGCAGCACCGCGTGCTGCCCTAGGTGCAAAAGTGAGGGGCAGTCGCTTCAGGTGGCGGGTGGCTGGTCCGGTTGGCAGGTGGCGGGATCGTATGTTCAGGTCTCAGGTCTCGGCCATCAGGTATCGGGTACGGGTGTTCAGGTTCGGGTGCAGGCGTCGGGAATTATTGCCTGCCACCCGCCACCCGGGGCCGCCACCTGCCACCCGAGATTCATTGTTCTCTCTGCCTTTCCTGTCCCTACCCCTTCTCTATTGTTTCCGCCCCCTTCCTCCGCCAAGGTATCCCCAGCGTTTGGCCTAACCGCCAACCGCTAACCGCCGCCCCCAACCGCTTTCGTCCCTTGTCCCTCCGCTGCCTCATCACCGCCGGTCCTACGCGCGAGTTCTTCGATCCGGTCCGCTTCATCAGCAACCCGTCGACGGGCAAGATGGGCTTCGCTCTGGCCGCGGCCGCGAAGGAAGCCGGCTGGTCGGTCGACCTGGTCGCCGGCCCGGTCTCCCTGCCGGAACCCGCCGGCGTGATGGTCTATCCGGTCGTCACCGCCGCCGAGATGCATCGCCAGGCTGACGCCCTTTTCGGTCCCTGTGACGTCCTGATCATGACGGCCGCCGTCAGCGACTGGCGTCCGAGGGCGACCGCCCCGCAGAAACTGAAGAAGGACGGGCAGGGGATGACGGTCGAACTCGAGCCGGTACCTGACATCGTCTCGGCCCTCGCCGAAGAACGCCGTACCGACCAGTTCCTGGTGGGCTTCGCCGCCGAGACCGAGAACGTCGAAGCCCACGCCCTCGATAAGCTCGAACGCAAAGGGCTCGACCTGATCGCCGCCAATTCCGTCGCCGGCCCCGAGGGCGCCTTCGGCTCCGACGAGAACAAGCTCATCCTGCTCGGACGAGACGGTTTCCGTGAAGTGATCGGACCGGCCTCCAAGGCCGCCGTCGCGCGCCAGCTCATCGCCGTGATCGCCCGCCTCGTCGCGGCGCGCGCCACCTGACCATGGCCCGTCGTCGCTTCAGCCCGCTTGACCGCGTCCTCGGCCGTATCGACGACCTCGACGCGCAGAATCTCGCGATCCTCGCCCGCCGCCTCGAACGTGAGCGCGACCTCATGGAGACGGTGCTGGATACGCTCCGCGAGGGCGTGATCGTGCTCTCGCACGACGGCGCCATCGAATACGCCAACGCCTCCGCGGTCCGCCTCCTCGGCGTCAATCCGGACGACGTCGCCGGCGCCGAACTGCGCCGCCTTTCGCCCGACATCGCCCAGGCCCTCGAACTGCCCGAGACCGTGGGCGCCCTGTCCCGCGAACTCGAGGTCCGTTATCCCGAGCCGCGTCTCCTCACGCTGCACCTCGCGCGCGTCGGTGAGCAGCAGGGCGCCGAGCGCAGCCGCCGCGTGGCCGTCCTCAGCGACGTCACGAAGGAGCGCGTGCAGACCGAGGACCGCGTCGAGAGCGAACGCATCGATTCCATCGTCTCCCTGGCCGCCGGCGTCGCCCATGAGGTCGGCAACCCCCTCAACGCGATCGGCATCCACCTGCAGCTCCTCCAGCGCGAAGCCGCCAAGCTCGGCGACTCGCCGGCCGCGGAAAAGGTCCGCAAGGCCGCGGAGGTCTGCCAAGGCGAGATCAAGCGCCTCGACGGCATCGTGCGCGATTTTCTCGGGGCCGTCCGCCAGACGCCGCCGCACCTCACCGACACCGACCTCGTCGCTGTCGTCGCCGAGGCCACCGCTCTCCTCCGCGAACAGATGGAGCAGCTGGGCGTGCGCGTCTCCCTCGACGTCCCCGGCGAGCTCCCGCTCATCCTCGGGGACCGCAATCAGATCAAGCAGGCGCTCTTCAACGTGATGAAGAACGCCCTCGAGGCCATGGACCGCGGCGGCGACATCCACGTGAAGCTTTCGTCCGACGACGAATGGGTCGTCCTGTCCATCCGCGACACCGGGGTGGGCATCCCCGCCGACAAGCTGACGCGTGTCTTCGACGCCTATTACACCACGAAAGCTTCGGGCGGCGGCATCGGCATGCTCATCCTCCTGCGCATCCTCCGGGCCCATGGCGGCACGGTGGACATCCAGAGCACCCCGGACGTCGGAACGACCGTCATCCTGCGTTTCCCGCTCAAGCACCGCCGTGTCCGCACCTTGGAAGCCCCGAAGGCTTGAAACCCCGCGGTCTTCTCGTTGTCTTAACCTTATCCCCATGAAGTCCCTCGCCCTCTGCCTGCTCGCTCTCCCCGCCTTCGTCCTGGCCCAGGACAAGGAGCTCCCGCTCGAGCTGCCGAAGTCGGTCGCGCTCGGCACGCCGCGTCCGGTGAAGATCAACAATCTCGAGCCGGTCTCGTCCGCCCCGCGCAAGCTGCCCAAGGTGCCGTCCGCCGCCGTCAACCTGGCCAAGGGCGCCAACGTGACCTCCTCCGCCCGCGAAGCCGCCGCCGGCGATTTCTCCTACGTCACCGACGGGGACAAGGGCGGCGAAGAAGGCTTCGAAGTCGAACTGCCCCGCGGCCATCACTGGGTCCAGGTCGACCTCGGCAAGTCCGCCGAGATCAGCGCCATCGCCGTCTGGCACTTCCACCGCGAGCGCCGCGTCTACTTCAACGTCATCGTCCAGATTTCCGACGACGCCTCCTTCAAGACCGGCGTCACCACCGTCTACAACAACGACTCCGAAGGCGAGCTGGGCCTCGGCAAGGGCAAGGACTACTGCTACTACGAGTCCAACGAAGGCCGCGTGATCCCTGTCGCCGCCGTCAAGGGCCGCTACGTCCGCTTCCACTCCAAGGGCAACTCCGCCGGACCTTCGAACGACTACATCGAAGCCGAGGTCTGGGGCGTCCCGGCCAAGTAAGGCCGGACTTTGCTTGAATCGGCCGGGCTTGCCCGCACCTTGAAGCCGTGAAGGTCATCCGAGCCAAGTCCGCGGGTTTCTGCTGGGGCGTCGAACGCGCCATCGATATCGCCCGCGAGTATGCGCAGAAGGGCCGTCATCCCGTCTACACCGACGGCCCGTTGATCCATAACCGCCAGATGATGGAGGTCCTCACCGGCGAGGGCATCCGCGAGGTCGGCGATTACCGCAGCGAGGCCAAGCTCGAGGTCTCGAAGGCCACCGATGCGGGCGCCGTCATGGTCGTCCGCGCGCACGGCATCTCGCCGGAGCGTCGCGAATACCTCAAGTCGCTCGGCATGGAATTCCGCGACGCCACCTGCCCGGACGTCGGCATCATCGCCGGCAAGGTGCGCCTGCACGCGCGCAAGGGCTACGCCACCGTCATCTTCGGCGACCCCAAGCATCCCGAAGTCATCGGCCTCCTCGGGTACGCCGAAGGCAAAGGACACGTCATCACTTCGGAGGCCGACATCGCCGCGCTTCCCGAGCTCGGCGCGCAGGTCTGCATGGTCTCGCAGTCGACGATGTTCACCGACGAGTTCGAGAAACTCGCCGCGTTGCTGAAGGCCCGTTTCCCGGGAACGCTGATCTTCGATACCATCTGCGGCGCCACCAAGGACCGCCAGGCCGACATCCTCGAACTGCAGAAGCAGGGTTGCCAGGCCATCGTCGTGATCGGCGGCCGCCACTCGGCCAACACGGTGAAGCTCGCCAAGCTCGTCGAGATCCAAGGGTTGCCTTGTTTCCACGTCGAGACCGCCGCCGAGCTGGACTTCGCCGCGCTGGCCCGTTTCGGCACCGTCGGCGTGACCGCCGGCGCCTCGACCCCGGCCTTCCTGATCGACGAAGTCTGCGTGCGTCTGGAAAAGGCCGCTTAAGCCTGATTGGGAAGGGTTTAAGGCGTTCCAATTGACGCTTAAAATTATCCCCCGACCGACCCCTGCCGACTTGCAGGGTGGGGCGGGGCGGGTAACTTGAGTCTCAATATGAGCGCCTTCGTCTCCGTCCTGCTGATCTTCCTCCTCGTCATCGTCGTCGCCCTCGTCATCGCGGCGATCTGGGGCGTGGGCATCTACAACAGCCTCGTCGCGCTGCGAAACGCTTGTAAGAACGCTTTCGCCCAGGTCGACGTACAGCTCAAGCGCCGCTACGACCTGATCCCCAACCTCGTCGAGACCGCCAAGGGCTACATGGCCCACGAGAGCGGCACTCTCACCGCGGTCATCGAAGCCCGCGCCAAGGCCACCCAGGCCAACGTCCGTTTCGCCGGCAACCCGAACGACCCCGCCGCCATGCGCGACCTCAGCCAGGCCGAAGCCGGCCTCAGCGGCGCCCTCGGCCGCCTGATGGTCGTCGCCGAGCAGTATCCGCAGCTCAAGGCCGACGCCACCATGCGCAGCCTCATGGAGGAGCTCACCTCGACCGAGAACCGCATCGCCTTCTCCCGTCAGGCCTTCAACGACGCCGTCCTGTTCTACAACAACGGCCGCGAAGTCTTCCCGCAGATCTTCATCGCGAACGCCTTCGGCTTCCAGGCCGGCGAGTTCTTCAAGATCGAAGATCCGGCCGAGAAGGCCGCCCCGAAGGTCTCGTTCTAAGCGTTTCCTAGAGTCCCCCCGATCATGAGCATCTTCGCTACCCTTAATCCCGAGCAGCTCGGCCGTGTCCAGCGTGCTCGCAACGCCGTCTCTCCTTTCGACCTGGGGGCTTGTCTCCCTGCTGCTTTCGAAGCGCTGAAGCGCGATTTCTGGAACATCGTCCTGGTTAATTTCCTTTGGATGCTCCTGAGCTGCTTCATCGTGACCATCCCGCCCCTCACGGTCGGGATCTGTCGCTTCAACGATAAGGCCATCCGCGGCGAGCCGGCCAAGTTGGACGACCTTTTCAGCGGTTTCCAGGATTTCGGGACTTCGTGGCTGATGCTCCTCGTCATGGTGCCCTTCCTGATCGTCGCTTTCGTGCTCTGCTACCTACCAGGCATCTATCTGTCGATCGCCTGGATGCTCTCCTGGAACCTGCTGGCGGACAAGCGAGGCACCTTCTGGGAGTGCCTTGAAATGAGCCGACAGGCGGTCACTGCCCACTGGGGCTGGGCTTTCCTGCTGGTGATCGTGGCGCAGATCGTCTCCCAGGTCGGCCTGATCGCCTGCCTCGTCGGAGTCTTCGCGACGATTCCTCTCTACACTTTGATGCTTTCGGCGGCCTATCGTCGTCTGTTCGCCGACCCTCAGCTCTGAGCGCTGACTTCGGCCCATGGCCGGCACGATGAATTTCTTCCGGGCCCAGGATGAGGCCCGCGGACGCACGACCAAGTTGGTCGCGCTCCTCGTGTTGGCGATCGTGGTGCTCGCCGGTTCGCTCTACGTCCTCGCCGTGCTCGGTCAGCAGAAGCTGGTCCGCGGCGGGGAGATCGATTGGTTCCAACCGAAGCTGTTCGTGGCCACGGCAGGTACGGCCCTGGTGGTCATCCTCGGCGGCAGCCTGCTGCGCATCGCCGAGCTTTCCAAGGGCGGCGGCGCCATCGCCGAGCGCCTCGGCGGCCGGTTGGTCGGCGCGACCACCAAGGATGCCTCCGAGCGTCGCTACCTGAACGTCGTGCAGGAGATGGCCCTGGCCTCCGGCCTGCCGGTGCCGCTTTGCTACGTCATCGACGGCGACGAGACCATCAACGCCTTCGCGGCCGGCAACACGCCCCAGGACGCCGCGGTGGGCGTGACGCGCGGCGCCCTGCGTAATCTGACCCGCGACGAGCTCCAGGGCGTCATCGCCCACGAGTTCAGCCACATCGGCAACGGGGACATGAAACTCAACCTGCGCATCATCGGCACCGTCGCCGGCCTGACCGCGCTCGCGCAGCTGGGCTACATCATCGTCCGCATCGGCCTCAATTCCGGCTCCTCCCGCAAGAACAACCTCTGGCCGCTGGCGGTCGCCGGCCTCGTCGTCGTACTCGTCGGTCTCGGCGGCGTCTTCTTCGCGCGCGTCATCCAGGCCTCGGTCTCGCGTCAGCGCGAGTATCTTGCCGACGCTTCCGCGGTCCAGTTCACCCGCAACCCGCTCGGCCTCGCCTCGGCCCTCCGCAAGGTCGCCGGGCTCTCTGGCGCGCAGCGCGAAGCGTCTGCCGCCGAACTCGAAGCCCAGCACATGTTCTTCTCGGGCTCAGCCGGCTTCCTCGAGTCGCTCTTCTCCTCGCACCCGCCGATCGACGAACGCATCCGCCGCGTCGACCCGGCGTTCGACGGACATATTCCGGACGTCACCCCGGTCGCCGTCTCGGCCGAAGATGAACCGGTCTCCGGGCTCAGCGGCCGGGCCGTCGCGACGCCTCCGCCGCTGCCTGCCACGGCTCGCGCGGTGCCGACGGACCTGCAGATCCAGGACTCGGTCGGTTTCCGCGGCGTGATCCCCGGCGCTTTGCGCGAGGCTTCCGAAGACCCCGTGAGCGCGATGGCCGTCGTGCTCGGACTCATCCTGCGTCATGATCCGGCGCAGCGTGCCGCCCAGCTCGCCCAGGCCGAATCCCTCGCCGGCGGTGAAGTGGTCAGGGAGGTTCGTCGCCTCGATGCTTTGCTTCGCGCTGTCCCCGCCGGTTCCCGCGTGGCCTTGCTCGACCTTTCCATGCCGGCCTTGCGCCAGCTCTCGTATGCGCAGGAGGCGGCCTTCAAGCAGGCGTTGGAGAAGGCCGGCTACGAGGCCGAGGACGGCCTGATCGTCCTCCTGATCCAAGCGTCGATCCGGCGTTACCTTTCCCGTTGGGAGATGAACGTCACGCCACGCTCCGGCGACCTCGCCGCCGCCTGCGGCCTGGTGCTTTCCGCGGTCGTGCAGACCTCCGGCGAAGATCCTGCGGCGCAGGCCCGCGCCTACGCGCTCGGCGCCGGTGTGCTGGGACTGGCCGGCCTGTCGCCCACGATGGTCCCGCCGGCGTCGGTCGACCTCGGCAAGGTCGACGAAGCCCTCGCCGTCATCGCCGGACAGGGCGTGCCTGCCCGCCGTCAGTTCGTCCGCGCCATCGGCGCGGCCATGCTGCACGACGGACGCGCCGAGCCCGCAGAGGTCGAGATCGTCCGCGCCGTCGCCGATTCGCTCGGCATCAGTTTCGCGACGGGAATCAAATAGGTAGCACCACGTGCTGTCCTGAGAAGCCGTTTCAGGTGGCGGGTGGCGGCCTCGGGTGGCCGGTGGCGGGGAGGCGCCAAAAGAAAACCCCCGAACCTAGGTCCGGAGGTTTTTAGCCTGCCACCCGTCACCTGGGGCTGCCACCTGCCACCCGAAGTGCGTCGGCAGTTACCCGGCTATCAACGACTCGCCGGTCATCTCCGCCGGCTTCGGCAGGCCCATGAGGGCGAGCAGGGTCGGGGCGACGTCGGCCAGGCGGCCGGTGGGGCGGGTCTTGAGCGACTTGCAGCCGGCGCCGTAGAGGACGACCTCGACGGGGCTGAGCGTGTGGCGCGTGTGGGCGCAGTTCTCTTCCGGCTCCCACATCTGGTCGGCGTTGCCGTGGTCGGCCGTGACGAGGGCCTTGCCGCCGACCTGGTCGATGGCGGCGAGGAGGACGCCCAGGCCTTGGTCGACCGCTTCGCAGGCCTTGCAGACCGCGGCGAGGTCGCCGGTGTGGCCGACCATGTCCGGGTTGGCGTAGTTGACGACGATGAGGCCGTACTTGCCGGAAAGGATCGCGGCCTTGGCCATCTCGGTGACGTGCGCGGCCGACATCTCGGGCTTCTGGTTATAGGTCGAGACTTCCTTCGGGCTCTGCGCCATGCCGCGCTCTTCGCCGGCGAAGGCTTCTTCGCGGTAGTCGTTGAAGAAGAAGGTCACGTGCGGGAACTTCTCGGTCTCCGCGGTGCGATACTGCGGGATGCCCTGCTTGGCGACCCACTCGCCGAGGATGTTCACCATCTTGGCGGGCTTGTCGAAGACCACGTTGGGGCAGAGGCCCTTCTCGTAGTTCGTCAGCGTGGCGTAGAAGATCTTGAGCAGCTTCGCGCGCGGGAAGCCTTTGAACTCGGGGTCGATGAAGGCGCGGGTGATCTCGCGCGGGCGGTCGCCGCGGAAGTTGAAGAACAGCACCGAGTCGCCGTCCTGGATGAAGGCGGTTCCCTTGATGCGGGTGGCGGGGACGAACTCGTCGCCGACGGTGTTGGCGTCGGTGGGTTTGTCGTAATAGGCCTGCACCGCTTCGGCGGCCGAGGCGGCCTCCGGGGCGGGGGCGCCGGTGAGGGCGTCGTAGGCGGTCTTCACGCGTTCCCAGCGGTTGTCGCGATCCATGGCCCAGAAGCGGCCGGCGACGCTGGCGACCTTGCCGACGCCGATCTTCGCGAGCTCGGCTTCGAGCTGCTCGAGGTAGCCGAGGCCCGAGGTGGGCGGGCTGTCGCGTCCGTCCATGAAGGCGTGGACGAAGACCTTGGTGAGGCCTTCTTCCTTCAGCAGGCGGAGCAGGGCGTAGAGGTGGGGCAGGGTGGAGTGGACGCCGGCTTCGGAGCAGAGGCCCATCAGGTGGACCGCGCCGCCGGTGGCCTTGACGTTCTCGACGAGGCCGCGGAAGGCCTTGATCTGGCGCATGCCGGCCGGATCGGTGAGGCCCTTGTCGATGCGGACGATCTCCTGGTCGACGATGCGACCGGCGCCGATGTTCTGGTGGCCGACTTCGGAGTTGCCCATGATGCCGACCGGCAGGCCGACGTCGAGGCCGTGGGCCATGATCTCGGTGCGGGGCCAATCCTTGGTCAGGCCGCGCGAGACCGGGAGGTTCGCCAGCTTCACGGCGTTGAACTTGTCATGCTTGGGGTCGTGGTTTTCGCCCCAACCGTCGCGGATCACCAGAAGTACGGGTTTCATAAGTGGATAGGAGGAAGAGATAGGGCGGACTTGCCCCCGCTGGCAAGAAGCAGGTGCGTCAGCTCAGGTGCAAAAGTGCAAATCGGGGCCAAGGCCCCTGTGCAAAAGTGCAAAAGTTAAGATATGGGGTAAGGTCGCCACATTTGCACCTTTGCACGTTTGCACCTTTGCACATAAATCGAGCCATGCCCCGCATCCTCCTCGCTCTGCTCGGAATGGCGCTTTGCGCCGTCGCTTCGGCCGCCACGGTCGAGAAACTTACCATCGATGGCAAGGCCGTGACCGTTAAGGTCCCCGACCAGGCCGCCCCCGGTAAGCCGTGGCTCTGGGTCGGCGAGTTCGGCGGCCACCTGAAGTCGCTCGAGGACGGTCTCGTCGAGAAAGGCTGGCACGTCGTCTACGTCGGCGTGAGCAACCAGTTCGGTTCCGCCCGCGCGATGGCGACCTGGGAGAAGGCCTACGAGGAATTCCACGGCAAGCGCGGGCTCTCCGCCAAGCCGGCGCTCCTCGGCATCTCGCGCGGCGGCTTATACATCAACGCCTGGACCCGCCTCCACCCCGACCGCATCAGCGTGCTCTACCTCGACAACGGCGTGTGCGACATCCGTTCCTGGCCGGGCGGTGTGGCCCTGACGCACCAGAGCAAGGGCAGTCCGAAGGACTGGGCGCTGTACAAGACCGAGTTCGGTTATGCGAACGACGACGAAGCCAAGGCCAAGTCGCTGCAGCCGGCCGAAGGCCTGCTCCCGGCGATCAAGGCCGGCGTGTTCCTGATTTCGTGCCACGGCACCGCCGACAAGACCGTGCCGTTCGAAGACAACGCCGCGCATGTCATCAAGCTCTGGCAGGACAACGGCGGCCGCGTGAAGCTGTTTCCTAAGGAAGGCGGCGACCATCATCCGCACGGCCTGCCCGATTCCGCGCCATTGATCGAGGTGCTCACGGCGGAGGTTAAATAAAGGTAGGGACGGCTCTCCGAGCCGTCCGTTCGCGGACAGAGGTGCGGATGTCGATGGGCTCAACGGCGGGCTCGGAGAGCCCGCCCTACCTCATGCTAGCAAGAAACATCTGGTGCTTCCCCGGCTTTTCATTTCCAAACCGCCAGCCGCTAACCGCCAACCGCTACTACCCGTGGGCGCGCTTATGCGTCCACCCAACGTCCCTTTTCCTTGATGAGGTCGACGAGGCGTTCGACGGCTTCTTCCTGGGGGATGTTGAACTTCACCGGGGTCTTGCCGACGTAGAGGTTGATCTTGCCGGGGGCGCCGCCGACGTAGCCGAAGTCGGCGTCGGCCATCTCGCCGGGGCCGTTCACGATGCAGCCCATGACGGCGATGGTGACGGACTTCAGGTGGCCGGTGCGTTCCTTGATCTTCAGGGTCGTCGACTGGATGTCGAAGAGCGTACGGCCGCAGCTCGGGCAGGCGACGTATTCGGTCTTCGTCTGGCGCATGCGCGCTCCCTGCAGGATGTCATACGCGAGGGTGAGGGACTTCGCGGAAGAGGTCGGCGTCTCGCAGGAAAGGAAGTCGCCGTAGCCGTCGACGAGCAGACCGCCGGCGAGGATCGAGGCTTCGAGCAGTCGCGACTGGAAACCCGGATCGAGGAGCACGGCGTTGGCGACCGTGGCGCGAATCCAGAGCGGGGCCTTGAGATTCGCCACGGCGGCGCAACGGACGAGTTCGCGATAGGTGCCCGTCGCATGCAGGCCGTCCTGCGGCTGCGAGGACGTGAGGATGAGGCGGTCGGCCGGGATCGCGGCGAGTTCTCGGGCAAGCGCGGTGACCGTCGGTCCATCGAGGTCGACCGCCAGGACCACGTCGTTCTTGGTGACCGCTTCGCCCCAGGCTTTGAGCGAGGCACCATCAGCGGCGGAGAAGGCCTTTACGACCACGAGGCGGCTGCCAGAGCCGTCGAAGGGGAAGTCGGCGGGGGAGAGGCTGGTCTCGACGAAGAGGGCGGGGACGGCCTGTCCAAGGGCCTTACGCAGCGAGCGGAGGCCGGCGGCGTGGGCGGGGTCGTCGAGGCGCAGGAGCAAGCCTTCGGCGCGGACTTCGCGCTGGGCGGCATGGACGTCGAGGAGTTCCTTGGCCGCGGCCTGCCAGTCGGCGAGGCCGGCGACGCTGCGGACGACCACGCGAGGGGTCTCGCTCGAGCCGGCGAGGCATTTCGTGGACAGCTCGATGGTCTCCGTCGCGCGTCGGGTGAACGAGAACGGGTCGGCCGGATCGGCGGGCAGCTGTACCGAGGAAGCGGCGCCGAGGGCGGCGAAAGCTTCGGCACGGCGGACGATCTCCTTGCAGACCGGGATCTCGTGCCAGGGGTCTTCCGTCAGCGAGACGCGGATCGTGTCGCCCAGCCCGTCAGCGAGCAGCGAACCGATGCCGATCGCGGACTTGATGCGGGCGTCTTCGCCTTCGCCCGCCTCGGTCACGCCGAGGTGGAGCGGATAATCCATGCCGAGCTCCGTCATGCGGGCGGCCGCCAGACGGTAGGCCTCGACCATCACCTTCGGGTTCGAGGACTTCATCGACAGCACCATGTCCCTGAAGCCGTGGGACTCCGCGATGCGGATGAATTCGAGGGCGGACTCCACCATCCCGTTCGGCGAATCGCCGAAGCGGTTCATGATGCGGTCGGAGAGCGAGCCGTGGTTCGTGCCGATGCGGAGGGAGCGGCCGAGTTCCTTGGCGCGGAGGACCAGCGGCGTGAAGGCCGCGTGCAGGCGCTCCAGCTCCTCGGCGTAGGCCGCGTCCGTATATTCGAGCACCGCGAACTTCTTCTTGTCGGCGTAGTTGCCCGGGTTCACGCGGATCTTCTCCACGTGTTCGACCGCCTCCATCGCCGCTGACGGCAGGAAGTGGATGTCGGCCACCAGCGGCTGGGTGAAGCCCGCCGCCCGGAATTTCTGCCGGATCTCCTTGAGCGCGGCCGCCGCGGCCTTGTTCGGCGCCGTGATGCGGATGATCTCGCTGCCCGCTTCGGCCAGGCGGATCGCCTGCGCCACCGTCGCCGCGACGTCCTCCGTGTCGGAAGTCGTCATCGACTGGACCCGGATGGGATTATTTCCGCCCACGCCGACGCCGCCCACGTTCACGACGCGGGTGAGGCGGCGGATCGTGCGGTGGCGGGAAGGACAGGAGTCCGAGGGCATGGGGTTAACTCAACCCCTTTGCCCGCAGAGGTCAACGAGCGTCAGAAATCCCAGCGATGGGAGGAGGGCACCCACTGGTAGCCCTTGCGTCCGTTGGGGATCACCACGCCCAGGCCGGGCCAGGGGAGGTGGAAGCCGTAGGCGCGCTCCTTGGTCGCCGCGATCTCGGCGAAGACCTTCTTGCGGGTGGCGACGGCCACTTCCGGGTTGTGGTCGAAGTCGATGAACCAGTTCGGGTCCTCGAACATCAGCACGTGGTTATGGGCGAGGTCCGAGATGTGCAGCAGTGAGTCTTCGCCGGACTTGATGCGGAAGATCGCGTGGCCGTCGGTGTGGCCCGGGGCCGCGAGGATCGTGATCGCTCCGTCGAGGATCTGGTCGCCGTCCTTATGGAGGACCAGGTTGGGCTGGAGCGTATCGAAGGAGTTACGTACGCTCTTGATCATGCCCTTGATGTCGTCGGTGCGGTGCGACTTCGAGAAGTCGGGCTCCTTGCCGCGCCAGAAGTCGACTTCCTCCTTGAGGACGTGGACGGCCGCGTTGGGGAAGAGGATCTTGCCGCCGCTGGCCAGGCCGCCGATGTGGTCGATGTGCGAGTGGCTGAGCAGGGTGTGCGTCACCTGGTCGAAACCGATGCCGATGCTCTCCATCGCGTCGGCGAGCCAGCCCCAGGTGGCGTTCTTGTGCGGGCCGAAGCCGGCGTCGATCAGGATGACCTCCTTGTCCTTACGCAGGAGCAGGATGTTGATGTAGAGCGTCATGTCGTCCGGGCGCTCGCCGAGGTTCGTCAGGGCCTTGGTCATCTCGGGGCGCTCGGCCGGAGGCCACATCTTCTTCGTCACGCCCTGCTTGAAGGTGCCGAAGCCGTCGCTGATCGACCAGGCCTCGAACTTGCCGATCCTGAATTCATAGATGTAGGGATTCTTGATCGTCTTCTTCGGGATCGGATTGCCGGCGGCGTCGGTCGCGGCCTGGGCGGCGGCGAGCCCGGCGGGCAGGCTGAGGGCGGCGAAGGCGGCGCCGAGGCTGCCGAGGAACTGGCGACGAGAGTTGTCCGGGAGGGGCTTTTCCATGGGAGTGTGAGGTCAGATAAAGGGATAAGGTTCCCCGGGACGAGGCGAATTAGGAAAGGGCCTGGGCTAGGGCCTGGGCTGGGGCTAGGCATACTTAGGCGGCGAAGCCATTATCTGGCCCAAGCCCAAGCCCTGTCTCTAGCCCTGCTGAGCCTCCGGCTCAGCTTACTTCTTCACGCTGAAGTCCTGCGGCTTATAGACGTGGCGTTCCAGGAGCTGCTGCTTGAGCTGGAGTTCGCTGTCGCCTGAGCAACGGCGGACGTCGTGCAGGATGATGTAGGCCATCAGCGAGAACAGGAGGGCCATGAAGGTGTACTGGAGGATGATGACCGCCTTGTTGCTCAGCAGGCCTTTGGTGAAGCGCTGGATGGTGGCGATGAGCATGTGGCCGCCGTCGAGGACCGGGATGGGCAGCAGGTTGAGGACGGCGAGGTTGAGGTTGATCAGCACCGTGAACCAGAGCACGCGGCGGATGTCCTCCGAGAGGTTGTAATAGGTCTTCGTGATCGAGATCACCGAAGCGAGCTGCTTCACCTGGATGTCCGAACCGCGGTCGAAGAGGCGGCCGAGGGTCGTGAAGGTGGACTTCACGATGCCCACGCAGGTCTCCCAAGGATTGCGGTAGGCGAGTTCGGGCTGGCTGACGAAATACGTGCCGATCTGGGCGTGCTGCACGGGCTGCTTGTCGACCGACTGGGCCTTCTTGAGCGTGAGGTTGCCGGCTTCGCCGTTGGCGCGCTTCCAATAGAGCGTGAGGTCGCGGGGCGTACGGCCGACCGCCTGCACGAGGCCGTCGATCGAGCGGACCGAGACGATCTGGTCGCGGCCGTCGACCTTGTCGACGATCGTGCCGATCTTGAGCGTCTCCGCGAGGGCCGGATCGTCGGGCGAGACGCCGAGCACCATCAGCTGGTCGCGGACCGCCTCGGGGTCGTTGGACAGGAGGTCGCGGGTCGCGGGGACGAGGATGAGCGAGTGGCGGCGGTCTTCACCGTAGGCGATGATGCTGACCGGGTTGACGGTCGTCGTCATCTGCGGGGTGATGACGACCTTGGCGGAGACACCGTCGGCCTGTTCGATCAGGAGCGTGCGGGGCTTGGCGCCGCCCTTGCGGAGGAGTTCGCGGAACTCGACCGTGTTGTTCAGCGGCTGGCCGTCGATGGAGAGGATGCGGTCGCCGGATTTCAGTCCGGCCTTCTCGGCGGGCGAGCCGGGCGCGGGCGTGCCGACGATGACCGCGGTGCGCGGCTGGATGCCGGCCACGCGGACCTTGTCGCCGGACTGCGAGTTGACCTCCAGTCGGGCGGGCTGCACCACGACCTCAAGGGTCTCGCTGCCGCGTTCGATCTTGAACGTCGCGGTCGGGTTGCCCTGCGAGTCCTTGCGGTTGCCGAGCATGACGGCCTCGCTGATCTGGTTGAAGCTGGTGACCGTGGCGTCGTCGACCGCGAGCACCTTGTCGCCCGAACGCAGGCCGGCCTTGAAGGCCGGACCCGGGACGGTGTTGCCCAGGCCGAGTTCGGCGAGGTGACCGGAGCTCGTCACGACCTGCTCAGGGACGTAGCCGATCACGGTGGAATTGCTGCCGGAGGCGACCGGGACGCCGGTGACCCAGAGCACGCAGGCGAGGGCGAAGGCGAAGATGACGTTGAAGACCGCGCCCATGACCGAGACGATCATCTTGTCGGCGTAGGAGATCTTCGGGAGTTTCTCGGCCTCTTCGCTGCTCGCGCCTTCGATGCCTTCCATGTCGGCGAGCTGGGGCAGGGCGACGTAGCCGCCGAGCGGGATGATCGAGACGCGGTAGTCGACGCCGTCCTTGCCGGTCCAGCCGAACAGGCGCGGTCCGAAGCCGATCGAGAAGCGTTCGATCTTCAGGCCGCGCTTGCGGGCGGCGAGGAAGTGGCCGAGCTCGTGCACGAAGATCGAGCCGCCGAAGAAGATGGCGACGAGGGCGAGGCCCCAGAGGGAGCCGAGGAGGTCGCCGAAAGAAAGGTTGTCCATGTAAAGGGGAGGGAAGGGGGTTATCTCAAAGGTCGAGGCCCGGGGCGAGCCTGGACGCGACGACGCGGGTCTCGGCGTCGGCGGCGAGGACTTCGTCCAAAGAGCCCGGTTCGCGGGCCGAAACCGCCGCCAGGGTGCGTCCGACGAGCTCGGCGATGCCCGTGAAGGGCAGTTTGCCTGCCACGAAGGCGGCCACGGCGACCTCATTGGCCGCGTTGAAGACCGCCGGAGCGGTGCCGCCGGTGGTGGCCGCGGTACGGGCCAGGCCGAGGCAGGGATAGCGGGCCGGGTCCGGCGGGGTCATCCCCAGCGTGAGGGCTTGGGCCAGATCGAGGCGCGGGGCGGGGCAGGGCAGGCGCTCCGGGAAGAGCAGGCAATCCTGGATGGGGTAGGCCATCGAGGGCGGAGAGAGCAACGCCTGGAGGCTGCCGTCGGCGAGCGTGACCAAGGAGTGGATGATGCTCTGCGGGTGGACGACGACGTCGATGTGGTCGGCGGGGACGTCGAAGAGCCAGCGCGCTTCGATCACCTCGAGGCCTTTGTTCGCCATCGTGGCGGAATCGATGGTGACCTTCGGGCCCATGCTCCAGTTCGGATGCTTGAGCGCCTGGTCGAGCGTGACGTGACGGAGGTCAGCGAGGGGCGTGTCGCGGAAGGCGCCGCCCGAGGCCGTGAGCACGAGGCGCGCGATGTCGGCCTTCGGCTTGTCGCGCAGGAGCTGATGGATGGCGTTGTGCTCGCTGTCGACCGGCAGCAGGCGCGCGCCGGAGACGCGGGCGGCTTCCGTGACGAACTTGCCGGCGAGCACGAGGAGTTCCTTGCTCGCGAGCGCGACGTCCTTCTTCGCCTTGAGGGCCGCGAGCGTCGGCGCCAGGCCGGCGGTGCCGACGACGGCCGAGACGACCATCGAGACCTCGGGCAGGCAGGCGACTTCGGTCAGGCCGGCGGTGCCTGCGAGGATGCGGGTGCCGGCGGGGAAAGCTCCCGAAGCGCGGGCTTCGGCCGCGGCGGCCGGATCGGCGAGGGCCACGACGCCGACGCCGAACTCCTTGGCCGGGCCGACGAGTTCGCGCCAGCGCGAATGGGCGGCCAGTCCGGCGATGCGCAGGCGGGACGGGTGGGCCCGGACGACGCTCAGGGTGGTCGTGCCGATGGAGCCGGTGGCTCCGAGGATGGCGATGGCCCGGACGTGCATGCGGCGTGGGTGCATCGAGGCAACCGCAGGAGACGAATGAGGCAAGCAGTTTGGGGCGGATAAGGGCTTTCGCTGTTCGACGCTTGTCTCTTTCGTCGGGATTGGTTGCCTGTCCGCATGGCCACTCAGCCTCAGGACCTCACCGGACTCTCCCACCTCGGGAATACCCAG
Organism: Verrucomicrobiota bacterium; assembly: GCA_046052185.1. GTDB lineage: Bacteria > Verrucomicrobiota > Verrucomicrobiia > Opitutales > UBA953 > UBA953. The sequence continues at coordinate 1,270 of JBJOMV010000027.1, read as the reverse complement.
AACAAGCCCCAGCAGACGCTGGAGACCTTCCCGAACCGCAACGCGGGCCGGAACTACACCGTCGAACTGACGACGGACGAGTTCACCTGCCTGTGCCCGGCGACCGGCCAGCCCGACTTCGCCAAGATCACGATCCGCTACGTGCCGGGTCCGCGCATCGTGGAGTCCAAGTCCCTCAAGCTCTACTACTGGAGCTACCGCCAGCAGGGCATGTTCCACGAACACCTGACCAATAAGATCCTGGACGACCTTGTCGCCGCGATCGACCCGATCTGGTGCGAGGTCACCGGCGCCTTCGGCGTCCGCGGCGGCATCGGCATCACGGTGCGTGCCGTCCACGGCAAGCAGCCGCAGCCGTGAAGCGTCGCCCCGTCCAGCCAGACGACGGGGAACCGACGGATTGGCCGGGCTCGGCCCAGGTCTCTGATTTCCTGACGCGTCAGCTCGCCGGTCGCCGGCTGGCGGCGCGTTCGTGCCTGACCTACGGGCGCTCGCTCAAGGGTTTCGCCCTGTGGATGAAGTCCAACGGCGGCTGGGACGGCGATTGGTCCAAGCTGACCGCGCGTAACCTCCGCGACTTCGTCATCGAACGCCAGGGCACGCACAACCGTCGCTCGGTGCACAACCAGGTCTCGGCCCTGCGCGCCTTCCTCGCCGACCTGCGCGAGCGCGGCGGCATCACCACCACGCCGGCGGCCGGCCTCGTGCTGCCCAAGCTGCCGAAGTCCCTGCCGAAGTTCCTGACCGAGGCGCAGACGGATTCGCTCATGGACGCCGCGGAGGATTCCGAGAAGGACGATCCGCAGGAGACCGCGCGCGACCTGGCGGTGCTCGAACTGCTTTACGGCGGCGGCCTGCGCGTGTCCGAACTCTGCGGCATCGACGGCGGCGACCTCGACCTCGGCAGCGGGCTCGTGCGCCTGATGGGCAAGGGCTCGAAGGAACGCGTCGTGCCCGTCGGCGATGCGGCGATCACCGCGGTGAAGGCCTATCTCGCGCTGCGCGGCGCCCCGGCCCGCGGCGAACCGCTGCTCCTCGCCGCCCGCGGCGGCCGGCTCCATCCGCGCGCGGTGCAGCTGATGCTGAAGCGCAAGCTCGCGGTCGCCGGCCTGCCGGCGGACCTCACCCCGCACAAGCTGCGCCACGCCTGCGCGACGCACCTGCTCTCCAATGGCGCCGACCTCCGCCTCGTGCAGGAGCAGCTCGGCCACGCCTCGCTTTCGACCACGCAGATCTACACGCACCTCAGCGTCGCCAAGCTGCGCGAGGT
>JBJOMV010000026.1:0-21477 GCA_046052185.1 Verrucomicrobiota bacterium | reverse complement strand
CGAACCCAACCCGGTGCCCGTGAAGCATTGCATGATGCGCGCCGGCATCATCCGTTCGGACGAAGTCCGCCTGCCCCTCTGCGAGATGTCCGAGGCCAACCGCCTCCTCGTCGAGAAGGTCGCCGACACCACCCTCGCCTCCCTCCGATGAGCCAGCCCATCCGCATCCTCCTCAACGGCGCCAAGGGCCGCATGGGCCTCGCCATCGCCAACGTGGCCGCCTCCGAGAAGGCCGTCATCGCCGCCGGCGTCGACCAGGGCGATGATATCGCCGCTCACATCGGCGCGGCCGACGTGGTCATCGACTTCTCCTTCCACTCCGCGACCCTCGCCGTCGCGCAGCTCTGCGCCCGACACAAGAAGCCTCTCGTGATCGGCACCACCGGCCACACCGCCGAAGAGAAGGCCGCGATCAACGCCGCCATCAAGGGCCTCCCGGTCGTCTGGGCCGGCAACTACTCCGTCGGCGTCACGCTCCTCAACGCGCTCGTCCGCCAGGCCGCCCGCTCGCTCGCCGACGCCGGCCGCTGGGACGTCGAAGTGCTCGAGATGCACCACCGCCTCAAGAAGGATGCGCCCTCCGGCACCGCCGAGACGCTCCTCAAGATCCTCCTCGAAGAGCGTAAGCTCGCCAAGGAAGCCCTCAAGCACGGCCGCGACGGCCTGGTCGGCGAACGCCCGCTCGACGAGATCGGCGTGCACGCCATCCGCGGCGGCGACGTCGTGGGCGACCACACCGTCCTCTTCGCCGCCGAAGGCGAACGCCTCGAGCTCACGCACAAGGCCTCCAACCGCGAGATCTTCGCGCGGGGCGCCGTCCGCGCCGCCCGCTGGCTCAAGAGCCAGCCCGCCGGCCTGTACGGGATGGAAGATGTGTTGGGGCTGAAGTAAGAAATAGGTGGAAGCGGTTGGCGGTTGGCGGTTAGCGGATGGGAGAGACATTTTCGGGTGTCAGGTCTCGGCTGCGGGTACGGGCTCGGGCACGGGTTCAGGTATCGGCCCCGGGACCTGCACCTGTACCTGAATACCCGAACCAGAGTCCCGACGGCCGAGCCCCAGGACCTGGATGCTCTCCCCGCCACCTGCCACCCGGAGCTGCCACCCGCCACCTGAAACGAATCATCCTAACCGCCAACTGCTATCCGCCAATACCTACTCTGCGTCAGCGCCCGAGCGCGGCCTTCACCAACTGATCGGCGGTGGCGCCGGCACCGAGCTTGGCCAGCGCGGCGCGCACGCCCTTGTCGGCGTCGGGCCCCTTGAAACCGAGCGCGATGAGCGCGGCGACGGCGTCCGTGGCGGGCGTGGGCTGGGCGGACACGATGGTCGCGGCGGCCGCCGGGGCGGCGCCAGGGCCCTCGAGGCCGACCTTGTCCTTGAGTTCCATGACGAGTCGTTCGGCGGTCTTCTTGCCTACGCCGGGACACTGGGAAAGCAGCGCGACATCGCCGCGGATGATCGCATCGCGTAGGATCGGCAACGCAAGGCGACTGAGGATATTCAGCGCCATCTTGGGACCGACGCCCGAGACCTTCTCGACCAGCAGCTTGAAGAACTCGCGTTCCTCGGCGACGGCGAAGCCGTAGAGAGCCTGGCCGTCTTCGCGGAAGACGTGATGGACGAGCAGGAAGACTTCCGCGCCGAGCTTGGGCAGGCGCTCCGCGGTCGTGACGGGCACGTTGACCTCGTAGCCCACGCCCGACGACTCGATGACGACGCGCAGGACGCCGGCTTCGATGAGTTTGCCGCGGAGGGAGACGATCATAGACCGATAAAAGCGGAAGCGGTCCGGGAGTTAAGCCCGAATCTCGATGATGAAACCCTTCAAGTAACGGCTCTCGGGGAAGTTCAGCAGCACCGGGTGGTCGGCCGGCTGGGACGTGCGCTCCAGGATCACGGCCTCGCGACGGGCGTCCGACGCGGCGGCCTCGATGACTTCGAGGTACATCTCTTCCGAGACGCGGTGCGAACAGGAGTAGGTAGCCAGGATGCCGCCCGGGGCGAGCAAGCGGAGCGCGCGGAGGTTCAGCTCCTTGTAACCGCGCAGGGCGCCGTCGACGGCGTCCTTGCTGCGGGCGAAGGGCGGCGGATCGAGGATGATGAGGTCGAACGACGCTTCGCGGTGCTCGGTGAACCAGTCGAAGACGTTGGCGACTTCGAACGAGGCGGTGAGACCGTTGCGCTCGGCGGCCGAACGGGCGGCCGCGATGGCGTCTTCGGACTGGTCGAGACCGAGCACGCTGGTCGCGCCGGCCTTGGCGCAGGCGAGGCCGAAGCCGCCCTGGTTGCAGAAAGCGTCGAGCACGCGGCGGCCCTGGGCGAGCTTAGCGACGTGCTGATGCTGGTCGAGCTGGTCGAGGTAGGTGCCGGTCTTCTGGCCGCCCATGAGGTCGATGAGCACCTGCACGCCGCCGACTTCCATCCAAGCAGGTTCGAGCGGCTTGCCCGAGACCGTACGGATCTCCTGACGCAGGCCTTCAAGCTTACGCGTCGCGGCGTCGTTGCGGAGGACGATCTCGCGCGGCTTCAGCAGGCGCTGCAGGACGTCGATGATCGTGGCCAGCCGGCGGTCGATGCCGCAGGTCAGGGCCTGGATCGTGATGAGATCGTTATAGCGGTCGACGACGAGGCCCGGGAGGCTGTCGGCCTCGGACCAGATCAGACGGCACACCGGCTTGCCGGCGCGGCGGTTGACCGAAGCGGTGACGAGCTCTTCGAGCAGCGGGCCGTCGAGCGTGATCGGGCGGCGCGAGTAGCGACGCCAGGCGATCTGGGACTTGCCGTTCCAGAGGCCGGCGCCGAGGCAGCGGCCTTTGAGGTCGGTCAGTTCGACGCAGTCGCCGTCGACCGGCGGCTCGCCGACGAACTCGACTTCGCCGAGGAAGGCCCAGGGATGTCCCCGGAGGGCGCGCACGGGACGTCCGGGGCGGATACGAATGGCTCTAAGCATGGATCAATTGACGGACTTCAGCTTCGGGAAAGCCCAGCACGCGACGAGCGTGGCCGGGATCCACGCCGCCACGATGGGCGGCAAGGCGCCGCTCTCGCCGAAGGCGGAGCAGAAGGAAGTGAGGAAGTAGAAGCCGAGGAAAAGGCCGAAGGTCTTGGCCACGCCCACCATCGGGCTGATGCGGCCGGGCAGCACCGAGAACGGGATGGCGACGGCGACGACGATGAGGCAGATGACGGGGACGGCGAGGATGGCGTGGTAGCGCATCGCGTACGCGGCGTTGGGGCCGCCGGGATTGAAGCCGGCCTGATCGACGAAGCGGGAGACCTCGCGAAGCGAGAGCTTGGCCGGATCCTTCGTGGAATAGAACATCACCTCGGGATCGTCGTTGAAATCCGGCGTGAGCTCCTGGAAGCGCGGCTGGGCCATCAGGGAGCCGGTGGCCGGATCGAAGCGGAGGTCGCGGCCTTCGCGGAAGGTCCAGCTCCAACCCTGCGGCGTCTTGCGGAACTCGGCGAAGCGGGCGGAGATGCGGCGGACCTCGCGCTGGTTCGCGTCGAAGGCGTGCACGACGACCTCGAAGGCCTGGCCGGTACTGACGCCGAGATTGGAGATCAGCCAGAGCCGGCGGGCCTTGGAGTTCTCGAACGAAACCGACGAGGCCTGGCCGCGGGGGATGGCGTTACCGCCCTTGGCCTTGAGCGCGGCGAACTGGGCTTCCTCCTGGAGGGCGTTCATGGCCTCCAACGCGTCGGGCACGAGCACGGCGTTGAGGAGCGCCAGCAGGCCGGCGAGCAGGCCGCCCACGGCCCAGAGCGGAGCCGTCAGGCGGCCCATGCCAATGCCGGCGGCGCGGGTGGCGGCGATCTCCTGATTCCGATTCATGGTCGCCAGGACGAAGATGACCGAGATCAGGAGGGAGATCGGGATGAGCAGGGAGAGATTCCGGACCAGACCGAGCAGCAGGAAGGACGCGATGGTGCCGAAGGACGCTCCCCAGCTGAGGAAGTCAGGAATCCAGTTATACCCGTCCGAAAGCAGCATCAGGCCCACGAAACTCAGCAAGGCCAAGGCGAAGACCTTGGCCCATTCGGCGAGGATATAGCGGTCCAGAAGGCGCACTCATCGGAATGACACCCGCCCCGGCCTCCCCAGCAACCTCAAAGGAAGGCATCGGCCCTGATTCAGCGTGACGGGTTGCAACCTGTCGCAGGGTAGGCTGTCTGTAAATCACCCCAAGGTCGTATACTACAACCAGCCCATCGGCCCCGACCATTCCTCGGGCGGGCTTCATCTGCTAAAATCTCCCCATGCCCCGGATCAGCCCCCTCCTCGCCGCGCTCCTCGCCGCCCTGCCCGCATTCGGCGCGAAGGTGGATTACAACGAGGACGTCCGCCCGATCCTATCCGAGAACTGCTTCTACTGCCACGGCCCCGACGCCAACAAGCGCAAGGCCAAGCTGCGCCTCGACGTCCGCGAGGCCGCCTTGGAGAAGAAAGCCTTCGTCCCCGGCGATGCCGCGGCGAGCGAGCTGATCAAGCGCCTCGCCTCGACCGACTCCGACGAGGTGATGCCGCCGCCGAATTCGCACCGCACGCTGACCGCCGCGCAGAAGGAAATCCTCAAGCGCTGGATCGCCGAAGGCGCGGAGTATAAGCAGCACTGGGCCTACGTGACGCCCGTCCGCCCCGCCCTGCCCGCCAATGGCGAGAAGCATCCCGTCGACGCCTTCGTGGCCGAGAAGCTCGCCAAGGCCGGCCTGACCCTTTCGCCCGAAGCCCCCAAGGCCACGTTGCTCCGCCGCGTCTCGCTCGACCTCACCGGCCTGCCGCCCACGCCCGAAGAGACCGACGCCTTCCTCGCCGACCAGAGCCCCGACGCCTACGAGAAGCAGGTCGACCGCCTCATGGCCTCGCCGCACTACGGCGAACGCATGGCCCTCCCTTGGCTCGACGCGTCGCGCTACGCGGACAGCAATGGCTTCCAGCAGGACGGCGACACGTTCCAGTGGGTCTGGCGCGACTGGCTGGTGAAGAACCTCAACGCCGACAAGCCGTTCGACCGTCTCAGCACCGAGATGCTCGCGGGAGATCTGCTCCCGGGCGCGGGACTCGAGGAGAAGATCGCCACGGCCTTCAACCGGAACCACATCCTCAACGGCGAGGGCGGCAACATCGCCGAAGAACAGCGCTTCGTGAGCCTCTTCGACCGCGTCGAGAGCACGACGACCACCTGGCTCGGCCTCACGGTCGCCTGCGCGCAGTGCCACGACCACAAGTACGACCCGATCGCGCAGAAGGACTACTATCAGTGGCTCGACGCTTTCAATCACGTCGCGGAACGTGGCACCCCGAGCGGCGGACCGACGCAGACCGGCGGACGCAGCCGCTTCCGTCTCGACGGCACGGTGGTCGAAGTCCCCTCGCCCGAGCAGGCCGCCGAGCTGGCGAGGCTGCAGGCGAGCTTCGATTCCTTGAACAAGGATTTCTTCGCGCACCAGACCAAGGCCTTCGAAGCCTGGCTGGCCAAACCGACCAAGGATAAGGGCATGCTGCCCAAGGAACTCGAGGCCCTGCTCGCTCCGGACAAGAAGCGCACCGCTGCCGAGACGAAGAAGCTCCGCGAGCATTACAACAAGAACGTCTTCACCGAGGACCGGAAGAAGATCGCCGCGATGAAGCAGCTCGACAAGGCCAAGCAGCTCCTCGACGGCTACCGCGGCGACATCCTGCCCCGCGTGATGGTGATGAGCGACGCCCAGCCGCGCGACACCCACATCCTCGACCGCGGCGCCTACCTCTCGAAGAAGGAGAAGGTCACCTTCGACGCGCCGGGCTTCCTGCCGCCGTTGCCGAAGGACGCGCCGAAGAACCGCCTCGGCCTCGCGCAGTGGCTGTTCCGCCCCGAGCACCCGCTGACCGCCCGCGTGCAGGTCAACCGACAGTGGCAGCACTTCTTCGGCTTCGGCATCGTGCGCACCTCCGAAGACCTCGGCGTGCAGAGCGACCGCCCCACGCACCAAGAACTGCTCGACTGGCTCTCCGTCGAATACCGCGAATCCGGCTGGAAGACCAAGGCCCTCCAACGCCTGATCGTGACGAGCAAGACCTACCGCCAATCCAGCCGCGTGACCAAGGAGCACCTCCAGAAGGACCCCGAGAACCGCCTGCTCGCCCGCGCCCCGCGCGTGCGTCTCCCTTCGCTGATCCTCCGCGACGTCGCCCTGGCTTCCAGCGGTCTGCTCACCGCCAAGGTCGGCGGCGCGCCGGTCTACCCTTACCTGCCCGACAGCCCCTGGGAGAGCCTCGCGATCACCAAGGAGCGCGACTTCACCTACCCGCAGTCGAAGGGCGCCGACCTCTACCGTCGTTCGCTCTACACCTTCTGGCGTCGCACCATCGCGCCGGTGAACATGTTCGACAGCTCCGCTCGCCAGACCTGCCGCGTGCGCACGGCGATCACGTCCTCGCCCCTGCACGCGCTCACGATGCTCAACGATCCGACTTGGGTCGAAGCCGCGCGCGTGCTCGCCCAGCGGGTGACGAAGGAGCGGACGACCGATGAGGCCCGCCTCGCCCGCGCCTTCGCCCTCGTGCTCGGCCGCGCCCCGGCCGGCGCCGAACCGGCCCTGCTCGCCAAGATGCTCGCCAACCAGCGCGCGGTCTACGCCGCCGACGCCAAGGCCGCCGACGCGCTGCTCGTCGTCGGTGAGAGCCCGCGCGACGCGGCGATCCCCGCCGCCGAACACGCCGCGCTCACCGCGACCTGCCTCGCCCTCTACAACCTCGACGCCGCCGTCACCCGCGACTGAACCCCATGGACTTCGAACTCTCTCCCTCCGAATGGCGCGAGCGCCTGACGCGCCGCAGCTTCCTCAGCGCCGGCGTCCAGGGCATCGGCTCGGTCGCCCTCGCCTCGCTCCTCGCCCGCGACCTCAAGGCCGCGCCGAATCCCGTCGGCGCCCTGCCCGGCCTGCCGCACTTCGCGCCCAAGGCCAAGCGCATGATCTGCCTCTGGCAGGGCGGCGGCCCTTCGCACGTCGACCTCTTCGACCATAAGCCCCTGCTCGCCAAGATGGCCGGCGAAGACATCCCCGCCAGCGTGCGCGGCGACACCCGCCTCTCCACGATGTCCAGCGGCTACGCGAAGTTCCCCTGCGTAGGCGCCATCAAACCCTTCAAGAAGTGGGGCTCCAGCGGCATCGAGATGAGCGAAATGCTGCCGTATACCGGCGCGATCGCCGACGAGCTCTGCGTCGTCCGCTCGATGAACACCGAGGCGGTCAACCACGCGCCCGGCGTGACGTTCTTCATGACCGGCTCGCAGATCCCGGGCCGTCCTTCGATGGGCGCGTGGCTCTCCTACGGCCTTGGCTCGATGAACGAAGACCTGCCGGCGTATGTCGTGATGACGTCCTCCGACGCCGCCAAGACCTGCGGCCAGCTCTTCTTCGAGCACTACTGGTCCAACGGCTTCCTGCCCGGCAAGCACCAGGGCGTGCGCTTCCGCGGCGTCGGCGATCCGGTGCCTTTCGTCAACAACCCCGCCGGCGTCAGCCGCGAGGCGCGTCGCACGATGCTCGACGACATGCAGGCGCTCAACCGCGCCCACCTCGGCGAAGCCGGCGACCCGGCGATCGACACCCGGATCTCGCAATACGAGATGGCCTTCCGCATGCAGGCCTCGGTGCCCGACCTGCTCGACTTCAAGAACGAACCCAAGTCGGTGCTCGAGATGTACGGCCCCGACGTCCTCAAGCCCGGCACCTTCGCCAACAACTGCCTCATCGCCCGCCGCCTCGCCGAACGCGGCGTCCGCTTCACGCAACTGATGCACGCCGGCTGGGATCAGCATAACAATCTTACCACCGGTCAGCTCGCCCAGCAGTGCCTCGACACCGACCAGGCCAGCGCGGCGCTGGTCAAGGACCTCAAGCAACGCGGACTCCTCGACGATACGCTCGTCGTCTGGGGCGGCGAGTTCGGCCGCACGCCGTTCGCCCAGAACCAGCAGGGCCAGGGCTTCAAGGGGCGCGACCACTTCGGCCGCGCCTACTCTTGGTGGCTCGCCGGCGGCGGCGTGAAGCCGGGCTACGTCCATGGGGAGACCGACGACTTCGGCTGGAACATCACCAAGGACCGGGTCCACATCCACGACATGCAGGCCACCCTGATGCACCTCTTCGGGATCAACCACGAGGGGCTCCTCTTCCGATACCAGGGCCGCCAGTTCCGCCTGACCGACGTCGAAGGCCACGTGGTGAAGGGCATGCTGAAGCACGCCTGAGGGCCGAAACCGGCGGAGAAAGGGGCAAAGTCGGTATTTTGACCGCTTTTCCCCTTGCTCCCGCCCCATCCACCCCTTTTCTCCAAACTTCCACCCACCTTACGGCCATGACCCAGCACAACAGTTTCAAGTCCAGCGCCTCCTCCTCCGGAGCGAAGCGTAACGTCCTCAAGCGCTTCGAGCGCGTGGAACTGCTCAAGAAGCGCGGCACGGTCAAGGACCTGAAGCGCGTGACCAAGCTTCCGAAGACCAAGCCTGACGCCTAAGTCCGGGTCTCGCGCCTTTGCGAAAAAACCCACCCGGACTTCCGGGTGGGTTTTTTGCTTTAAGGAGCCCAAACCCACGCTCGCCAGCCCTTCCCTCCTTTCCCACCATCCGAACTTCGCCCGCCATGGATTCCCCCCGGCAGAAATACCGCCCCTTCGAGACCGTCCGCCTCCCGGACCGCCGCTGGCCGGACGCCCGCATCGAGCAGGCGCCCCGCTGGTGCTCGGTCGACCTCCGCGACGGCAACCAGGCCCTGGCGATCCCGATGAACGTGGCGGAGAAGCACGAGCTCTTCCAGACGCTGTGCCGCATCGGCTTCAAGGAGATCGAGATCGGCTTCCCGTCCGCCTCCGACACGGAGTTCGCCTTCACCCGCGAGCTCATCGAGAAGAAGCTCATCCCCGAGGACGTCTCGGTCCAGGTCCTCGTCCAGGCCCGCGAACACCTCATCCGCCGCACGATCGATTCCCTCAAGGGCGCCCATCGCGCGATCGTCCACCTCTACACGCCGACCAACCCGGCCCAGCGTGAGATCGTCTTCAATCTCTCCAAGGCCCAGGTCCTCGAGATGGCCGTCAACGGCACCAAGCTCATCCGTGAGCTCACCGACGCCCTGCCGGACACGCACTGGCAGCTGGAATTCAGCCCGGAGACGTTCGTGCTCACCGAGCCGGACTACGCCCTCGAGGTCTGCGAGGCGGTTGCCAAGGCCTGGGGTGCTTCGGCCAAGAAGAAGATCATCCTGAATCTCCCGCTCACCGTCGAAGCCGGCACGCCGAACACGCACGCCGACCAGATCGAGTGGTTCTGCCGTCATCTCAGCGACCGCGAGATGGCCATCGTCTCCCTGCACACGCACAACGACCGCGGGACCGGCGTCGCCGCCACCGAGCTCGGCCTGTTGGCCGGCGCGGACCGCGTCGAAGGCACGCTCTTCGGCAACGGCGAGCGCACCGGCAACCTCGATATCGTCACCGTCGCGCTGAACATGTTCTCGCACGGCGTCGACCCGAAGCTCGATTTCCGTGACCTCGGCGCGATCCGCGAGGTCTACGAGCGCGTGACCCGCATGAGCGTGCACGACCGCCATCCGTACGGCGGCGACCTCGTCTTCACGGCCTTCTCGGGCTCCCACCAGGACGCCATCAAGAAGGGCATGGACCGCCGCGGGAAGATGGGCCCCGACGCCCTCTGGGACGTCCCCTACCTCACCATCGACCCGAAGGACATCGGCCGTTCCTACGAGGCCATCATCCGCATCAACTCGCAGAGCGGCAAGGGCGGCGTCGCCTACGTGCTCGACCGCGAGTTCGGCTTCGACCTCCCGAAGCTGATGCACCCGGAGGTCGGCAACCTCATCGGCAAGCACGCCGATAAGCTGGGCAAGGAGCTCTCGCCCGCCGAGATCCACGACTGCTTCCGTAAGAATTTCGTCAACGTCGCCGCGCCCCTCGAACTCGTCGAATTCGATTCCGATCCCGCGGGCAAGGGGATGGTCGCCTGCCGCGTCAAGGTGCGCGTGCCCGGCGGCAAGGTGCTCGACCTCCGCGCGGAGGGCAACGGCCCGATCAGCGCCCTGGTGCACGCCCTCGACCCGCACGGCTGGGCCGGTTTCACCGTGAAGGACTACCGCTCCCACGCCCTCGCCTCCGGCTCGGAATCTTCCGCCGCCGCCTACGTCTGCGTGCAGGACGTCACGGGCCGCAGCGCCTGGGGCTGCGGCGTCGACGCGAACATCGAGCTCGCCGGCCTCAGGGCCCTCGTCAGCGCGGCGAATAGGCTGGGCTGAAGCCCGAGCCTGAATTGAGGACTGAATAGAGGACAGCGTAGAGGTCTGAGTGGAGGACTGAATGGATTGGAGGCAAGGCGCTCACTTTGTGCTCCCACCCGCCAATACCTTTGTCGGGTAGGGTCGGGACCGCGTCACGACATAGCTGTATCTAACTTGGGAGAGCACCGCGTGCTGCCCTAGTCCACACGTTCACCTTGTCCCCTCGATGGCCCCGCCTTCGCGACGTCCTTACTTCTGCGGACGACGGATTACGCCTTGGTCATCGACCCAGCCGATGCGCCCCAGCCACCAGCTCGGGACGCAGAAACCCGTGAAGACGGACTGGATCAGGCCGACGCCGGCGAAGACGGCGAGCCAGATCCAGTTCGGATCGACCCAACGGGAAAGCGCCACGCCGGTGAGGACGAACGAACCGCTCATGAGCTTGGTGAGGTTTTCGACTTTCATGGGCTTAGCCTGAGACCAGTCGGCCCATGTGTCAAAACCAGGCGAGCGACCGCCTGCAGGGCTGACCAGCCCGGTCAGCCGCGGTTGAGCGGGCCGCTCAACCCTACCCGCGAAGGCGTAGCCTTCGAGGGGGCAAGTGGGCAAGGTGACACGGTGACAAGGGGTGGAATGAGTTGACCGGCTGGTCAGTGGGCTAGTTGGCCAGAGATGCAAAGGGTACTCATCACGCGCCCTGACCCTATCTGTTGGAGCATTACACTTTTGCACCTTTGCACAGGAGCACCGCTCCGATTTGCACTTTTGCACGGCATCTCCCCAACCGCCAACCGCTGACCGCCAACCGCTCATCCCCCAACTTCATCCTTCATCCCTCATCATTCATCGTTCATCCTAGGGGTTACCCCATGAAGAACCCTCGCTGGAACCCCTACCTCGTCGGGGCGCTGATCGGACTGCTCAGCATCCTCACGTTCTCGCTCGCGAACAAGCCGCTCGGGATGTCCACCGGACTCGCCCAGGCCTCCGGCGCCTGCGCGTTGCCGATCCTCGGTGCGGATAAAGTCGCGGCCAATACCTACTGGGCCAAGACCGCGATCCCGACCTGGGATTACAGCACGCTCTTCCTCGTCGGCACGGTGCTCGGCGCGTTCCTCAGCGCCCTGCTATGCGGCGCGTTCAAGGTCTCGGCCGACTCCGCCGTCTGGACCGAGAGCTTCGGTCCTTCGAAGCCCAAGCGCCTCATCGCGGCCTTCCTCGGCGGCGTCATCATCCTTTACGGCGCCCGTCTTGCGGATGGCTGCACCAGCGGCCACGGCATCAGCGGCTGCCTGCAGCTGGCCGTCAGCGGCTGGCTCTTCTTCATCGTGATGTTCGCCTCGGGCATCCTCACCGCGAAGCTGCTCTACGGCCGCTCCCGCCAGGCCTGACCCCGCACCGTGACCCACCCCATGCTTCTCCCGCTCGCCTTCCTTACCGGCTCCGAACTCCTCTGGTCGGCCGTCGCCTTCGGACTCGTCTTCGGCTTCCTGCTGCACCGCGGCGGCGTGACCGACTTCGACGTCATCGTGCGCCTCTTCCAGTTCCGTGACTTCACCGTCATCAAGGTCATGATGACCGCCATCGCCGTCGGCGGCGTCGGCATCGCCGTCCTGCATGGCCAGGACCTCGCGCAATATCACATCAAGGCGACCAACCTCCTCGCCGTCAGCCTCGGCGCCGCGATCTTCGGGGTCGGCATGGTTCTTTACGGCTATTGCCCTGGCACCGGCCTCGCCGCCGTCGCTACGGGCCGTCTGGACGCCTTGGCCGGCCTCGCCGGGATGATCGTCGGCGGCATCGCCTACGCGCTCACCTTCGATTGGGTCGCCGCGAACATCCTGCCCGTCGGCGCTTACGGCAAACTCCGCCTCCCGGAACTCCTCGGCCTGCCCGAGTGGGTCTGCTATGTCGGACTCGTCGTCATGGCCGCGGGGATCTTCGCGCTGGTCGCGAAAGCGGAGAAGAAGGCGTAGCGTAAAGAGGGGACACGTGGGCAAGGTGACACGGGGACAAGGGGAGCCCCATACGCACGGAGGACTGAGTTGAGGACTGCGTAGAGGGCTGCGTAGAGGACTGAATTGATCAGATGCAAGACGATCACCGCCAATACCTTTAGCAGGTAGGGTCGGGACCGCGTCACGACATAGCTGTCTCGAGGTTGGGACAGCACCACGTGCTGTCCTAGTGCTTCCATTCTCGGGTGGCGGGTGGCAGCCCCGGGTGGCGGGTGGCGGGAACGCATTCTCGGGTCCCAGGTCTCGGCCATCGGGACTCAGGTTCGGGTCTTCAGGTTCAGGACCAGGTCCCGGGCCTGAAACCCGAATCTGTACCTGCACCTGCAGCCGAGACCTGGGACCTGAATGTGCCTTCGTCCCCATACTCGATACTCAATACTCCATACTCTCATTGCCACTTGCCTTTCCACGAAACACATTCAAACTATTGAATATGTCAAAAGCGCGGCCCCTCGACCCTAAGGTCCTCCGTCACTGCGCCGGAGCCCTCCGGACGCTTTCGCACCCCGACCGCCTCCGCATCGTCGAGGCCCTCGAAAACGGTCCGCTGGACGTCTCTGAGCTCACCACCCGCCTCCGCCGTCCGCAGGCCACGGTCAGCCAGCACCTGATGCGCCTCCGCGCCCACGGGTTGGTCGCCGCCGAGCGTACCGGCCGCGTCGCCCGCTACCGCGTAGCCCACGCGGGCTGCCTTTCCATCCTCGGCTGCATCCGTTCCCAATTCTCCAAATAATCCTATGACCCCCTCTCCTAAGATCCTCATCGTCGGCGGCGTCGCCGGCGGCGCCTCGGCCGCCACGCGCGCCCGTCGTCTGAACGAAAAGGCCCGCATCATCATGCTCGAGAAGGACGGCTTCGTCTCCTTCGCCAACTGCGGCCTGCCCTACCACCTCGGCGGTGTCATCCAGGACCGCGCCAAGCTCCTCGTGGCCAAGCCCGAGATGTTCAAGAAGCGCTTCAACATCGAGGTCCGTGTGCGCCACGAGGCCCTGTCCATCGACCGCGCCAAGAAGGTCGTACGTATCCGCGACCACGCCGCCGGCACGGAATACGACGAGTCCTACGACAAGCTGATCCTCGCCCCCGGCGCGGCCCCGCTCATCCCCGATGTCCCCGGCGTCCGCGCCCAGGGCGTGCATTCGCTCCGCAACATCGAGGACATGGACCGTATCCTCGCCCAGCTGCCTTCGGTCAAGAAGGTCGCCGTGGTCGGCGCGGGCTTCATCGGCCTCGAGGTCGCCGAACAGCTCAAGGAACGCGGCCTGGACGTCACCCTGATCGAGAAGGTCGGCCAAGTGCTGCCTCCGCTCGACGCCGAGATGGCCGAGCCGCTCCGCCGCGAACTCCTCCGCCACGGCATCCGCCTGATCTCCGGTTCGGGCTTCAACGCCATCCGCGAAGCCGCGGGCAAGGCCACGGGCGTCGTCCTCGAGAACGGAGTCACCGTCGAGGCCGACCTTGTCATCCTCGGTCTCGGCGTGCGTCCCTACAATCAGCTCGCGGTCGCCACCGGACTCGGCGTCGGCCCCACGGGCGGCATCCTGACCGATGAGTATCAGCGTACGGTCGACCAAGACATCTATGCCGTCGGCGACGCCGCGGAATATCGCCTCGGCACCACCGGCCTGCGCGGCCGCGTTCCGCTCGCGGGCATCGCCAACCGCACCGGCCGTCTCGTCGGCGAACACGCCGCGACGGGCAAGTCCGCCGTGGCTCCGGCTGCCTGGGGCACTGCGATCATCAAGGTCTTCGGCCTCGGCGCGGGCATCGCCGGCGACTCGCTGAAGTCCGCCCTCAAGCGCGGCGTCGACGCCCGCGCCGTGCACATCACCGCCAACCACCACGCCGGCTATTACCCCGGCGCGAAGTCGATGACGTTGAAGCTCGTCTACGAAGCCGGCACCGGCCGTATCCTCGGCGCCCAGGCGGTCGGCGCGGCGGGCATCGACAAGCGTCTCGATGTCGTGGCCTCGTTCCTCCACTTCGGCGGCACCGTCCGCGACCTCGCGCAGGTCGACCTCGCCTACGCCCCGCCCTTCGGGTCGGCCAAGGATCCGCTGCACATGGCCGCCTTCGCCGCGATGAACGACCTCGATGGCCTGGCTCCGATCATCCAACCCGACGTCGACCTGACCTCTTACCAAGTGGTCGATCTCCGCGATGCTGACGAGTGCGCTGAGCTCAAGCTCATCGGAGCCGAGCATGCCCGCAATATCCCGCTCAACACCCTGCGCGAACGCCTCGGCGAACTCGACAAGTCGAAGCGAACCGCCGTCGTCTGCCATAGCGGCCTCCGGGCCCACGTGGGTACGCGCCTCCTCCGCGAGCATGGCTTCGACGCCTTCAACGTCAGCGGCGCCACCTATGTCCGCGACCTCGCCCTGCGTCGTCCGTTGGACATCGCCCCGGCCGCCAGCTCCTGCGGGACCGTCAAGGCCTGCGGCGCCCCCGGCGCGATCGCCGCGGACAGCCATGACGAGCTCCATCCGCTGAACGTGATGGCCGAAGTCGGCTCGGGCGCGTTGCTGCTCGACGTCCGTTCGCCCGGCGAATTCCGCTCCGGCCGCGTCCAAGGTGCGATTAACCTGCCGCTCGAGAACGTCACCGCCGAATCCGTCCGCGCCCTGCTCGTCGGCAATGACCAGAAGACCGTCGTGCTCCTCTGCGCCTCCGGTGGCCGGGCTCGTACCGCCGCCAAGAAGCTCGGAGCCAGCGGCCTCAAGACCCTCGTCGTCCAAGGCGGCACGAACTCCTGTCAGCAGGCCGGACTCCCCATGGACAAGGATGCCGGCGGCATGATCTCCGTCGAACGCCAGGTCCGCATCGCCGCTGGTGCCATGGTCTTCACCGGCGTCATGCTGGGCACCTTCGTCCACCCGGGCTTCTACGGCCTCAGCGGCTTCGTCGGCGCCGGCCTTATCTTCGCCGGGGTCACCGACTGGTGCGGCATGGGCCTGTTGATTGCCAAGGCGCCGTGGAATAAGTGATGGCATAGGGGGCACGTGGGCACGGTGACACGGGGACAAGGGGCAAACAAGTTGACCAGTTGATCGGTTGGCCAGTTGGCCAGGGGAGATGCACAACCCCTTGCCCACGTGCCAGCATGCCCCCTCGAAGGCGAAGCCTTCGCAGGTAGGGCGGCGATTGCCATCGCCGCCGTTCGAGACCGAGGCCCAGACTCGTCGGGTCTTAGCCTAGGGCGGATGACGTCTGTATCTTCCCCCGCGAACGGACGTGATGGCAATCACGTCCCTACCCCGGACGCCTTCCCGCCACCTGCCACCCGGGGCCGCCACCTGCCACCCGAAACGAGTTTCTCACCTTTGCACCTTTGCACAGGAGCGAGGCTCCGATTTGCACTTTTGCACATATACAACCCGTGTCCACATGCCCCCTGCGAAGGCCCCGCCTTCGCTCGACTTTCCGTCCCGGACAAGTAGAACTCCCTCATGTCCAAAAAGCCCGCCAAGCCGACCACTTACCCTGAATTCCTGAAGGACCTGCTCGAGGCGAAGTCCCCGACCGGCCATGAGTTCGCGGCCCAGAAGGTCATCGACGACCATGTGGAGAAGTCGGCCGACAAGTATTCGAAGGACGCCCTCGGCAACCGCATCGCGGTGCTCGAAGGCGACGGCGGCCCCACGCTGATGTTCGCCGGCCACATCGACGAGATCGGCCTGATCATCTCGCACGTCGACGACCGCGGCTACCTCTACTTCGAATTCCTCGGCGGCCACGACCAGATCATCCCCTCCGGCCGCCGCCTCCACATCCTCACCCGCAACGGCCCCGTGCTCGGCATCACCGGCAAGCGCGCCGTGCACCTGCTTTCGCCCGAGGACCGCAAGCGCGTCCCCGAGCGTCATGACATGTGGATCGACATCGGCGTGAACAACCGTGCCGACGCCCTCGCGATCGTCCGCATCGGCGACCCCGCCGTCTACACCGACGGCCCGGAAATCCTCCGCGGCAGCATCGGCGTGGCCCGCGCTTTCGATGACAAGGCCGGCGCCTACGTGTGCATGGAGGCCTTCCGTCGCCTCGCCAAGGAGAAGGACCTCACCGCCCGCGTGGTCTCCGTCGCCACCACCCAAGAAGAGATCGGCACGCGTGGCGCGCAGGTCTCCGCCCAGGGCATCAACCCGCAGGTCGCCATCGCCGTCGACGTCGGTCACGCCACCGACCATCCCGATGCCGACAACCGCAAGTTCGGTCGCTTCACCCTCTCCGGCGGCCCGATCATCGCGCGCGGCCCGAACATCAACCCGATCGTCTACGACCAGATGGTCGAAGCCGCCGAGGCCCTCGACATCCCTTACCAGATCGGCGCGGAATCGCGTCCGACCGGCACCGACGCCCGCGCCATCCAGATGGCCGGTCCCGGCGTCGCCTGCGGCCTGCTCTCCATCCCTCTCCGCTACATGCACACCCCCGGCGAAGTCGTCGACCTCGCCGTCGTGGAGCAGTCGGTCCAGCTCCTCGTCGAGTTCGCCCGACGCGTGAAGAAGAAGCAGAGCTATAGTTGGTGAAGAAGGGCCAGAGCTAGGGCCAGGGCTGGGGCTAGTATCTGATTCAAAGGGCAAACGATGCACGTGGCGTAGAAGATACGCCTGTCTAGTTATCCCCTCTTATCCTGAGTTCACTAGCCCTAGCCCCAGCCCTGGCTCTAGCCCTAATGCGTTGATGCATTTGCACTCCGCGTTTCGGCCGTTAGGTTCATGCCATGTCTTCCCCTGCCATCGTCTGGCTCCGCCTAGACCTTCGCCTCGCCGACAATCCGTCGCTCGAAGCCGCGGTGAAGCATGGCGGCCCGGTCATCCCGGTGTTCATCCATGACCCGCAGGCCGAAGGACACTGGCAGCCCGGCGGCGCGTCGAACTGGTGGTTGCACCACGCTCTCGAAGATCTCGCCGAGCAGTTCGAAAAGGTCGGCGCTCCGCTCGTGATCCGCAGCGGCGACTCGCTCGCCGAGCTCAAGCAGCTCGTGAAGGAGACCGGCGCGGGAATCGTGACGTGGAATCGTCGCCACGAGCCTCTGATCGTCGAGCGCGACACCAAGGTGAAGACCTCGCTGCGCAACGCCGGCGTGAAAGCCGAGTCGTTCAACGGCAACCTCCTGCATGAGCCGCACCTCGTGAAGACCCTCGCCGGGAATCCCTTCCAAGTCTTCACGCCGTTCTGGAAGAACTGCCTCGCGAACCTCAAGTTCGGCACGCCCCTCAAGGCCCCGAAGAAACTCACCCCTTTCGACCAGCCCCTCAAGTCGGTCGCCGTCGCGAAGCTCGGTCTGCTCCCGAAGATCAAGTGGGACACCGAGTTCCCCGCCCATTGGGAACCCACCCGCGCCGGCGCCGAGAAGCGCCTGAAGGACTTCGTCGCCGCCCCGGTGAAGCATTACCCGACGAACCGCGACATCCCCAAGCTCGACGGCACCTCGCGCCTTTCGCCTTACCTGCACTTCGGTCAGATTTCGCCCCTCGAGATCGTCGATACCGTGCGGTCCGCCGGGTATCTCGGCGTCGTGGGGGGCGACAAATACGTGGCGGAGGTCGGCTGGCGCGAATTCGCCCAGCATCTCATCCACCACTTCCCCGAGACACCGGACCGTCCGCTGCGCAAGGAGTTCGAGAAATTCCCCTGGCAGCCGGACAAGAAGCTCCTGCGTGCGTGGCAGGTCGGCCGCACCGGCTACCCGATCGTCGACGCCGGCATGCGTCAGCTCTGGCGGACGGGCTGGCAGCATAACCGCGTGCGCATGATCGCGGCCTCCGTGCTCGTGAAGCATCTCCTTCAGCCGTGGAACGAAGGCGCCAAGTGGTATTGGGACACCCTCGTCGACGCCGACCTCGGCGCGAACACCATGGGTTGGCAGTGGGCCGGTGGCTGTGGCGCCGACGCCGCTCCCTATTTCCGTGTCTTCAACCCCGTCCTCCAGGGCGAGAAGTTCGACCCCGATGGCGAGTATGTGCGTCGCTGGGTGCCGGAACTCGCCAAGCTTCCTGCTGAGTGGATCCACCAGCCGTGGGAAGCGCCGATGCACGTCCTCGCCGAAGCCGGCGTCAAACTCGGGAAGGATTATCCCGCCCCGCTCATCGGACTCACCGAAGGAAGAGATCGCGCGCTGAAGGCGCTCAAGGGGATGAGGCCAGAATAGAGGACTGCGTAGAGGGCTGAATGGATTAGATGCAGCGATTAGGGTCGGGACCGCGTCACGACATACCTGTGAACCCATTCTCGGGTGTCAGGTGGCAGCCCCAGGTCTCGGGTGGCGGGAACACATTCTCTGGTACCAGGTCTCGGCTGCAGGTACGGGTGCGGGCGCAGGTTCGGGTATCAGTCCCGGGACCTGTACCTGAACCTGAAGACCTGAACCAGAGACCCGACGGCCGAGACCTGGGACCCGAAAATGCGCCCTACCAAACCATCCGGTTCCCGGTCTCCCCCTGAGCCCTCCCCCTACCCTCGCAGGTTGACGGGAATCAGAGGCGGAGCGTATATGAACCGCATGCCCCTCGCCGCCCGCCCCAGGTCGATCACCGTCTTGCTCCTGGGACTGCTGGCTCATTGCGGGCATGTTGTGGCAGCCGACACCAAGACCGTGGCGGACAAGGCCAATCCGGCCCCGCATGCCGCGTATCCCAAGCCGTTTTCTCGGCCGAACTCGATGGGAGAAAACTACGACACCTGGCGTGACGCGAAAGGCCCGGATGTCGGCGAGACGACGGTGGACGTGCGACGCTTGCCGTCGCGCGTCGACAACTCCACCCGCCCGCAGTTCCCGCCGATCTACAAACAGAAAGGCGGCGCCTGCGGTCAGTTCACGGCGGTCGCCTCGATGTTCACCTACGAGATGAACCTCCTGAACGGCACCGTGGCCACCACCGATGCCACGCGCTTCCCCGCGGATTTCTCGTGGAACATGTGCAACGCGGCCAACAGCGCGCAAGGTTCGGAAGCGTTTCATGGCTGGGAAACGGCCAAGCATGTCGGCATCCCCACCGTCCGGACCTACGGACGCGTGGAAGCGGACAAAGACCTGATCGGCAGGTGGGCGAACGGCTACGCCATCTGGCGCGAAGCCATGGAGTATCGCGTCGCAGGCTATCGCTACACCCCGACCGCCACCGTCGCCCAGATCGACGAAGCCCGCGGCTGGCTCTTCGACCGCAACCAGCCCAAGGCCGGCCAAGAATCCATCGGCGGCTTGCTCGCGCTGGACGGACGCATGGGGGAGCTGAAGAAGGTCACCCGGACGATTCCCGCCGGCGAATACCAGGCGGGCGAAGACGTCTGGATCCATTGGGGGCCGAGCGGCTTCGGGCACGGCATCACGTGCGTAGGTTACGATGACCAGGTCGGCATCGACGTGAATGGGGACGGCAAAGTCACCAACGACCTCGACATCAACGGCGACGGCCAGGTCACCCTTGCGGACCGGGAGCGCGGGGCCTTCATCGTGGTCAACTCCTGGGGCGAGACCTGGTCGAAGGACGGGAAGATCTACCTGCTCTACAGCGCCATGGTCGATCCTACCTGGAAACGCGGGAACTACCTGGGACGAATCGAGGTTTCCCGGCATGTCCCCCGCTGCACCTTGAAGCTGAAGCTCGCCTGCAATAAGCGTTCCGACCTGCGAGTGACCGTCGGCGTCGCCGGCGACAAGGACGCCATGAAGCCCGAACACGTACTCGCGCCGCAGCCCCTCAACGGCTGGCCGCTCTTCGGCAAGCCGAAGAACAACGTCGGCGAAGTCCCGCTCGCCGGGCCGGGCGATGAAAGCCCGCTCGAACTCGGCATCGATCTCACGCCCTTGCTCGGTAAGCTGGACGCCAAGTCCGGTGGCGTGGGCCGTCTTTTCCTGAGCTTCCGTTGCGACGATGAAAGCGACGCGACCGGCATGGTCCACGCGTGCTCGATCCGCCAGTATGATGAGAAAGGCGGCTTCATCCGGGAGCCCGTCGTCGAGATCCACGACGGCGCCTTCGGCAAGAAGCCGCTCACGCTCACGACGCCCCTCTCCCGCTGACGCGTCACGCAGTGCTGTATCCAGGTAGGGGCAGCACCGCGTGCTGCCCTAGTAGTGAACCCATTCTCGGGTGGCAGGTGGCAGCCCCAGGTGGCGGGTGGCAGGCATCGTGTATGAGGAATTAGGCGCAAGGCATCCCCCCTTCCCGCCACCTGCCACCCGGGACCGCCACCCGCCACCTGAAATGAGTTTCTCACATTTGTACCTTTGCACAGGAGCACCGCTCCGATTTGCACTTTTGCACGGCATCTACCTCCCCTCCCCCCTTGCCAACGTGTCCCCTTCCGCCGATTCTCTCCCCATGAGCACCCCCTCTGGCTCTGCACCCCTGCCCGACCGCCTCGTCTCGCTCGATGCCTTCCGCGGGCTGACGATGTTGTTCATGGCTTCATCGGGCTTCGGCATCGCGCAGATCGCGAAGGCCTATCCAGATTCGGCTTTCTGGGAGTTGCTCCACTACAACACTTCGCATGCCGCGTGGATCGGCGGCGGGGCGTGGGACATGATCCAGCCCGCTTTCATGTTCATGGTCGGCATGGCGTTGCCGTTCTCGTCGTCGCGACGCACCGCAGAGGGTCAGGACCAGCGGAAGCTTTGGCTGCATACCTGTTGGCGGGCGTTCGTGCTCGTCGCCCTCGGCGTGTTCCTGTCCACCAGCGCCGGGTCTCGGCCCAACTTCATCTTCACGAACGTCCTCGCTCAGATCGGACTCGGCTACGTCTTCCTCACCGTGCTCGTCGGGAGGGGCTGGAAGATCCAGCTCGGGGCGATTGGGATCATCGCTGTGGCTACCTGGGCCGCATTCATGCTCACCCCCGCCGCCAGGCCAGGCACCGACTTCAAGGCCCTCGGCGTGACTGAAGCGGGCCAGACCCTGAATGGCCTCTGGGCGCATTGGAACATGAACGCCAATTTCGCAGCGGCCTTCGACCAGTGGTTCCTGAACCTCTTCCCGCGCGAGAAATCCTTCGTCTTCAACAATGGCGGCTACCAGACCCTGAACTTCATCCCTGCGCTCATCACCATGATCCTCGGGCTCATGGCCGGGGAGAACCTGCGGGCGAACAAGACCGCCAGCGAAAAGCTCGGCTGGCTGCTCAAGGCAGGGGCGCTCTGCCTCGTCCTGGCGCTCGTGACTGGCACCACCCTCTGCCC
>JBJOMV010000025.1:0-21551 GCA_046052185.1 Verrucomicrobiota bacterium | reverse complement strand
TGGTCCTCGCCCTGCTCGTGGCCGCCAAGCTCTGGTGGGTCCTCGGCGCCGCCCTCATCGGCGTCGCGATCAGCATCCATTACTACTTCTCCATCCTGCGCGAGGCGGTCGTCCGCCCGACGGAGGATGACGAGGAACTGGCCCCGCTCGAACTGCCCCTCGGCACGCGCGTCCTCGTGTTCGTGCTCGCCGCGGCTTCGCTGCTCGGCGGCCTGTTCATGCTCGCCGGCCGCTAACGCCCCTTCCCGCGTCCGCGCGGATGGTGGCGGCGGTGCGCGGCGGACAACGCCGTCCGGTCGACCGAGGTATAGATCTGCGTCGTGGCGATGTCGGCGTGGCCGAGCATCTCCTGGATCGAACGCAGGTCGGCGCCGCCTTCCAAGAGGTGCGTCGCGAAGGCGTGGCGCAACAGGTGCGGCTTGACCGGGACCGAGACGCCGGCGCGTCGGGCCGCCTGCTTCACGCCCAGCCAGAAGGTCTTGCGGGAGATCGCGACGCCGCGGGCGCTGAGGAAGAGCGCGCTGCCCGTCTTGGGCCGCACGAGCTTGGGCCGGCCGGCCTTGAGATAGACCTGCAGAGCAAGGAGCGCCGTTTCGCCGACGGGCACGATGCGGTCCTTGGAACCCTTGCCGGTGACGCGCACGAGGGCCGACTCCGCGTCGACGGCCTGGATCTCGAGCGAGCAGAGTTCGGAGATGCGCAGGCCGGAGCCGTACATCAGTTCCAACATCGCGCGGTCGCGCAGGCCCTGCGGCGTGGCCGTGTCGGGCGCCGAGACCACCTTGGCGGCTTCCTCGGCGCTGATCATCCCGGGCAGCTTACGACGGAGCTTGGGACCGCGGGCGAGTTCGGTGAAGTCGTCGCGACGGAGCCCGCTACGGACGAGGTGGGCGGAAAAGGAGCGGACCGCCGAAAGCCGGCGGGCGAGCGAGGCGGCGGCATGGCCCTTACGGTCGAGGGCGCGCGTCCAGGAATCGACGTCGGCGAGCGAGACCTCCGTCCAGTTCGTCCGGCCGGCCCGGCCGCAGTGGGCCGCGAAGCGGACGAGGTCGGACTCGTAGGCCTCGGTCGTGAGCTTCGCCGCGCCGCGTTCGAGCGCGAGGTGCGCCAGGAAGGCGTCCACCGGCTCCCGGAGGTCGGGCGGCACCGTCTCACGGCGGACTCGGGGCGGCTTCGGCATGCGTCATCAGTATTGCCCCGCCCGTCGGGGAGTCCATAAGGATTGAGCATGTCCAGCCAGCGTGAGCGCGCCATGAAGCCGACCGACCTCCGGGGGATCCTCCGGTATGTCCCGATGTTCCGCGACCACGTGTTCGTCATCGCGGTCGACGGCTCGATCGTGTCCCACGAGAACTTCGCGAACATCGTCACCGACATCGCGGTCCTGCGCAGCCTCTCCATCAAGGTCGTGCTCGTGCACGGCATCGGCCAGCAGCTCGTCGGCCTCGCCGGCGAACACAACATCGCGCTCTCCGACATCCAGGGCGAAGGCCCCACCGACGTCTCGACCATGTCGCTCGCGCGCGAGGCCTCGGCGCTCGTCTCGCAGTCCGTCCTCGAGAACCTCTCCCAGGCCGGCCTGCGCTGCGCCATCACGAACGCCGTCCGCTCGACCAAGATCGGGCGCATCAAGGGCGTGGACCACCTCTACACCGGCAAGGTCGAGAAGGTCGACGCCGCGATCCTGAAGTCCATGCTCTCGCAGGACATCCTCCCGCTCGTCACGCCGATCGTGTGCGACCGCGAAGGCCAGTCCCTGCGCGTCAACAGCGACCACCTCGCCATGGAGCTCGCGGTCGCCCTCGGCGCCTCGAAGCTGATCTACCTCACGCCCTTCAGCGGCCTGCAGGTGGACGGCGTCGTGCAGCTCAACCTGCCGGAGGACGACCTCAAGCGCCTGCTCGCGGACAAGCACGCGAAGCTCGACCCGCGCATCCGCAGCAAGGCCATGCAGGCCGCCAAGGCCCTCGACAACGACGTCCCGCGCGCCCACATCCTCGACGGCCGCGTCTTCGGCTGCCTCCTCACCGAGATCTTCGACAAGGTCGGCCTCGGCACGATGGTGCACGCCAACGACTACGACCGCATCCGCCAGGCCAAGAAGAAGGACGCCCAGGCCCTCTACAACCTCGCCAAGCACGGCGCGAAGACCGACGCCCTCGTGGCGCGCACGCGCCAGCAGATCGAACAGTCGTTCGCCGAATTCTACGTCTACGAGATCGACGACAGCATCATCGGCTGCGCCGCCCTCCGCCCCTACCCGGGCGGCAAGACCATGGAACTCGGCGCGGTCTACGTGCAGCCGTTCTACCACGGCCGCGGCGTCGGCCGCAAACTCGTCGAATTCGCCAAGCGTCAGGCCAAGAAGCTCGGCGCCAAGAAACTCATCGCGCTCACCACTCAGACGCAGGGCTTCTTCCAGTCGGCCTGCGGCTTCGTGCCGGGCGCGCTGACGGACCTGCCGGCCGAACGCCGCAAGGCCCTCAAGGCGAGCGGCCGCAACTCGCAGGTGCTGTCGTTCACGCTGAGCCGGCTGAACGACTCCGTCCGCTGAGCCTTACTTCGTCGCGAAGAAGCCGCGCTGCTTCTCGCTGATCGGCAGGCCGAGCTTCTCCATCAGGAGCAGGAAGTCCTCCCAGACGGTCCGCTTGGCGGAGGCGCTGGGCGTGTGCAGGAGATAGTTGGGATGGAACGTCGGCAGCAGCGGCACGCCGCCGAGGTCGAACCATTGGCCGCGGGCGTGCGTGATCGACGGCGTGCGGCCGTGCAGCGCTTCGAAGGCCTGCGCGCCCAGCGCGACGACGGCGCGCGGCGCGACGACGTCGATCTGCGCGCGGAGGTACGGCAGGTTGAACGCGATCTCGCGCGCGGTCGGCGGGCGCTTGCCGTATTGGGTCGGGGGCTCCGGGCGCCAGACCATGACGGGGACGAAATAGCAGTCGGCGGGATTGATCGCCGCGGCGGAGAGGATCTTCTGGAGCAGCTCACCGGACTCGCCGGCGAAAGCCTGGCCGGCTTCCATCTCGACGATGGTGGGCGCTTCGCCGACGAACACGACCTTGGCGTCGAGCGAGCCATGGCCGAGGAGCGGACGTTGCGGGGCGACCAGATGCTTCTTCGTCTCGGCGCACGCGTCGACGAGCTGCCGCAGGGCCTGCATGCGCTCGGCCTTCGTGCCGGCGGCGAGGGTGAAGATCGGCGCGTCGGGAATCGGCGCGGCGGACACGGCGACGGCCGGCTTGGGCGCGGCGGCCACCGGGGTCACCGGTCGGGCAGGCGCAGGCGTCGGAGCCACGGACGGACGGACGGAAGCGGGGGCCGGGGCAGCCGAAGCCTTGACGGGCGCAGGCGTGGCCTGGGCGGCCGGCGTGCCGGCGAGGGCCTTCAAGGCGGTCAGGGAGTCGGCCGTGATGCTGACGCGGCGGACCCCGGCGGCCTTCTGGCGCTTGAGCTCCTCAAGGAGGATATCCAAAGCCTCTGCAGGATCGTCGATCACGGGAGGGACAGGGATTGGAGGGCGCGGGCGAGGGTCAAATCTTTCTCGGTAATCTGGTCGCCTGCATCATGGGTGCAGAGGCGGAGGGTCACCTGATTCCAGACATTATGGATTTCCGGGTGATGACCCTGCTGCTCGGCGATAGCCCCCGCCAGATTGATGAAGGCCAAGGCCGCCTTGAAATCCTTAAACTTATACGCCTTCAACAACTTAGAGCCTTCAACCTGCCAGCCAGGCAAGCCAGCTAAGGCCGCTTGGATCTGTTCAGAAGTGAGGGCGGCGCTCATGAAAAAAGCCTCTTTCAGGCGATTAAGGGAGTCAACGCAGGTCTAAGTAAAGACCCCCATTGTGAATAAACTTGCCGAAGCCCTGCTTAAGTGACTCATTAGCGGTCAGGTTTGTCTCGGAAAATAACCAAAGTAAGAGACAAGCCCCGCAATAATCCGGTGAGTTGACGGTCGTTAAGACGGCAAATCGAAATCCGAAGGTCGGAAACGGGCAATGCGGTGTAGGTAAACCAAGCAAAACAAAAGATATGGAAAACAAACTGTTCGTGGGCAACCTGCCCTGGGCCGCAACCGAATCCGACATCCGCGCTCACTTCTCCCAAGCCGGCGAAGTGGTCTCCGTGGAAGTCATGATGGACAAGTTCACGGGTCGTCCTCGTGGCTTCGCCTTCGTGACCATGGCCAATGCTCAGGCCGCTCAGGATGCGATCGCCAAGACCGAGAACGTCGACTTCATGGGTCGCCCTCTCAAGGTCAATGTCGCTCGTCCTCGCGAAGAGCGCCCGTCCTTCGGCGGTGACCGTCCTCGCTCCGGCGGCTTCGGCGGCGGCGAACGTCGCGGCGGCTTCGGCGGCGGCGACCGTGGTGGCTTCGGCGGCGGTTCTCGCGGCGGCTTCGGCGGCGGCGAACGTCGTGGCGGCTTCGGCGGCGGCAATCGCGGCGGCTTCGGCGGCGGCGATCGCGGCGGCTACTAATCCTCGGATTACAACCTCCTACCAAGGGCGCCTTTCGGCGCCCTTTTTTGTGCCCGGATGAAACGGGCCAATCCGCTTGTCCCGCAAGGGCGGCGGCGGATAATGCCGACCGATGCCCCGCCCTGCCGCCTTGCTGTTGCTCGCCGTGATCTCGGTCGGCGGACTCCTGGCGTGGCGTTGGCTAAGACCAGGAGACCTGCGGCTCTCCGTCGATCCGCGCAGCCGCGAGGTCGCGGTCATCTACCCGCAAGAAGCGACCGACCGACGTTGCGCGGACGGCGTCCTGCGCGCGCTCGCGGAGCTCACCGAACCGACGCGTCGCGAAGGCCTGCGCACCCGCCTCACCGAGCTACGGGCCACCCGCCCGGAGCGCATCGAAGTGGGTTTCGTCCCCGCGGGCACGGCGGAAGCGCGCCTGCCCTTGAGCCAACCGCCCGAAGGCGGAAAAAGCCTGCCAGGATTGGCCCGCGCACAGCTGGCGGCCCTGCCGCACGGCTATCTCGTCGTGCACACCGCCGAAGTCGGCGCATTGCTTGAGACCGCCGGCCGTCGTCGCTGGTTCGGACGCGCGCTCATCGAGGCCGGAGCCTCGGCCGAAAGCGCCACGATCGCCGTCGGCGAAAGCGAGGACGGCTCCTTCCTCGTCGCGACGGTCGGCTTCGCCTACCGTACCGGCGACGAAGCCGAAGCCGCGTTGCAGCGTCTCACCGAGCGCCAAGGGGATTTCGACGCGCTCGGCTTCGCCGCCCGTCCTGGCGCCGACCGGCTGACGCGTCAGACCAAGCTGCTCGTGGTCCGCTTCGACATCGAGACGGACCTCGTCCTACAGGCGCTAGGCCGGCGTTGAGGCTCAGGCCTTCTCGAGGGTACCGTCAGCCTTGAGGCGGCGGTAGTAGCAACCCGAGCGCGCCTTGCCGTTCTCCTTCGTGTGGCACGCCCCCTGGCCTGCGGGGCGGACCTTGTAGAGGATCGAGTTCTGCTCGCAGTTGACGCGCACCTCGAGGAGCTCGAGGAAGTCGCCCGAGGTCAGCCCCTTGATCCAAAGCTCGTTGCGCGACGTGCTCCAGAACGTGGCCTTCTTCTCACGCAAGGCGGTCTGCAGGGCCAGCTCGTTGGCATAGCCGAGGATGAGCACCTCGCCCGTGACGGCGTCCTGGGCGACGGCCGGGATGACGTCCGCCTGTCCGGAAGCGATTTTACGCAGTTTCTTGAAATCCAGCCGGAGGGCCTGGCCTTCTTCGAGTTCTTGGTCGGACATAGTTCCGTTTTGCAGAGGTTCGGAGGCTCATTCAAGGCTGGAAACCCCGCCACTTTCTCCCTTACGCATAAGGCCTATGTCGCTCAATAACTCCGCCGACCTTTCCCGCGCCGCCACCGAAGCCCGCGGCCTCGCCATGGACGCCGTGGCCGCCTGCCATTCCGGCCACCTCGGCCTGCCCCTCGGCGCCGCCGAAATCGGCTCCGTGCTCTACGGTAACTTCCTCCGCCACGACCCCGCCGCCCCCTCCTGGATCAACCGCGACCGCTTCGTGCTGTCCGCCGGCCACGGCTCGATGTTCGTCTACGCGTGGATCCACCTCGCCGGCTTCGACCTCCCGCTCCAGGAAGTGAAGAACTTCCGCAAGCTCCACTCCAAGACCCCGGGTCACCCCGAGTTCGGCGAGACCGTCGGCGTCGAAGCGACCACGGGCCCGCTCGGCCAGGGTACCGGCAACATCGTCGGCATGGCCGTGGCCGCCAAGATGGCCGCCGCCCACTTCAACACCCCCGAGCACAAGATCTTCGACCACATGGTGGTCGGCCTCGCCGGCGACGGTTGCCTCCAGGAAGGCATCTCGCAGGAAGCCGCTTCCTTCGCCGGCCGCTTCGGCCTCGATAACCTCATCATGCTCTACGACTCCAATGACGTCACCCTCGACGCCATGGCCTCGAAGACGCAGAACGAAGACACCGCCAAGCGCTACGAAGCCGCCAACTGGGAAGTCTTCCACGTCGCCCAGGGCAACGAGCTCGCCCCGATCGCCGAAGCCCTCGACAAGGCCCGCGCGAGCAAGAACGGCAAGCCGAAGCTGATCATCTGCAAGACCGTCATCGGCAAGGGCATCGCCGAAGTCCAGGGCACCTCGAAGGGCCACGGCGAAGCCGGCGTGAAGTTCGTCGACGCCTCCCGCAAGGCCCTCGGCCTCCCGGAAGAGAAGTTCTTCGTCTCGCCCGAGACCCGCGCCTTCTTCGCCGCCCGCAAGGCCCAGCAGGCCGCCGCGCACGCCGAATGGCAGAAGACCTTCGCCGCCTGGTCCAAGGCCAACCCCGAGAAGGCCGCGATCCTCGCCAAGGCCCAGCAGGGCGACCACGGCGACGTCCAGTCCCTCCTCGCCGCCATCCCGGAGTTCGGCAAGAACTCGCTCGCGACCCGCGTCTCCGGCGAGACCTGCATCAACGCCGTCGCCAAGGCCTCGCCCCTCGTGCTCTCCGGTTCGGCCGACCTCCACGGCTCGACCAAGAACTACATCAAGGACGTCGGCGACTTCGACGTCGCGACCCCGGGCGGCCGCAACCTCTACTTCGGCATCCGTGAGCACGTGATGGGCGCGATCCTCAACGGCATCGCCTACCACGGCGTCTTCAAGGGCTCCGGCGCGACGTTCCTGACGTTCTCCGACTACCTCCGCCCCTCGATCCGCGTGGCCGCCCTGGCCAAACTGCAGGCCTTCTACATCTTCACGCACGACTCCGTCGGCGTCGGCGAAGACGGCCCGACCCACCAGCCGGTCGAGACCGTGAGCGCCCTGCGCTGCATCCCGAACCTCGACGTGGTCCGCCCGGGCGACGCCGAAGAGACCGCCGCCGCCTTCGCCCACGCCGTCGCCCGCAAGGACGGCCCCGTCGCCCTGATCCTCTCGCGCCAGAACGTCCCCTCCCTCGACGCCATCCCGGTCGCCACGCGCCGCCAGGGCGTGCTCAAGGGCGGCTACGTCCTCCGCAAGGAGACCGCCCCCCTCACCCACATCATCATCGGCACGGGCAGCGAACTCTCCCTCGCCCTCGCCGCCGGCGAAGAACTCGGCGCCGGCGTCCGCGTCGTCTCGATGCCTTCGATGGAAGTCTTCGCGCGTCAGCCGAAGGCCTACCAGGAAGAAGTGCTCCCGGCGTCCTGCACGAAGCGCGTCAGCATCGAAGCGGGCGTGACCCTCTCGTGGGGCCGCTACGTCGGCACCGCCGGCAAGGCCCTCGGCACCGACACCTTCGGCCTCTCCGCCCCGGGCGACGTGGTCATGAAGGAACTCGGCATCACCAAGGAAGCCGTCGTCGCCGCCGCCAAGGCGCTCTGAGCAAACGGCTGGTCCTCGCCCCGGAGACCGGCGCCGCAAGGCCGCCGGTCTTCTTGTTTTACGGCGTCACTTGACCTCGCGGAGCTGCGTGAGCGGCAGGCGGAACAGATCGCCCTGCTCGGACCCCAGGAGCAGGTTCGCGGCATCCGCCCACGCGCAGCCTTCGAGCTGGAAAGAGAGCACCGGCGGCGAGAGCGGCGCATAGAGCGCGCGGCCGCGGAAGAAGTCTTCGCCCGTCGCCGGCAGGTCGAAGACCCAGACGTTGCGATAGGTCAGCACGGCGAGTCTCGTGCGGTCGGGCGAAAGGCCGGCGTCCGTGACCATCCCGCCGATGTCGAAACGGCCCAGCTTGGTCAGCGTGGCGCGATCGCCGCTCGCCGGGAGATCGGCCCGCCAGAGGTCCGTGAGGGTGTCGCGGCGATGCTTGGTGAGGAGATAGAGTTTCCCGCGCAGCAGGAACATGGCCTCGCAGTCGTGCGCGAGCTCCGGGTCCGGGAAGGCCGTCTGGTCGGGCCAGGCGAAGGTGACCTTACGGACGTCGGCAACTTCCGTCGTGCCGGCGACAGGCTCCCGGAAAAGGTAGAACGCGAGTTCCTTGCGGCGTGAGACGTTATTACCGACGTCGCCCACGATCATCTGCCCGCGCTCGTCGCCGGCGATGGCCTCCCAGTCGATATTCGTGGCCCCACGCAGCAGCGGCCCGTCCCAGTAGCCACCGGGGCCGACGACCCTCGACCCGTCGGCCCGCACGGGGGTGATCCGTGCCTTGGCCCCGGAATCGGAAAGCGTCCAGAAGACCCCGGGCTGCGTCGGACTCGGCCAGAGCGCCGAACACTCCGGGACGAGCTTGGGGTCCAGCTTCCCGCTCGGGCGCAGGACGATCGCTTCGCCTGCAGGCGGCTCACGACGCTGCACGGACGGCTCGGCGCCGACGGCGGACGCCGCCCAGGCGAGGCCGGCGAGGAGCAGCATCGAGCGCATCCGCCCACGCTAGGCCACGCGCGGCCCTTGGCAATCCATCGCCGCCGCTTTTGCTGTCGAAATCAGGTCACGACCGACCATCGTCTCGGCATGGCCCGGAAATCATCGCGCTCGCTCTGGACGGACAAGCTCCGCGGCGTCGCGTCGACCCCGACGGGCGCTCCGGCGCCCCGCGCCCGCAAGGCCGCGCCCACGGCCGCCGCGCGCGGCTGCCGGGCGGTGATCCTCGGCATCGACCCTTCCCTCCGCGGCACCGGCCTGGCGGTCGTCGACGCGCGCGCCGAACCGATGCGCCTGCTCGCGAGCGTCACCGTGAAGCTCGGCCCGAAGCTCGCGCCCTACGAATGCCTCGGCCGCATCGCCGACGCCGTCGAAGCGTTGGCGCGCGAACACAAGGTCACGCAGGCGGCCATCGAAGAGACCATCTACGTGCAGAACTTCCGCACCGCCCAGGCGATGGGCGCTTCGCGCGGCGCCGCCCTCAGCGTGCTCGCGCGGCTGGGCGTCAAGGTCGGCGAATACGCGCCCACGCGCATCAAGCTCGCGGTCGCCGGCCACGGTTCCGCCAAGAAGGAACAGGTCGGCCGCATGGTCCGCTCGGTGCTCGGTCTCTCGGCGGAACTGGCGTTGGACGAATCCGACGCCGCGGCGGCGGCCCTCTGCCACGCCTTCACGGCGCGCGGCTGACTCAGGGTTCTTCGCTGACCGCGAACTCGTCGTGACGGCCGCGGGCCTGGCTCCAGCGGGCCATGAGCTCCTCGACGGGCACCGGACGCACCTTCTGGCGCAGGTTGTAGGCGCCGGCTTCGAGGCACGCCTTGAGCTGGCCCCAGACGGCGGCGTAGGACCGCGAGAAGCGGAGCGACTCGTCGCGCAGGAGGCTCGAGACGTGGCAGCAGCCGCCGACTTCGGTGACGATGAAACGGCCGGCCTTGAGGTCTTCCATCGACGCGGCGCGCAGGTCGAAGCGGGCGAAATGCAGGCCGGGGAAACGCTTGGCGAACTGGGTCACGGCGGCGTCGAGCTCCACGGTCGTGAGGTCGGCGCGGTGGCGGCAGCGCGCGCCGTGGCCGTAGCTGCCGGTGAGATTGAGGGTCACCTTCTGGCCCGCGGGGATCACGCGGTTGAGGTCCCGCGCGTGGCAGCGCAGGAAGAGGTTCGCGCGGGAGACGGCGACTTCGTCGAGCCAGATCAGTTCCTCGAGGGTCTGCTCGCCGTCGCCGCGCACGGTGACGTCGTGCTTATGCACCAGGGCCATGATGCGTCCGTCGTCCTTGCCGGGGTTACGCCGCCAGACGACTTCGAACTCGAACCCGGGGATGAACTTCTGGAGCAGGAAATCCTCCTGCGCTCCGCGGACGAGGCGTTCGAGCTGCTCCTGGGTATGCACGAAACGCAGGCCCGCGCCGTCCTCGGCGACCTCGGGCTTGAAGATGACCGGGAAACCATGGCAGGCCGCGAACGCGGCGGCTTCCTTGATCCGTTCTTCATGGGTATCCTCCAGGGAGAGCGCGAGCGTCGGACAGCAGCGCGAATCACGCTGGAACGGACGGAGGAGCAGCGACTTGGAGTCGCCGATGAAGCCGCCGATGCGCCCGAGGGCGGGATTGGCGGAAGCGAAAGCGGTCAGGCGGCGATGGCGGAGGCTCAGGAGCACGATGCCCAGGCGCACCGGCAGGTAGAGCAGCCAGCCGGGCCAGAGGGAGGGCTGCATCAGGCCGCGGACCTTCATGACGATCTCGCGGCGGCCGCGCCAGGTCATGGCGGGGACGATCCAATGGGTGACGATCCAGATGAGGGCGAAGAGTCCGATCACGATCCAAGCCGCATACTGCTTGTAGCGCGGGAACTGCTCCATGAAGGGCGGACCGAGCGTGCTGCCGAGGAGCATGAGCACCGGCGTCCAGACGAGGGCCGCGGTGAAGAGCAGCATCGACAGGCGCGGCAGGCCGAGGCGCAGGATGCCCGCGGTCACGAAGGTCGGCACGCGGCTGGCGGGGATGAAACGCGAGCTCACGATCACGAGCATGCCGCGAGGCGAGCCGAACCAGCCGGCCATGCGGTCGATCTCGTGCTCCTTGACGATCCACTTGAGCGGCGCGCGACGGAGCGCCCCGCGCCCGAGCCAACGGCCCAGCGAGTAAAGGACCATGTCCCCGATGAAGATGCCCACCGTGCAGGCGAGCGCGGCCCACCAGAAACCGATGATGCCCTCGGCCGCGAGCAGGCCCGCGGCGAGGCAGGTCGGATCCTCGGCCACGAAGGTGCAGAGGATGATGATGATGATCAGGATCCAGAAACGCGCGCCGTCGGAGGCCACCAGATGCGGATAAGGCTCGGTCGCCGGCACGGGCGCCGGACGCTTCGCCGCCTGACCCGACTCGACGGACGCGATGAAGCGGACGACCTCAAGCGAGGCTTCGGCGGCATGGCCGCCCTCGACCTCGATGAGCCGGGCCTGCGGCATGAGCTTGGACGAATAACGGGCGGCGTCGACCGGCGTGACCCAGTCGCTCTTGCCATGGACGAGCAGCGCCGGTCCGTTCCAGGCGCGCAGCATCGACTTGGCGTCGGACAGGTCGCTGTCGAAGAACACGCCCGAGTAACCGCGGCTGTAGGGCAGGCGATCGGCCAGCCCGAAATGCGGCGTGGCGACATCGAACAGGAAGAACGGGATGTGATGGAAGAAGTAGACGAACTTGTTGGCGACGGCGTTGCCGAGCAGCGTGTATTCCTGGGCGCCAGGCGCGGAGATCAGGGTCAGCGAGGCCACGCGGTCCGGATACTTCGTCGCGACCGCGAGGGCGACCATCCCGCCCATGCCTTCGCCGACGAGATGGAAGCGGCCCTTGCCGAGTCGCGGCTCCATCGAACGCAGGAGGTCGGCGGCGATGCTCTCGTCGCTCATCGACGCGCGTGAGCGATGGTAGGCGGTCGGCCAGCGGACGGCGTAGATCAGACCCAGATTATCGGCGCCCTGCGTCTTGACGAGGTCGACGGCGGCCTGATTCCAGTCGGCGCCGCCGTCCGGGAGACGGGGGATGACGACGACCGGCAAGGCGGTACGGCCCTCCGGACTGCCGAGCGGCGTGAATTCCACCCGATGGGCCAGCTCGGGGTTGGGCAGGCGGTCGGCCGAAGTGACCCAACGGGAGACCAGGACCAGGAGGACGTAGGCGGCCAGCACGATCCACTTCACCGGGACGCGCCCGAGGTTGCGCTTGCGATCGGCGAGGGTGGACATCCGAACCTCATCAAAGGTCGTCCGCCCCAAGGGGCAAGAAGGGAAGGTCAATAGGGCCGACGATTGCCCCATTTATGGCTTCCGTATGTCGGCTAAGCCCTCTTGTCTTGGGTCACGTGCAAGCTACCGGAAAGGAACTCCCAGGCCTCAGGGTCACCGTCGACAAGGTGTCCCACCACCGGGATGCGAACTTCCCCCCGGAAACCCCGCACGCCTTCGTCTACTTCCTGACCATCAGCAACCTCTCCCAGGAGACGGTCAAGCTGCTCGGCCGGAAATGGATCATCCGCTCGCCCGACGGCGAGATCGAGATCTTCGAGGGCGACGGCATCGTGGGCGAGACCCCCACCCTGCCCCCGGGCGAGCAGTTCTCTTACAACAGCTACCACCTGGCCGGCGGCCCGCGGACGGCCGAAGGCTCCTTCCATGGCACGACCTCGACCGGCGAACGCGTCTTCACGCGGATCCCGGTCTTCGCGATGACGCCCCCGCCCGACCCTTCCTGATGCGACTTACCGACCTCAACTCCGGCCGTGAAATCGGCGCCAACTGCATGCTCGCCGAATTCGGCGGCCTGCGGCTGGTGTTCGACTGCGGCCTCCACCCCAAGCTCGACGGCCGGAAGGCGCTCCCGCAGATCGACAAGATCCAAGGCTCGGTCGACGGCGTGATCCTCACGCACTGCCACCTCGACCACCTCGGCTCGCTCCCGCTCCTGCTCAAGCAGCACCCGTCCGCCCGCGTCTACGCTTCCGGCGCCACGACGCTCTTCGTCCGCCGCCTGCTGAGCAACTCCATCCAGGTGATGAAGCGCCAGCGCGAGGAGACCGGCAACCAGGACTATCCGCTCTACGTCGAGACCGACGTCGAACGCGTCGAGCACGCCCTCGCGGCGGTGCCCCTGGCCAACCCGCGCGTCATCGGCCGCGGCGGCGAAGAGGTCGCCCTCACCTTCCATCTCGCGGGCCACGTGGCCGGCGCGGTCGGCTGCCTCGTCGAACACCGCAAGAAGAAGCACTTCTTCACCGGGGACGTCCATTTCCAGGCCCAGCGCACCGTCGCCGGCGCCAACTTCCCGCGCACGCCGGTCGACACCCTCGTGATGGAATGCACGCGCGGAGCCACGGCGACGACGCCGTCGTTCAACCGCGGCAAGGAAGAACAGCGCCTCATCAGGGCGATCAACGAAGTCTGCGACGAAGGCGGCTCGGTGCTGCTCCCGGCCTTCGCCTTCGGCCGCATGCAGGAAATCCTCCTGCTGCTCCAGGAAGCCGCCGACGCGGGCGACCTGGCCGACGTGCCGATCTTCTGCTCCGGCCTCGGCCTCGACCTCTGCGACTACCTCGACGAAGCGAGCCGCAAGACCAAGCAGGTGAAGTTCAGCCGCCAGGTCCTCCGCGACCTCGGCATCCTGCCCCTCTCGCGCAAATACGTGCAGCCGGGCAAGAACATGCCCGAACGCGGCATCTACCTCCTCTCGAGCGGCATGCTCGTCGAGAAGACGCCCGCCTGGCGCGTCGCCGCGAACATGCTCGACCACGAGGAGAACGCGGTGTTCTTCGTCGGCTATTGCGATCCGGAGACCCCGGGCGGCGAACTCATCGGCATGAACCCCGGCGGCGAATTCAAGTTCAAGACCCTCGACCACACCGCGACCCTGCGCGCCAAGGTCGAACGCTTCCACCTCAGCGGCCATGCCGACCGCGAGGAGCTCGTCGACTTCGCGAAATCCGTCTCGCCGAAGGACATCGTCCTGACGCACGGCGATCCGCCCGCGCGCGCGTGGATGAAGGAGACCCTCGCGGCCGCCCTGCCCGGCACCCGCGTGCATGACCCCGAACCGGGCGTCCCGCTCGCGCTGTGACCCTGCTGCCGCAGTCCGTCGAAGACTGGCGCGAGTTCACGCTCACGCGTGGTCCGCGCATGGCGGCGGAGGCTTTCCTCATCAAGCTGGCCGAGATCGGCCCGGCGGAACAACGGGCGGCCCTGTGCGGCCTCCCCGACACGCGCACGCTGACGCGCCGCTTCGAGGAAGCCTGGCCCTTGCGCGAGTCGGCCCTCGGCGGCGTGCCCTTCCTCACGAAGGACCTTTATTTCCGGCAGCACGAACCGACCTTCGCGGGCTCGACGTTCCTGCCGCAGGAGATCGGCGCCGCCCGCGCGACGTCCTCGCTGCCCGCGGCGTTCGAAGCCGACGCCGGCGCCATCGAGTGCGGCCGCACGCAGCTCAATGAATTCGCCTTCGGGCTGAGCGGCGAGAACCCGCACTACGGCGATTGCCCGCATCCGACCCACCCTGACCTGCTTTCCGGCGGCTCCAGCTCCGGGTCGGCCTTCGCGGTCGCCCGCGGTCTCGTGCCCTTCGCGCTCGCCACCGATACGGCCGGCTCGATCCGCGTGCCTTGCGGCTATTGCGGCGTCTGGGGCCTGCGCCTCTCGCCCGATGTCGCGCCCGTCGGCGATGTCTTCCCCCTTTCGCCGGGCTACGACACCCAAGGCTGGATCGCCCGCTCGGCCGGCGACCTCCGTCAGGTCTCGGCCGCCGTGCTCGGCGAAGCTCCGCCTGCGGGCGCCGGCCTCTGGGTCGGCGACCTCGGCCTGGGCATCCCGGCGGACGACCTCGCCGCCATGCGCGCGGTCGCCCTCAAGGCCGGCGCTCAGGAAGACATCGCCTCCGCGACGTTACTTCGCATGGCCTGCGCCGACGCCGCCGACGTCTATCCGGTCCTCGGCGGACACGCCGCTGCGCGGGTCCATGCGGGCTGGCTCGAACGCCGCCGCGCCGAATACGATCCGGTCGTCTGGGCGCGCCTCGACGCCGGCCGTCGTCGCACCTACGACGAACTCCGGGCGGCCGAGGCGGCGCGGGCGCGGATCAGCGACGCCTTCCGCACGATCTTCCGCCGCCATCATTTCATCGCGATGCCGGCGACCTTCGGCGGCGCGGTGAGCAAGGCCGCCACGGACGACGCCCACCGCCGACGCCTCCTCGCGCTCAACGCGCCGGCCTCGCTCGCAGGGCTGCCCGTCGTGGCCGCGCCTGCGCGCCTGCCGAACGGCATGACCGCCGGCGTGCAGTTCCTCTTCCCTGACATGGCGAACTTCGGCTGGGACTCCGTCCTCGGCCGGCTCGCCTGATCAGAGACGCTTGCGGCGCATGTGCGCCGAAGGCTGGCCCAGCGCTTCGCGGTACTTCGCGACCGTGCGGCGGGCGATCTGGACGCCGCGCTTGCGCAACTCGGCGGTGATGGCCTCGTCGGCCAGCGGCTCGGCGGGGTTCTCGCGCGCGAGGATATCGGCGATCATTTCCTGCACGCCTTCCTGGGCGACGGTACCGCCGTCGGAGGTCGAGACGCCGGACGTGAAGAACCAACGGAATTCGCGGAGGCCATGCGGCGTGAGCATCCACTTGTTGGCCGCGGCACGGCCGACGGTCGTCTCGTGCACGCCCATCTCCTTGGCGACATCGGTCATGGTCAGCGGACGCAGCCGCGACGGGCCGTGCTCGAAGAAGTCGGCCTGACGTTCGAGGATGATGTGCGCGAGCTTCTCGATGGTGCGCTGGCGTTCCTCGATGGCGCCGATGAGGAACTTTCCCTGACGCATGCGCTCGAGGATGTAGGCGCGCTCTTTCTCGCCGAGGGCCTGGCCGGCGAGCATGTCCTTGTATGCGGGGGCGAGGCGGAGTTTCGGCACATGGCGGTCATCCATGACGACCTTCCATTTGCCGTCGGCATCCAGCTCGACGGTGGCATCCGGAGTGACGACACGGTTGTCATCGCGGGCGAAACGGCGGGCCGGGACGGTCTCGAGCTTGGCGAGTTCGGCGAGGGCTTCGCGGATGTCGTCGAGCTCGACGTCGAGGATGCGCGCGCACTCCTCGAGGCGACGCCCCATCATGGGCTCCCAGCAGTCGCTGATGAGCCGGGCCGCGGTGGAAAGGCCCCGGCCGCGCTGGCGGAGCTGGGCGAGGAAACATTCGCGGAGGTCGCGGGCGCCGATGCCGGGCGGATCGAAGGCCATCAGCAGCGTGTGGGCCGTCATGACGGCCTCGTAGGGCTGGCCGGAACGGAGCGCTAGGGTCGAGAGGTCTTCCTCCACGAAGCCACGCTCGTCGAGCGAAGCGATCAGGAGCTTCAGCGCCTCCTGCACGGCAGGATCGTCGCTGGCCGTCCGGGCCTGGTCGGCGAGATGCTCCGACAGCGAGGCTTCGCCGGTGGCGGACTCGAGCATATGCCGGCGGCGCTCTTCGTCTTCCTGGGTATAGCCCTGGGAGCGGATCTCTTCGTAATAACTTTCGTCCCAGTCCTCCTTCATGCGCTTCAGCGCGTCGAAATCGTCGTCGCCGAGGGAAAGTTCGCGTGGGCCGTCGTCCTCCGGCTCTTCGGACGGCATCGGGGCGTCCAGGCTCTCATTGGAGACCGGCTCGACCTCCTCCAGCAGCGGATTGGCGGCCAATTCGGAGGAAATCTCACGCAGGAGCTCGGCCGCAGGCACCTGGAGGATGCGGAGCGACTGGCGAAGCTGCGGCGTGAGGACGAGGCCTTGGACCTGCTTCTGCGATTGGTTGATGCCTTGGTTGCCCATCGAGCGAGGTCTATGAAAAAGAGGTCCGGTCCGATTTGCAAAGGGTATTGAAGGCCCAATCGCCTTGCGACCCCCGCGGAGGCGACCATAGTCAGGTTCGCCGGCCTCCGGCTCGGCACCATGCGTCGTTTTCACCTCCAATCCGGCGAAGAAATCACCGCCGCCCTCCCCGAGGCCGAGGTCGCTGCCCTGCTCGCTTCCGGCCAACTGACGCCCGACCAGCCCTGCCGTCTGGCCGAAGAAGACGTCTGGCGGACCGTCGCGGACTTTTTCCCCTCCGGCTCAGGCCTCAAGGTCCGGACCGCGAAGCCCCCGGCCAGCGCGGCCGAACAGATCAGCGCCGCCAACCGCATCGACGATCCCACCCGCCGTCGGCTGCTGGCCTACGGACTGGCGGACGCCGTGAATATCGACGGCTTCACGCAGTCGCAGGCCGTGACGGCCATCGTCCGCCAGGAAGAGGCGACGCGCGGCATCTGGCGCGCGCATCGCCGGGTCCAGGTCGGCGCCTTCCTCAGCCTGCTCGTGCTCGGGGTCGTGGCCGGCGCCACGCCCAACCCGCTGAGCCTGCGGATCGAGAAGTCCGCGGCGCTCCTGCAACGTCAGGACGGCGACGTCAAAGCGACCTTCTCCGTCCTGCGCAGCACCTTGAGCGATTACGCCTACGTGCGCGAGCGCGACCGCCAGAACAGCGGCGCGAAGGCGAAGCCCGCGAAGAAGTGACGCCGTTCAGCGCGCGCGCGGCGTCCAGCAGTCCGGCTCGGAACAACGTCCGAGGCTCACCGGCGTCAGGCGCGTGACCTTGCCGGTCACGCTATCCACGATCGCGAGCCAATCGCCTTGGGCGGCCACGAGGTGACGGCCGTCGGCGCACCACGAGGCGTGCGCGAGGGCGGCCGGGCTCGCGGTCTCGATCGGTCGGACGCTGCCGGCGGCGAGGTCGATGACGCCGAGACGCAGGCTGCCCGACTGATAGGTGAAGACCAGCTGATTGGGGAAGACGGGGTTCCAGCGCGGCTCGGTGCTGTAGCTGAAGCCGGTGGCGACGGGCTGCAAGGAGCCGCCGGAAGAATTGGCGAGGTAGATGCCCGGGCGACCCGTCGGCCCGCCGGTGAGGGCGAAACGCGCGCCGTCGGGCGACCAGGACGGGTCGGTGTTCACCCACTGCTTGTTAGGCGCCTTGATGACGCGGACCGGCGACTGGCCCTGCGGACCGGCGACGAAGATGTCCATCGTCTCCTTGTTGGAGGAGGCGAACGCGATGCGGCCGTCGGGACCGCTGCTGGCCGCGCCGAGGGCGCCGCGCACGTTGGTGATGACCTTGGCGGCTTCGCCGATCCCGTTGGTCGAGAAGATCTCGGGCCAGTTGGAGCGGAAGGAGGAGATGAAGAAGACGCGCGAGCCGTCGGCCGACCAGCGGGGGCCGATCGAGGTGTTGCGGTAGTTCGTCAGGCGCATCGTCTTGGAGCGCGCGAGATTGGTGACGTAGATCTCGGCGTGTCCGGTGAAGCGCGAGACGAAGGTGACCTTCGTGTCGGCGTAGAGCGGCTTGAGCTGCCAGCGACGGCCGAGACCGACGATCGCGGCGTCGGCGACCTTGAGCGCGAGCTGGTCTTCGTCGCGGGCTTCGACGTTCGTCGTGAAGGCGTAGGCGGCGTTCTCGCAGGCGACGACGGCGGTGTTCGCCGTGCGGCCGATGCGCAGCTTGACGGAGGAAGAAGGCGAGACCTGGATGGCGCCATGGGCGGAGAGCGCGAACTGGACGAGGCTGCCGAGCGCCGGATCGTCCGAGACGACGGCGACGGAGACGACGCCCTTGGCCGCGAGCGCCGCGATGTCATCGTTCACGACCACGTTCTGGCCGAAGAGCGGCGCGGTGAGGAAGACGGCGAGGAGGGCGAGGAAACGCATCGAGGAAGGGGATTAGAAGGTTAGCAGTTTGACCTAGGTTGGGCAGGGAGTTCAATCCCGCTGATGTCGCTCGATAAGGAATCCGTCCAGAAGGCCCTCGGCCAGATCCGCTACCCCGGATACAGCCGGGACATCGTCTCGTTCGGCCTGGTCAAAGGCATCGAGGTGACCCTCGACGGCAAGGTCAGCGTCGGCTTGGCCGTGACCAGCGCCGACCCCGAGGTCCCGAAGAAGCTCTACGCCGAGATCGACGCCGCGCTCAAAGCCTTGGGCGCCCGCCAGCCCGAGATCGCCATCACCGTCACCGTCCCCAAGGGCGCCCCTGCGGCGGCCGCGCCTGCCGCCCCTACGAAACTCCCCGCCGACGCCGGCGTGGGCCAGGTGAAGCACATCATCGCCGTCGCCAGCGGCAAAGGCGGGGTCGGCAAGTCCACCTTCGCCGTCAACCTCGCCTGCGCCTTGGCCCGTGACCTCGCCGAGCGGGGCCGCCCGGGCCGGGTCGGCCTGATGGACTGCGACATCTACGGCCCTTCGGTCCCCCTGATGATCGGGGTCAACGCCCGCCCCCTCCTCGACGGCGACACCCTCATCCCCCTGGAGAACTTCGGCGTGAAGGTCATGTCGATGGGCCTCCTCATCGACGCCGACGCCCCCGTGGTCTGGCGCGGTCCGATGATCATGAAGACCATCTCGCAGTTCGCCACGAACGTCCGCTGGGGCGAACTCGACGTCCTGCTCATCGACCTCCCCCCCGGCACCGGTGACGCCCAGCTCTCCATCGCCCAATCGATGGCCCTGAGCGGCGCGATCATCGTGACGACCCCGCAGACCGCGGCGGTCTCCGTCGCGCTCCGCGGCGCGGCGATGTTCGCCAAGGTCGGCGTGCCCATCCTCGGCGTGGCGGAGAACATGAGTTTCCTCGAGGGCGCGGACGGCTCCCGTCAGTATCTCTTCGGTCAGGGCGGCGGCCTCAAGGTCGCCACGGCCCTCGATTCGATCCTGCTGGGCGAAGTCCCCCTAGACCCGGCCATCCGCCAGGGCGGCGACCACGGCATCCCCGTGGTGATCAGCCACCCGGACGGCAATCCGGCCCGCGTCTTCCGCTCGATCGGCCTGACGGTCCTGAACGGCTTGCAAAAAGCTTCGTAACGTCACCGGTTCGCCTCCGGCTTGCCACGTGGCCGGATTTCCCCCTAGAGTGACCGCAAGCATGAGAGAAGAGCCGTCCGAGACGAAGCCCGACGCCGACCTGGCCGCGCGTTCTTCTCTTTACGCGGAGTTCCTCGCGGAGCGTGAGGAGATCCTGCGTCACAAGTGGATCGAGTCCGAGAAGGCCGGCTGCGACATCGGCTTCGAACGCGCCCTGCTCGACTGGACCCGTCACCACCGCGCGCGCTGGCGTCAGCTGCGTCGCGGCGGCAAGCCCGCCTGAGGACGACGCTGCTCCCCGCCAAACAGCAGGGCCGGCTCGCATCGCTGCGGCCGGCCCTGCTGGCTTAGGGGAACCGGAAGCTTAGCCCTTGATCTCCTTGTGCAGCGTGTGGCGGCGCATGGAGGGGTTGTACTTCTTGAGCTCCACCTTCTCCTGGGAAAGCTTCTTGTTACGGGTGGTCATGTAACGGGAAGGGCGCTTACCCTCCTTACGGGCTTCGGTGCATTCAATGATGACGATTTCGCGGGGCATGGTCTGAGTCGGTTGGAAGGTTGAGGTTTGGGAACGGGTCAGGTCGGAGCAAGCCCGAAAAAGAGCCGGGCGGCCTTTTGAGCCGCCCGGATCGGACCGAAGGTGGGGTCAATCAGCCCCAGAGACGCTTCTTATGGCGATTTTCCTTCGAGCGCTTGCGGCGCTTGTGCTTGTTCATCTTCAGACGACGCTTCTTCTTGAGGCTTCCCATGGGTGATAGTGAATCGCAACTTGGCGACCCGATGGCCGACAGTAAAGCCGAAACTAACCCGAAATAACGGTCTCCGCCACCCATGCCCCGGGCCCCCAGACCCGCGTGGCGTCCGCACGCAGGCCGGCTTGGTCGAAACCGTCGTCGACCCAGGCGAAACAGGCGCTGCCGCTGCCGGTCATCTGCCAGTCCGACCCGGTCACGCGACGGAAAGAGGCCAGGCCGGCCGGCAGGGCGACATACTTGGAGAAGACGGGGTCCTCGAGGTCATTGCCCAGCTTCACGGGATCCGCGGCCGGTCCGGCGAGCCAGGCGGCGAGCTCGGCTTCGGCCTGCGCGAGCGGACGATACTTTCCGGCCTTGGCGAGCAGACCATAGGCTTCGGGTGTCGGCACGCCGAAGGGCGGCTTGGCGAGGACGACCTTACGTCCCGCCAAAGCGGCGCGGGCGGCGGCCGGCAGGATCTCCAGCCGCTCTCCCCTGCCCCGCATCACGGCGGCCTGGCCGCGTACGAAGAAAGGACAGTCGGAACCGACTTCCGCCGCGAGGGCTTCGAGCACCTCGGGGCCGAGGGGGGCGCCCGACGCGCGATCGAGCAGACGCAACGCCGCCGCGGCGTCGGCGCTCCCGCCACCGAGGCCGGCGCCATGCGGCACGCGCTTGGTGAGATGGAAATGTCCGGTCGGCGCGGCGGGACGGCGACGCGCGTAGGCGGCCGCGGCCTTGAGCACGAGATTCGTGCCGTCGACCGGCAACGCCGGATCGTCGCACGTGAGGCCGAGCGGGCGGCCGACGTCGAGCGAGAGCTTGTCGGCGAGCGCGATCGGCGCCACGAGGCTGACGAGTTCGTGGAAGCCGTCGGCCCTCCGGCCGGTGATGGCCAGCGAGAGGTTCAGCTTCGCTTGGGCGGCTTCGACGAGCACGCGGCACCTTGCTCCGACGGGCCCGCGGAGGCGAGGCGAATCAGCGGCTCAGGCCCGCGGGTGCGACTTCCGATGGACCTCGCGCAGCTTGGCGACGCTGAGGTGCGTGTAGATCTGCGTGGTCGAAAGCGAGGCGTGGCCGAGCTGCTCCTGCACGAGGCGGAGGTCGGCGCCATTGGAGAGCAGGTGCGTCGCGCAGGCGT
>JBJOMV010000024.1:0-23398 GCA_046052185.1 Verrucomicrobiota bacterium | reverse complement strand
TCAACGGCCTCCGCGAGCTGCAGGCCAACAAGGTCCGCTCCCTGCTCTCGATGTCGGGCATCATCCTCGGCGTCGCCTCCCTGGTCGCGATGGTCACCGTCGTGCAGGGGATGGTCGGCAACTTCCGGCAGTTCGTCGACGCCATGGGCGGCATCGAGAAGATCACCGTGGTCCGCGAGCAGCTGCCGAAGGAGCAGGAGCATCTCGCCGAACTTTCCGAGGGGCTCACGATGCGCGACGTCGAGCGGATCCGCCGCACGGTGCCGCTCGTGCGCAACATCTCGCCGGAGGCCCGCGTGGGCTACGAGAAGATCGTCTACGAGGACCGTGAGACCAACACCTACGTGACGGGCGTGACCGCCGACTACCTCCCGGTGGCCAAGCGCTGGGTCGAGCCGGACCAAGGCCGCTTCGTGA
Organism: Verrucomicrobiota bacterium; assembly: GCA_046052185.1. Lineage (GTDB taxonomy): Bacteria > Verrucomicrobiota > Verrucomicrobiia > Opitutales > UBA953 > UBA953. The sequence continues at coordinate 22,981 of JBJOMV010000024.1, read as the reverse complement.
GCGACCTCGACGTGCTCAACATGACCGACGTCATCGTGCTCGGTTCGGCCGTCATTCCCGAGCTCTTCGCCCCGAACGTCGATCCGATCGGCCAGGTGGTCAAGGTCCGCGGCCGGCGCTTCACCGTGGTCGGCATCCTCAACAACATCGAGGGCACGGGCATGCAGATCCGTTCCGCCAACTCCCGCAGTTCCGGCGGCGCCTGGCGCTGGCGCAACAGCGGCGCGTTCATCCCCGTGAGCACGGCGCTCACCAAGTACAACGGCAACGACCGGCTCAGCGGGCTCGGCCTGCGCATCGCCGACCCCGAGCAGCTGCGCGACGCCGTCGACCAGACCGAACGTACCATGCTCGCCGCGCACAAGGGCCTCCGCGACTTCTCCATCTCGACCAACGAGCAGACGCTCGAGGATTTCCGCAAGACCGAGGCCGCCTTCAAGCTGTCGCTCGGCGGCGTGGCCGGCATCTCGCTCTTCGTCGGCGGCATCGGCATCATGAACGTGATGCTGGCCTCCATCAACGAGCGCATCCGCGAGATCGGCGTGCGCAAGGCCGTGGGCGCCCGCGGCTCGGATCTCTTCCTGCAGTTCCTCGCCGAAGCGGCCGTCGTCTCGGTCGTCGGCGGCCTCATCGGCCTGGTGGTCTCCGTGGGCATCGTCACGCTGATGAACTTCATCCTGACGCAGGCGTTGCCGACCGGCGCCGTCGCGACGCTGGACTGGGTGATCATGGGCGAAGGCCTCGCCTTCTCGGTGGTCATCGGCCTCATCGCCGGCGTCTATCCCGCCCTGCGCGCCGCCAAACTCGACCCGATCGAGGCCCTCCGCCACGAATGATTTCCCAATGAAGACCCTGCTCCTGTCGCCCCTGCTCCTGACTCTGGCCGGCTGTACGGCCGCGCCGCTCGCCCCGCTTCCGGTCTGGGAAGGCACCCCGCCGGCGGAGACGCTCACGCTCAAGCCCGGTCAGGACCCGAAGGGGATCATCAACAAGAACGGCCACCGCACCGACGTGATGATCCCGGAGTACGTGGCCTATCCGGCCGCGAAACCCGGCGCGCCCCTCGTCATCGTCTGTCCCGGCGGCGGCTACGGCATCCTGGCCGAAGAACACGAAGGCGCCGAGGTCGCCAAGCGGCTCAACGCTTTCGGCAGCGCGGCCGTCGTGCTGCGTTACCGGGTGCCGCGCCGCGACAACGCGAAGCCTTGGGTCGTCCCGGTCCTCGACGCCCGCGAGACGTTGCGGATCGTCCGCGCCCGCGCGACCGAATGGAACGCCGACCCGAAGAAGATCGGCATCCTCGGCTTCTCCGCCGGCGGCAACCTCGCCGCGCGCGTCGCCTACTCGCCGGCCGCGCCGGACGCGCCTCGCCCGGACTTCGCGGTGATGGTCTACCCGGCTTACCTCTTCGAGAAGGACAAGCCCGACGGCGTGCTCCGTGAAGGTCCCGACGGCGTCGTCCCGCCCAAGGGCGTGAAGCCGGTGCCGGCGTTCTTCGCGCACAGCGCCGACGATCCTTATCCCGCGGAAGGCTCGATGGCTTTCGCCAAGCTCCTCAAGTCGATGGGCGGCTCCGCCGAAGTCCACGTCTGGGCCAAGGGCGGCCACGGCTGGGGCGCCTCCGAGCGATGCCTCGCCGCCCGCCGCTGGACCGACCTGCTCGGCGAGTGGATGAAGGACCAAGGCCTGCTGCAGCCCTGAGCGGCTTCCCACGCAGGCACAAAAAAGCCGCCCGATCGGGCGGCTTTTGTTCGGGACGTGCCGACCGCTTAGAACTTGAAGCGGAGACCGGCGACCGCCTCGAAGCTGTTCACCTGGCGGTTCTCTTCGCCGACGACGTTGGCGAAGTCGACGTTGTAGAGCTGGTGCAGGCGGGCGGTGACGGTGAAGTCGACGCTTTCGGTGACTTCGAAGCGCATGCCGGCGAAGACGTCGGAAGCGAGGGCGGTGGACTTGGCGGTGTTCTTCAGCCAGCCGTAGCCGATGCCGGCGCCGATGAAGGGCTTGATGCCGCCGGTGGAGTTGAGCTCGTAGGTGTATTCCACGATCGCGGTGCGGGCGGAGGCGTCGACGGGGTCGGTGGTGACGATGTCACGGGTGCTCAGGTTGAGGCCGAGGTGGGAGTTCTCGGTGAGGTAGGTGCCGAGGCCGAGGCCGACGACCGAGGTGTTGTCGGCGCTGGCGCCGCCCGAGAGCGGGGCGTTCGGCTTACCATAGCCGAGCTGGACGTCGAGGGTGAGGGCCTGGGAGGCGGCGGCCATCAGGGGAAGGACCGCGAGGTAACGTAGGGATTTCATGGGGGAGGCTTTTTTAGGGAGGGGGAGGGGGGCTGTAAAGGCCGAAGGCTTACTTGGCTTCGACGATCTCGACGCTGGTGATCTCCACGCGCTCGGTCGGGGTGGAGCCTTCCATGCCGACGCAACGGATGTTGGCGATCTTGTTGAGGGTCTCTTCGCCGGCGACGAGCTTGCCGAAGGCGGTGTACTTGTTGTTCAGGAAGGAGGCGTCGCCATGGCAGACGAAGAACTGGCTGCCGGCGCTGTCCGGGTCGCTGGAGCGGGCCATGGAGAGCACGCCCTTCACGTGGGAGCGGTTGTTGAACTCGGCCTTGACCTGGTAGCCGGGGCCGCCGGTGCCGGGGGCGCCGCGCGCGCCGACCTTGGAGTTCGGGCAGCCGCCCTGGATCATGAAGCCCTTGATGACGCGGTGGAAGGCCGTGCCGTTGTAGAAGTTCTCGCGGGACAGCTTGAGGAAGTTTTCCACGGTGCGCGGGGCGACGTCGGGCCAGAACTCGACGGTCATGTCGCCGTAGTTGGTGTGGATGATGGCGCGGGGGGTGGATCCGGCGGCGGAGGATTCTTTCATGGATTCTTGTTTGTTGGAGCAGGAGGAAAGGGCGAGGCCGGCCACGACGGCCAGGGCGGAGAGCAGGCAGAGGCGCAGGGTTTTCATGGGTTTCAGGCAATCCCACGGGCCTCCGCCCGCAACCCCAAACCTCCGCTTGCCAGCCCGCCCACGGGGGGGCAGGGTCGTCCCGTATGCGCGTGACCGTCAACGATGAGCCCAAGGAGACCGCCGCCCGGACGCTGGCCGAACTCCTCGCGGAACTCGGCGTGGCCCAGGAGCCGGCCGTAGCCGCCGCCGTCGACGAACAGGTCGTGCCTCGCTCCCGCTGGTCCGCCCAGGCCCTGGCCGAAGGCGCCCGCATCCTCGTCATCCGCGCCGCCCAAGGCGGCTGATCTCCGACCCCTCATGTTCAAGTTCATCAAAGGTCTCTTCGTCAACGAGCCGGAAGCCCCGGCCCCGGAGAACCTCGTCCTGTTCACCCCCAATGACGGCAGCTGGGACCCGAAGATGGTCCGCCGTCTCTTCGACGCGGGCCTCGGCCGCCTGCACGTGCAGGTCCGCAAGGACTGGGAGCGCCGCCATTACGAGCAGTTCCTCCGCACGATCCCCGAGGCTTTCTGGCCGCGCATCGTGCTCGGCGAAGAGCCGGAGCTCGTCGAGGCCCACCGCCTCGGGGGTTTCCAGATGCACCCGGGCGAGCGCGTCCCGCGTCGCTGGCCCAAGCACGCGGCGGTCAGCGTGAAGTGCCATGACTACGACGAGCTGCGCTCGACCGACAAGGCCTGCGGCTACGTCTTCCTGACGCCGATCTTCGAATCCGTCTCCAAGAAGGACCATCGCCCGCGCCGCACGCTCCGCGAATACGAGGTCATCCTGCAGCGCTGGAAGTCCGAAGGCGGCGCCCCCGTCTACGCGCTCGGCGGCATCACCCCCAAGAACGCCGCGAAGGCCCGCGAGATGGGCTTCGACGGCATCGCCTTCATCGGCTCGGTCTGGAAGCAGCCGGATCCGGTCCGCGCCTTCCTCGATCTCGAGCGCGCCTGGTACGGCAAGGAAGCCCGCAAACTGAAGCGCGCTTACTAAGGACGTGTTCCCGCGCCTGCAGTTCCTGACGCTCGACGCCGCCCCGCGCGCGCATCGCGAACAGGCCCGCGCCGCGCTCGAAGGCGGCGTCCGCTGGATCCAGCTGCGCGCGAAGCAGCTGCCGGCCGAGGCGTGGGTCGCCGAAGCGACGGCCATCGCCGAACTCTGCCGTGATTTTGGCGCGGTCTTCGTGGTGAACGATTCGCCGGAGGTCGCCCTGCGCGCGGAAGCCGACGGCGTCCATCTCGGCGGTGACGACGCCTCGCCCGCCGCCGCGCGCGCCCTGCTCGGCGAGTTCGCGATCGTCGGCGTGACGCTCAACGAGCCCGCCCACGTCGCCCGCTTCGCCGGCTTCCGGGTCGACTACGCGGGCGTCGGTCCGTTCCGCCACACGCTCAGCAAGCAGAAGCTAGCAGCCGTCCACTCCCCGGAATCCTTGGCCGGCCTCATCGCCGCCGCCGCGCCCTTGCCATGTTTCGCGATCGGCGGCGTCACGGCCGCTGACTGGCCCGCCGCCCGCGCCCTCGGCGCCCACGGGATCGCCGTCAGCGGCGCCATCGCCTTGGCGGACGACCCGATTTCCGCCGCGAAAACGTTGGTCGAAGCGGTCGTAGGCTAGGTTTCCCGAGGCGAGGGCTGGACAACCCCGAGGAGTCTCGGATTGTGCAGGCTCCGATGTCTCCGCTCCGTATCGCCGACCGCACCTTCGCTTCGCGCCTCCTCACGGGCACGGGCAAGTACGCTTCCGCCGCGCAGCTCCGCGCCGTGCTCGACGCTTCCGGCGCCGAGGTGGTGACGATGGCGATCAAGCGCGTGCGCTTCGGCGCCAAGGACGACGGCATCCTCTCCGCGCTCGACCCGCAGAAGCACCTCATCCTGCCGAACACCTCCGGCGTGCGCACGGCCAAGGAGGCGATCTTCGCCGCCGAACTCGCCCGTGAGGCGCTCGGGACTTCCTGGCTGAAACTCGAGATCCATCCGGATCCGAAGTACCTGATGCCCGATCCGGTGGAGACGCTCGAAGCCTGCCGTGAGCTGGTGAAGAAGGGCTTCACGGTCCTGCCTTACATCCACGCCGACCCCGTCCTCGCCAAGCGCCTCGAAGAAGTCGGTGCCGCCGCGGTCATGCCGCTCGGCGCGCCGATCGGGTCCAACCGCGGCCTGCTGTCCCGTGACTTCCTCCGCATCATCATCGAACAGGCCCGCGTACCCGTCATCGTCGACGCCGGTCTGGGCGCGCCTTCGCACGCCGCCGAGGCCCTTGAGCTCGGTGCCGATGCCGTCCTGGTGAACACCGCGATCGCCTCTTCGGGCGACCCCGTCGCGATGGCCCGTGCCTTCCGTCTCGCGGTCGAAGCCGGCCGCACCGCCCGCGAAGCCGGCCTGGGCGTCGGTTCCGACAAGGCCGAGCCGACCTCGCCCCTTACGGGCTTCCTCGACTGACCGATGGCCGCGAAGCCCGGCAGGATGCGTGCGGACGAATTGCTGCTGAAGCTTTCGCTCGCGCCGTCCCGCTCGGTCGCCCAGGCGCTCATCCTCGCAGGCAAGGTACGCTCGGGCCCCGACGCCGTCGTCAACAAGCCGTCGCAGTCCTTCCCGGAGGACGCCGTCCTCACCGTCGATCAGCCTCCGCGCTTCGTCTCGCGTGGCGGCGAGAAGCTCGAAGGCGCGCTCGATCATTTCAAGATTCCCGTCGAAGGCCTCCACGGTCTCGACGTCGGCGCCTCGACCGGTGGCTTCACCGACTGCCTCCTGCAGCGCGGCGTCGTCAGTATGACGTGCGTCGACGTCGGCACGGCCCAGCTCCACTCGAAGCTGCGCAACGACCCGCGCATCAAGAATCTCGAGAAGTTCAACGCGCGGGAGATCAACAACGTCGAACTTCCCCATCAGACCTACGGCATCGTGGTCATGGACCTCTCGTTCATTTCGCTCGGCCTCATCCTGCCGATCGCCTGGCAGCGGGTAGGGAACGGCGGCCATCTCGTCGCGCTCATCAAGCCGCAGTTCGAGGCGACCAAGGCCGAGGCGGACAAGGGCCGGGGCATCATAAAGGATCCGGTCATCCATGCCCGCGTGGTCGACGGCCTGACCGCCGCCGCCGCCGGTCTCCCGGGCGCCCAGGTCCTCGGGGTCATCCTCTCACCGATCGAGGGTGGGGATGGTAACAAAGAGTTCCTGATCGCGGTCAAAAGGGCCTGAAGAGGGCCAGGGCCAGGGCTAGGGCTAGGGCTCGATAATTTAAGAAAAGAGGCAGAATGTGCCTTTTTATGGCTATTCTGGCCCTAGCACTAGCCCTGTCCCTGACCCTGGAGCTCCGCTCCTCCCCATTTCTCCTTGCCCTCGGCCCTCCTCCGCTTACTTCCAAACCTCCCATGACCACCGAAGGTAAGCTCAAGCGTTCCCGCAACCCCCTCGACTTCGATTTCACCGAACCCGAGGCCCTGTCGCGCTACGTCACCGAGACGGGCAAGATCCTGCCCCGTAAGCTGACCGGCCTCACCGCCCGCCAGCAGCGTCATATTGCCAAGGCCGTCAAGCGCGCCCGCAATATGATCACGATGAAGTAATCGCCTCCGCGATGACTTTCCCGGGCCGCCTTTTCAGGCGGCCTTTTTGTTGTCGGTCTGGGAGGTTGCCCCCGCCGGCGTCTCGAGGTAAATCGGACGGGACTCCCGCCGTCCGTCCCGTAAAGTCCCGTCTCCCTTGTCTCCGTCCGCTTCCCATTTCCTGACCTCCGCTCCCGCTGACCTTGCGCGGGCGGCCGAGCTCCTACGTCAGGGCGCCTGCGTGGCCCTGCCGACCGAGACGGTCTACGGCCTCGCCGCCGATGCGACCAATCCCGCCGCGCTCGCCCAGGTCTTCGCGATCAAGGGCCGCCCGCTGCTCGACCCGCTCATCGTCCACGTGCTCGACCAGGCGGCGCTCGCCGAAGTCGCCGAGCCTGATCCGCGCCTCGCGCGCCTCGCTCCGCTCTGGCCTGGTCCGTTGACGGTCGTGCTGCGTCGTAAGTCCGTCGTGCCCGATCTCGTCACGGCCGGCAAGGACACCGTCGCGGTCCGCATCCCGGCCCATCCGCTCTTCCGCGAGGTGCTGCGTCTCGCCGGGCGCCCGCTCGCCGCGCCGAGCGCCAATCCCTTCGGTTACGTCAGCCCGACGAAGGCTGCGCACGTGCGGGACTCCCTCGGGGAACGCTGTCCGTGGATCGTCGACGGCGGGGCCTGCGCCCACGGCGTCGAATCCACGATCCTAGACCTTTCCGTCCCCGGCCGCGCCCGCCTGCTGCGTCCGGGTCCGATCCCGCTCGAGAAACTCCGCGAACTGCTCGGCGAAGTCGAGGTGGTCACGCGCGCCGCGAACCAGCAGGCCGCGCAGGACGCTCCGGGTATGCTCGAGCGTCATTACAGCCCGGCCACGCGTGTCGTACTCTTCCCGAACGGCACGCTGCCGGTGATCGCCAACCTGCGTTCCGCGGTGCTCTTCCTGGGCCGCCGCGCGCACGCTCCGGCCAACGCCGACGTCTTCCTGCTGTCGGAGGACGGCTCGACCGAGGAGGCCGCGCGCAATCTTTTCGACCTGCTCCGTCAGCTCGACGCCCGCGGCTACGAGACGATCCATGCCGAGCTCGCGCCGCCCGCCGGCATCGGCGCCGCCTACAACGACCGCCTGACCCGCGCCGCCGCCCGCTGATGCAGAACCTCCTCGAGACGCTGAAGAAGGCCGCGGAGTTCCTCGCGCGCAAGGGCCTGGAGAAGCCGCGCCTGGAGGCCGAGCATCTCTTCGCGGCGGGCCTCGGGCTGAAGCGACTCGATCTTTACCTGCAGTTCGAACGTCTGCTCAACGACGAGGAAGTGAAACGCCTGCGCGACCTCACGGTACGCCGCGGGAATCGCGAGCCCCTCCAACATATCATCGGCAAGGTGGAGTTCCGTGATCTCGTCCTGAAGTCCGACAAGCGCGCGTTGATCCCCCGCCCGGAGACCGAAGAACTCATCGACCTCGCGCTCGCGCTCTTCCCGGAGGATCAGGCCGTCCGCGTGCTCGACCTCGGCACGGGCTCCGGCGCCATCGCGCTGGCTCTCGCCGCCGAGCGCCCGCGCTGGAAAGTCGACGCGGTCGATCGCTCGGCCGACGCCCTTGCGCTCGCCCGCGAGAATGCCGCGCAGTGCAATCTGACCGAGCGTGTCCATTTCGCGGAGTCCGATTGGTTCGCCGCCGTGACCGACGCTTACGACCTCATCGTCTCGAATCCTCCGTATCTCACCGAAGCCGAAGTCGCCGAAGCCGACCCGGAAGTCCGCGAGTTCGACCCGAAGTCCGCGCTCATCGCGCCGGAGGAAGGCCTTGCCGACCTGCGTCGCATCCTGACCGATGCCCCGCAGTTCCTGCGTGCCGGCGGTTGGGTCCTTTGCGAGACCGGTATCGACCAGCATGCCGCCTTGGCGGAGCTGTCGGCCAAGCTCGGTTATGCCGAGTCCGCCGGCCTGCCCGACATGAGCGGTCGTCCGCGTTTCTGGAAAGCTAGGAAAGAATAACCATCGAGGCCACGAGCACACGAGGGCCGGAGGGCCCGAGGTGATTATGCCTGCCCTCCGGGCCTCTAGACCTCGTGTCCTCGAGCCCTCTTGTCCTCTTGCCCTGCTGCGCCCCTTTCCTCTTTACTGACCTTATGTCCCAGCAGCCCGCCGCCAAACCGAAGACCGCCATCACCCCGACCCGCCAGGATGACTATCCCGAGTGGTACCTGCAGGTGATCAAGCACGCCGACCTGGCTGAGAACAGCCCGGTCCGTGGTTGCATGGTGATCAAGCCGTGGGGTTACGCCCTCTGGGAGAACATCCACCGCGACCTCGACGCGATGTTCAAGGAGACGGGCCACGTGAACGCCTACTTCCCGCTCTTCATCCCGGTCAGCTATATCCAGAAGGAAGCCGCGCACGTCGACGGCTTCGCCAAGGAATGCGCGGTCGTCACCCACTCCCGCCTCGAGGCCGGACCTGACGGCAAGCTCGTCCCCGCCGGCGAGCTCGAAGAGCCGCTCATCGTCCGCCCGACTTCCGAGACCATCATCGGCGAGACTTACTCGAAGTGGGTGCAGTCCTACCGCGACCTCCCGATCCTCATCAACCAGTGGGCCAACGTCGTCCGCTGGGAGATGCGCACGCGCCTCTTCCTCCGCACCGCCGAGTTCCTCTGGCAGGAAGGCCACACGGTCCACGCCACCGAGGCCGAGGCCATCGAGGAGACCCACAAGATGCTCGAGGTGTATGCCGACTTCGCCGAGAACTACATGGCGATGCCGGTCATCAAGGGCCGCAAGACCGAGGGCGAACGCTTCCCCGGCGCCGTCGACACGCTCTGCATCGAATCGATGATGCAGGACCGCAAGGCCCTCCAGGCCGGCACCTCGCACTACCTCGGCCAGAATTTCGCCAAGTCCTGCAACATCCAGTTCCAGGACGAGAAGGGCACCCAGCAGTATGCGCACACGACCTCGTGGGGCGTGTCCACCCGCCTCATCGGCGGCATGATCATGACGCACTCCGACGACGACGGTTTCGTGGCTCCGCCCCGCCTCGCCCCGCAGCACGTGGTGATCTGCCCGATCTACAAGGACGACGCCACCAAGGCCGACATCCTCGCCTATTGCCAGTCGCTCCAGAAGGAACTCTCCGCCCAGCGCTTCCACGACCGCAAGGTCGTCGTGACCGTCGACAACCGCGACATCCGCGGCGGCGACAAGGCCTGGGGTTGGATCAAGAAGGGCGTGCCCCTGCGCGTCGAAGTCGGACCGCGCGACTTCGCGGCCAACGCCGTCTTCGTCGCCCGTCGCGACACCGGCGAGAAGGCCGGCATCCCGCGCGCCGAATTCGTCGCCACCGTGGTCGAGCGCCTGCAGTCCATCCAGGACAACCTCCTCGCCCGCGCCAAGGCCCACCGCGCCGCCCACACCCGCGAGATCGACACCTTCGAGGAGCTGAAGGCCTACTTCACCGCCAAGAACCCGGAGCGTCCGGAAATCCACGGCGGCTTCGCGCTGTGCCACTGGAACGGCTCCAAGGCCGTCGAGAAGCGCCTCAAGGAAGAGCTCAAGGTCACCATCCGCTGCATCCCGCTCGACGCCAAGGACGAGCCGGGCAAGTGCGTGGTCACCGGCGAGCCCAGCCCTCGCCGCGTGGTGATGGCGAAGGCTTACTGATCGGCCTTCCGGCCGTTCAGAGGGCTAGGGCCCGGGACAGGGCTAGACGCAGGGACAGCACCACGTGCTGTCCTTTTGTTTTCATGGGCCCTTCCTTACCCGCCGGTCGCGTCGGCTTCGCCGTCGCCGAACTTCAGGCGGAGCTTCCGACCTTTCGTCACCGCTTGATGGCCGGTGATGACGATGCCGTCGGCGTCGCGCACGATCGCGTAGCCGCGGGAGAGGATGGATTCGAAGCCGGCCGAACGCAGGCGCTTGCCTAGCTGGCCTAGTTTCTCGCGCGTCACGCCGAGACGGGCCTTGGGGGAGAGGCGATGGAGCTCGCCGCCGAGCTCGGAGAGCCGGTGACGGGTGTCGGCGAGGATCTCCTGCGCGGCTCCGTCGAGGCGTTCGTTGAGGAGGTCGAGATCCTGGTAGAGGGATTGCAGTTTCGCCTTGGGCGAATGACGGGCCAGTTCGGCGGCGAGCAGCTTGATCCGTTCGCGCAGCTTGATCTGACCGGAAACGATGAGCTCAGCCGCGGCGGTCGGTGTCTCGGCGCGCTTGTCGGCGGCGAAATCACAGAGCGTGAAGTCGGTCTGGTGGCCGACGGCGGAGATGACCGGCGTGCGGCTGGCGCGCACGGCACGGACGAGGGCTTCGTCGTTGAAGCCCCAGAGGTCTTCCATCGAGCCTCCGCCGCGGCCGACGACGATGAGGTCGATGCCGGGGATCTCGTTGGCGAGCTTCAGTCCGTTGATCACCGATCCGGGGCAGGTCTCGCCCTGCACGCGCGCCGGGACGAGCCAGGCCGTACCGCTCCAGCCGCGGGTCTTCAGCACCTCGGTGAAGTCATGCCAGACCGCCCCGATCTCGGAGGTCACGAACGCCACCGTCTTGGGGAATTCGGGCAAGGGGCGCTTGAGTTCGTCCTCGAACAGGCCTTCGGCTTTCAGCTTCGCTTGGAGCTCCTTAAATTTCTGGAAGAGGTCGCCTTCGCCCGCGGGCTTGATCGTCTCGATGATCAGCGAGCACTTGCCGGTCTTGCCGTAGAAATCGGCCTTCGCCTTCGCCACGACCTTCATGCCTTCGCGGAGCGGCGACTTCAGCCAGCGCGCCTGGTAGGAGTAGAGGACGCAGTCCACCTTGGCTTCGCTGTCCTTCAACGCGAAGTAATGGTGGCCGGAGGGGTAGGTCTTGTAACCCGAGATCTCGCCGGTCACCTCGAGGGTGCCCATCCCGTTGAGATGTCCTTTGAGGACATCCGCGAGGTCCGAGATCGTGAGCGGGGCCGAATCCATGTGGACGGAGGTTCGGCGATTCGGCCGCGGAGGGCAAGCGGTAGGTAGAGAGGGCTTAGGTTGAGGCGGGCGGCAACTTGCCTCGGGGCAGGGTCAGCACTGCATGCTGACCTCGTAGCAGTGGGTAGAACGCCGGTTATCACCCGATGCCTGGCATGCAGATGGCTATGTCATGACGCGCTCCCGGCCCTACCGGATTCAATTCAGTCCTCGATTCAGCCCTCGATGCTGTCCTCGACTCAGTCCTCTCTTCTGTTTTCATTAGCCCATGAAAATCGCGTTCGTCGGCACGGGAGTGATGGGGCAGGGGATGGTCGCCAACCTGCTCAAGGCCGGGCATGAGGTCACGGTCTACACCCGTACCAAGGCCAAGGCCGACGGCCTGCTGGCGCTCGGCGCGAAGTGGGCGTCCTCGCCCGCCGAGTCGGCCCGGGGCGCGGACCTCGCGATCTCGATGGTCGGCTACCCGAACGACGTCGAAGAGGTCTGGCGCGGTCCGCAGGGCTTCATGTCCGCCGCCAAGCCCGGCTGCGTGCTCATCGACATGACCACCTCGAGCCCGGCGCTCGCCCGTTCGCTCGCCGCGGAGGCCGCGGCGAAGGGCTTCGGCCCGCTGGACGCTCCTGTCTCCGGCGGCGACCGGGGCGCCCGTGAAGGCACGTTGACCATCATGGCGGGCGGCGCGCAGAAGGATTTTGATTTCGCCCAGCCGGCCTTCGCGGCGATGGGTAAGACCATCGTGCTCCAGGGAGCCCCCGGCACCGGTCAGCTCTGCAAGCTCGCGAACCAGATCGGCATCGCCTCCGGCATGATCGCCATGGCCGAAGCCTTGGCCTTCGCCCGTGCGACGGGACTCAACCTCGAGACCACGCTGCGTTCGATCTCGGGCGGCGGCGCCTCGAGCTGGGCGTTGCTCAACCTCGCCCCGCGCGTCTTGAAGGGCGACTTCGCCCCGGGCTTCTACGTGAAGCACTTCGTGAAGGACATCGGCCTGGCGCTCGACGTCTGCCGCGAACAGAAGGTCAGCCTGCCCGGCCTCGAACTCGCCGCGAAACTCTACGCCGAGGTCGTCGCCGCCGGCGAAGGCGACGCGGGGACGCAGGCCTTGGCCCGACTGTATTTCTCGAGGTAGGGGCAGCACCGCGTGCTGACCTAGCTACAATCGTTGCGGCCGAAACCCGAAGCCGGCGGCCGATGGCGGAAAGGCCGATAGCCGGATGGCTGATGCCCCGATGGCCGTCACCCGACACCTGGTATGAAGGCATATAGGTCAGGACGCAGTGCTCACCCTGCCTCAATACAGGCGATGCGATGTCATCGCATCGCCTGCCTTCAGCGCGCCGGGACGGCGCGGAGCTGGACGGAGTCGATGACGGTCGGCCCGAGGATGACGTTGGTCACGATGACGAGCACCTGGCCGGGTTCGCAGTGGCCTTCGTCCCGCAGGCGTTCCAACGCCAACGTGATGTTGTCCTCGGCCTTGGGCTCGAACTTCATCTGGAAGGATTCGACGCCCCAGAGCAGGCTCATCTTCCGGTGGACGTGCGTCTCTTCCATGAACGCGTAGATCGGGCAGCCGATGGCGCGGAGCGAAGAGAGCGTACGCGGCACGTCGCCGTTGCGGGTGAAGGCGATGATGCCGGTGTTGCCGAGGTCCTGGGCGAGGCCGGCGGCGGCGCGGAGCAGCTTCACCTTGGCGGTCTCGTTGAGCTGTTCGTCGGAAAGCTTACGCGGCAGCTCACGTTCGGTGGTGGTCGCGATACGGGTCATCACGTCGACGCAGCGGATGGGGTGCTTGCCGGTCGTGGTCTCGCCGGAGAGCATGACGGAGTCGGCCATCTCGAGCACCGCGTTGGAGACGTCGGTCACCTCGGCGCGGGTCGGCACCGGAGCATGGATCATCGACTCGAGCATGTGCGTCGCGACGATCACCGGCTTGCGGCGGGCGATGGCCATGGCGACGGCCTGGCGCTGGACGAGCGGGAGGGTCTCGTAGGGGATCTCGATGCCGAGGTCGCCGCGGGCGACCATCAGGGCGTCGGTGGCCTCGAGGATCGAACCGAGGTGCGCGATGGCCGACTGGTCTTCGATCTTGGAGATGATGTGCGCGTGGGAGGAATGCTGCGCGAGCAGGGCGCGGAGCGCGTGGACGTCGGCCGCTTCGCGGACGAACGACAGGGCGTAGAAGTCGACGCCGACTTCGCAGCCGACGGCGACGTCGGCTCGGTCCTTGTCGGTGAGGGCGGGGAGGTCCACCTTCACGCCGGGGAGATTGATATGGCGGCGGCTGCCGAGCGGGCCGGGCTGCTCGACCTTGCAGCGGAGGCGGTCTTTCTTCTGCTCGAGCACGCGCAACTGGATCAGGCCGTTATCGACGAGGACCACGCCGCCCACGGGCACGGCGGTGATCATCTTCGGGTAGTTGGTCGGGATGACGAGGATGTCGCCCTCGGTCTGGGCGGCTTCGGAACCGGTGACGTCGACGACCTGGTCGACGACGAGCTGGGCGGCTTCCTTGCGGGCGCCCGTGCGGATTTCCGGGCCTTTGATGTCCATCATCACGGCGAGCTCCTTCTTCAGGCGGAGGCTGACCTCGCGGACGCGGGCGACGATGGTGCGCACCCAAGCGTGGTCGGCGTGCGCCATGTTCAGGCGGACGACATTCGCGCCGGCCTTGATGATGGCCTCCAGCTGGGCTTCGGACTCGGTCGCAGGCCCGATGGTGAAAGTGATGCGGGTGTGGCGGAAAGGCTTCACGTCTTTTATGAGTAGGTCTGACGCCACACGATGCAAGGGAAAGGATTACGTCCTTTTACTTGCTATTTATGAGGCACTTACCTCGTCACAATTGAGCAACTTTTACTCCGCCCGCTTGGCGAAGACATCCCGGCGGTCTTTCATCCGCTCTTCGAAGAACGTCTTCTGCTCGAACGGCCAGATGACTTCCGGCTCGATGGTCCAGCCCTTGTGCGCGGCGAGATGCTCCTGCGTCCACCCGAAGTAGTCCGCATTGTCGGTGCGGAAGTGGAGGCGGGTTCCCGTCGAGGCGCGTGAAGCCAGCAGGTCGAGGTTTTCCGGGCTGATGAAGCGGTTCTTGTGATGCTTCTTCTTCGGCCACGGATCCGGATACAGGATGAAGATCTTGGAGAGGCTCACTTGCGGCGGCAGCGCCTCGAGGAACTCCGTCGCTTCGGCCTTGAGGAAGATGACGTTGTCCAGCTTGCCGAGGGTCTGCTTGCGGACGGAGCGTTCCACGCGATGCGTGATCAGGTCGATGCCCACGCAGAATTCCGTCGGATGGGCGGCCGCGTAGGCCGCCAGCCAGTGCCCGTGGCCGCAGCCGAGCTCGAAGGTGATGCCGGTTCGTCCGGCCAAGGCCGTGGCCAGGGTCGCCCTCAGGCGAGCGACATTGGCTTCGCGGCGGGCCTCCGCCCACTCCTTGCCCATGACTTTGGTATGCTCCGCCACGAGGGGGTTAAGAGGGAAAGGAGGGGCGGAGGCAAGAGAGCCAATGAAGAGAGTATCGAGTATGGAGTGTTGGGGATGGATGCCGGCTCGGGTGGCTGGGGCTTTAAACTCAAAGGGAAACCGGAGACCGGGAAGGATGTGGGCGCTTCTTTATAACTTTAGGTGACGGGTGACAGCCACCAGGGCATCGGCCCCTCAGGAGTCGGCCTTTCGGCTGTCGGCCATCGGCTTCGGGTTCGGGTTCCCGCGGCTGGGTCCCGAACGGCCGGATCCTGAACTGCTGGTCTCCGTGGCCGTCACCCGGCACCTGTTAATATCCCCCCGGCCAATCATCCGGTCTCCGGTTTCCCTTTGATTGGCGGCCTCTACCTGGGCTGGGAATAACTCCGGCTTCCCTCGGTCGGACGCTTGGAGTCTCTTGGTGGCCTATGGCCAAGGTAGATCTCGAAGTCGTCCAGAAAATCCTGAAAGAGAACGGGGTCGACGTGCGCGTCGCCGCCGAGATCCTCAACCAGCTCCGGGACGTGATCAAGGAGGACGCCGTCGAGCGTGAGAAGCCCGCCAAGAAGCAGCTGCTCGTCCTGGTCAGCGAACCGGAAGACGGCCTGCCCAAGGACCTCACCGGTTGGGTCGTCCAGCTGCTCGAAGACGACGACCCCACCGAGGTCGCCGACAAGATGGTCGAAGTCGCCAAGGCCTTCAATGATTCGCCCAAGGGCCAGCGCATGCCGGTCGAATCTTTCGGCGACGCCGTGCAGGGCATTCCGAGCAAGTTCTTCCGTGAGAGCGACCTCTGGATCAAGACGCGCGAGCCGGTCCGCGTCATCCCGGTGAAGAATTCCATCGGGCGCCGCCGTCGCGACTGAGCTGAGGTTCGGTTTCGGCGCGGAGGGCGGAATAAGGTTCCTGAAAAAGCGAATTTAGAGGGCGTTTTTACCCGATTTAGGGAGGTTGATTGCTCTCGCCTAGACGGCCTGCGCCCCTACTTTTCAGACCTTCCATGAAGTTCAAAAACTTCCCTATCTACCGTATCGAATGGGTGACCTCCACCTTTCTGATCGGGACAGCCCTCCTCTCGCTGACCGTGGTGCCCTGGTTCCTCTGGACCCAGTTCAACCTCCCGGCCGACGCCGCCAATAAGGTCCACGGCTGGGGCTTCATCTGGGCCATGTTCGTGTTCTACTACTACGCGACCGGTTTCGGCATCACCCTGGGCTACCACCGCCTGTTTTCCCACATCTCCTTCAAGGCCAAGTGGCCGGTGAAGCTCTTCGTCCTCCTGTTCGGCGCCGCTTCCTTCGAGAACTCGGCCCTGGATTGGTCCGCCGACCACCGCATCCATCACAAGCACGTGGATGAAGACGAGGATCCGTATGATATCTCCAAGGGCTTCTTCTACGCCCATATCGGCTGGCTCCTCTTCCGCCTCAAGCCGAAGCCGCCCGTCACCAACGTGAAGGACCTCGAAGCCGACCCCCTCGTCATGTGGCAGCACCGCTACGTCCAGTGGATCGGCGCCTTCGTGGGCTTCGTGATGCCGGCCGCCCTCGGTTATGGCTACGCCTCCCTCATGGGCTACGCCAACCCGGGCATGACCGCCCTGGCCGCCTTCCTCATCGCCGGCCTGCTCCGCACGGTCGTCGTCCAGCAGGGCACTTTCTGCATCAACTCGCTCTGCCATATGATCGGTCGTCGTCCGTATTCGACCGACCATAGCGCCCGCGACAGCGGCGTCGTCGCGCTGCTGACCTTCGGCGAGGGCTACCACAACTATCACCACGAGTTTCAGCACGACTACCGCAACGGCGTGAAGCCCTGGCAGTTCGACCCGACCAAGTGGATCATCTGGACCCTCTCCAAGGTCGGCCTGACCCAGGACCTGCGCCGCGTGCCGGATTCCCGCATCATGGCCGCCGAGCTCAAGGAACAGAGCCGCACCCTCGGTCGCGACATCGATTCCCTCGCCGCCCGCCTCGACGTCCGCACCCGCGAACTCAAGGCCAAGACGATCGCTTCCGCCCACGAACTGGCCGCCGAGCTGGGCCGTCGCGCCGAAGCCCTCAAGGAAGCCGCCGCGACCAAGGCCGAAGTGGCCCACGAGACGATGGTCGAGATGCGCGGTCTGCTCAATCAGGCCGCTTCGCACCTCGAAGCGCTGCGCCGGGCTGGCGCGGGTTCGGCCGCCTAAGGCCTCCGCGGGTCAGATCCGCAGCGTGCGCATCAGTTCGAGGACCTGCTCCTCGATCTGAGGCAGCGCTTGGTCCGGATGGGCGCAGTCGATGTCGTGCACCGACCAGTACTCGATCCGGTCCGCCCACTCCGGATGGGACTGGAGCATCATGGCGTGGTGCTCATCCTTCTTCAGGGCGATGGTCCGGTGCGCCCGCTCCAGGTCTTCCCGGCGCAGCTGGGTCGGCGCCGCGCCCGTCAGTTCCAGGGGGATGCCCAGTTCCCGCAGGCGGCGCTCGGTGTCCCGGGACAGCAAGGTGGGCTCGTCGGCCACCAGGGAGGTCAGCAACCCGCGCGAAAAGGCCCGGGCCGGGTGGCCCGCCCGGGTCGCATGCCAGTTGAAGAGGGCCTCGGCATGGCGGCTGCGGTAGAAATTACCCGTGCAGACGAACAGGGTGAGGGGACCAGAATCTGCGCTTGTGCGTTGGGCCATGCGAGGTAGAGTCCCCGCAACCTAACCTCACTGCCATGGTACGCAATCTGTTCGTTCTCTCCCTCCTTTCCGCCGTCCTCGTTGGTTGCATGGGTCCTGAAAAGGGTCCGTCCCCGGTCACCGATGGTGCCGGCGACGCCAACCTCGTCCCGGCCGCCGGCCTGACCCCCGTGGTCGCCCCGGTCGTCGAGCCCGCTCCGGCCCCGGCCGCGAAGAAGGCCCCGACGAAGTCGAAGGGCAAGCTGCCCCTCAACAGCAACAGCAGCAAGTAAGCCGCGAGGCTTACATCAACGACACCTCGGTGACGAAGGTGTCGACCTGACCGGGCTCCGCAAAACGGAGCCCGTTCTTGTGTTCGGGGCTGTTGGGCGGGCCCATCCAAGGCTCGACGCAGTAATACGGCGCTTCCGGGTCGGGCGTCCAGGTGACGACGCTCGCCCATGCGCCCGGGATCGGCTCTTCGCCGACCTTCACGCTGATGTCTTCTTCGCCTGATTTCGGGCCGAAGCTGACCGTCGCTGACTTGAGGTTCGTGAAGATGCAGTCGGACAGCTGCGGGTGGTCGAAGCCGATCGCTTCGAGTCCCTTCAGTTCGGCGAACGGCACGAGCTTCCCGTCGGCGGCGTGGCGCCACTGCTTCTTCGAGGGGATCTTCACGACGTAGTCCCGGCGGCTCAGGCCGGCGTGCCACGGGAGCGTGAAGTAGAAGTGGTGGCCGGCGCACCACGGCAGCGGCTGGGCGTCGCGGTTCTCGAATTCGAAGGTGATGCGGAGGAAGAGCTCGAGGAAGTCGAAGCGGATCCGGAAATCATACGCGAAGGGGTAGCAGTTCCGGCCGCGTTCGTCCTGGATCAGCCGGACCACGGCGTGCTTGGGGCCGCTCTCGACGATCTCGAACGCCGAGTCGCGGGCGAAGCCATGCTGGGGCATCGGGCGCTTGACGCCGTCGGCGGCCTTCCAGGCGAACTTCTCGCCGTCGGCGTAGTTGCGTCCCATGAACGGGAAGAGGATCGGGTTGCCGCCGCGGACCGGTCCGATCTTGTCGAGGTCCATCGGCGCGCCTTCGGGCCAGAAGAGGATCTCGCGCCGGCCCGTCGGGACGTCGAGCTTCCAGCGCAGGAGGCGGGCGCCGCGCGTCAGGCAGGTCTCATAGGTCGACGCACCGACCTTCCATCGTTCCATCGGCACGCCGTTCTCTTCGTAGCTCTGCATGACGCCGAGCAAACGCGGACCGCGGCCGGTGGCAAACGCGGACTTAGCCGGCGCGCTTGGCGAAGCGGTAATGGCAGACCATCCACTCCGTGCCGCCCTGGTAGTTCCAGAGCTCGGCGCAGGCCATGAAGAAGACGCGCCAGTTGGCGAGCCAGGCCTTCGCCCGGTCCGGGCCGTAGGTCTCGGCGAAGATCCGCAGGATCTCCTCCCGATGGCGGTCGGTGTTCTCGAGCCAGTGCTCGGAGGTCTGGCCGTAGTGGCGGCCCTCGACTTCCCACTGGGTCTCCAGCTTGAGGTCTTCCTGGAAGCGGCTGGCGAGGCAGTTCGACGGCATGATGCCGCCGGTGAAGAAGTGGCGCGACATCCAGTCGGTGGCGTCCTTGGCGGCGAAGTGATACGCCGCGTCCCTGTGCGTGAAGACGTGGAAGAAGAGCTTGCCTCCGGGCTTGAGCCAGCCGGCGATGCGGCGCATGAGCTCGGCCCAGTTCTTCATGTGCTCGAACATCTCGACGGAGACGACGCGGTCATAGCGCGAGGCCTCGGCGGCGAAGACGTTCATGTCGCAGGTGATGATGCGGACGTTCTTGAAGCCGCGCTTGGCGCACTCGCCTTCGATGTGGGCGCGCTGGGAGGCCGAGTTCGAGACGCCGGTGATGCGGGCGTTCGGATATTTCTCGGCCATCCAGAGGGTGAGCGAGCCCCAGCCGCAGCCGAGCTCGAGGATCTCCATGCCGTCCTGCAATTCCGCGCGGGCGCAGGACTTGGTCAGCATGGCCTCTTCGGCCTGGCCGATGGATTCCGTGCCGGTCTCGTAGAAGCACGAGGAGTATTTCAGGCGGGGTCCGAGGCAGAGCTTATAGAACGCCGCGGGTACTTCGTAGTGCTGCTCGTTGGCGGCCTTGGTCTCGATCGCGACGGGGAGGGTGCGCAGTTCGGCGGCGAAGGCGTCGACCTTGGCGAAGCGGGCCGCGGCGTCTGCCGGACGCTCGTCGACGAGGCGCTGCTTGAGCAGGCGACGGATGCCCCAGCGGATCGCGCCGTCGGGCAGGACGTCTTTTTCGATGAGCTTGTCGAGCAGCGGCATGGGGCGAAATTGTACGCCGTCCCAGCCGCTGGCAACCCGTCGCCGAGGAAAAATCAGCCGCGCGGCGGGCGGGGCCAGAAGGCGGGCACGCGCTGCTGGTAATCCGCATAGGCCTCGCCTTTCGAGGCCAGGAGGTGCTGCTCGGTCAGGGGCACGCCGGTCACGCGGGTGAGGAAGTAGTAGATGACGCCGACGCAGAGCAGGCCGGGGATGCCCCGGTAGGCGCTGTTATAGCTCATCAGGAAGAATCCGACCCAGACGAGCCATTCGCCGAAGTAGTTGGGGTGGCGGCTCCAGGCCCACAGGCCGCGTTCGCAGACCTTGCCCTTGTTGGCGGGGTCTTTCTTGAAAGCAGCGAGCTGGGCGTCCGCGACGCCTTCGATGAGCAGGGCGAGGCCGACCACGCCGAGGCCGACCCAATGGATGGTCTGGGCCGGGCCGGAGGATCCGGTGGGGTTGGAGGAGAGCAGCGGCAGGCAGAGGACCGTGAGCACGACGGCCTGGATGAAGTAGAAATAGACCATCTGCGCCGCCATGCGTTCGCCGTGCTCGGCGCGCATCTTCAGATAGCGGCCGTCTTCCTGTCCGAGATGCCCGAGCACGCGCACGGCGAGGTGGGTCCCGAGGCGCAGGCTCCACAGGACCGTCGCTCCGGCCATCAGCAGGCCTTGGCCGCCGAGGTGGTGATGGACGAAGAAGTGCGTGATGAGGATCTGCAGGCCGACGAGCGCGAAGCCGTAGGACCAGGCGACGTCCACGATCGACCAGTTGTCGATCTTCTTGGCGACCAACCAGCAGAGGGCGAAGAAGACGCAGGCTTCGCCTAAGAGGGCGAGGAATTCGAAGCCGAGTTCGTAGGGAGGATTCATGCGGAAGCGGGGGAAGGGGCGAAGCGGCGGAAGAGCCGCCGCAGGAGCAGATGGGCCAGCCAGCAGAGCAGCGGCACGGTCAGCACCCAGCCGAGTAGGCCGTGCACGTAGGCCATCCCGAACTTGGCGACGAAGCCCGTGAAGGACCGGTTGAATTCATCGATGAGCGCGCCGGGCGAGAGGGCGATGGGTTCGGCGCCGACGAGGGCCTCGCCGAGGCGGACGAAGGGCACTAGCAGCAGGATCTGCAGCGGGTAGCTGACGTGATTGACGACCTGCATCACGATGTGGTTCAGGCGGAAGAGCCGGCCGGCCAGCAGGCAGAGCAGGGTGGTGACGCCGATGATGGGGATGATGGCTAGCGCGAAGGCGATGACCACCGCCGCCGAGACGGCCTCGGGCGTGGCGCCTTGGCGGAGCTGCGCCAGGAGCGGATCGCGCACCTTGCGTCCCAGCCAGTCGCCCGCGCGTCCCATTCAGGCCGCCTTGCGGGTGAAGAAGATCTTACCGAGGTCGGTCTCGTCGCCGGACTGCTTGAGGCAGAGGAGCGCGTAGGCGGCGATGGCGAAGTTGCCGAGGAGCAGCAGGGCGACGAGCCAGCCGAGGCGGGCGGCGACGGTGCGCTCGCGCCAGGCGGTGTAGAGCCAGAAGGCCAGGAAGCCGAAGTAGGCGTCGAACATCGTGGCGAGACCCCACGGCTCGGAGCAGACGGTCTCGAAGCCCTTGATGACATTGATGCCTTCCTTGCCGGCGAGCGCGGCGTACTTAGGCAGCGAGGTGATCGTCGGCGCGGTCGAGGCGTACCAGGACACCCAGGTCATGGCGATGAGCACGAGGACGAAGTAGAGGGCGATGGCGCGACGGGAGGTCATTGTTCGAGTATGGAGTAGGGAGTTTGGAGTATGGGCGAGGGGCAGGCTTGGCTTCAGCGTGGGGGAATCGCCGAGGAAGGCAAATGGTGGAAGAGCGGAGGACTGCATGGAGGACGGCGTTGAGGACCGAATAGAGGTCTGAATGGATGATTCAGCTTCGTACGGCCGCCGCAGGGCGGCCGAGGGTAGGGGCGTGGCTATGCCGCGCCCTCCTGATTGCAGAGGGCGCGATGAATCACGCCTCTACCTCTGCCTCACTCCGCGAAGCCGTAATCCTTCAGCATCCGCGCGACGGACTGCGGCAGGGCGGGGCGGATCGCGGTGGGGACGGTCTTCTGGGCGTCCACGGTGCAGTGCAGGTAGCCGAGCTTGCGTTCGGCGTCGGCCTCACGGCCGGCGGCTTCGAGCCAACGCTGCAGGACGGCCGCGGCGCGGGCCCATTCGGGCCAGTCGCTGTCGGCGCCATCGGCGGCCTCGACCAACTTGCAGAGCGCGCAACCTCCGAGGAAGCGTTCGACCGCGGCGGCGTCTTCCGCTCCGACGGCCGCGACGAGCTTCTCGCGTTCGCGCGCTTCCATCGTCAGGTCTTGTAGCCGAGCACCGGCCGCAGCCAGCGTTCGGTCTGCTCGATCGTCCAGCCCTTGCGCTTGGCGTAGTCCTCGACTTGGTCGCGGCCGACGTTGTCCACGTCGAAGTAGATCGACTGCGGATTGCCGAAGTAGAGGCCCGAGACGGAGGCGGCCGGATTCATCGCGAAGGTCTCCGTCAGCGTGCAGCCGAGACGGTCCGCGTTCAGCAGGCGCCAGAGCTCGGCCTTCTCGGTGTGCTCCGGGCAGGCCGGATAGCCGGCGGCCGGGCGACGGCCGGCGTATTTCTCGTCGACGAGTTCTTCGACCGTGAGGGCTTCGTCCGGAGCGTAGCCCCAGAGCTCCTTGCGGACCTCGCGGTGCAGCCATTCGGCGCAGCCTTCCGCGAGACGGTCGGCAAGGGCCTGGATCATGATCTGTCGGTACGGGTCCGTCTGCTTGAAGGAAGCGGCGTAGTCTTCGACTTCCTGGCCGGCCGTCACGGCGAAGGCGCCGATATGGTCGCCCTTCTCGGCGGACACGAGGTCGGCGAGGGAGCGGCAGGTGTCGACCCGCGGACGCTGGCGCTGGTCGCGCAGGAAGTGGAAGCGGCCGAGCTTCTTCGTCTGGGCTTCGTCGCCGAAGACCTCGACGTCGTCGCCCACGCGACGGGCGGCCCAGAGGCCGGCGACGCCGCGGAGGTGCACGCGGTTGTTACGGATGATCTCGTCCAGTTCGGCGCGGCCGGCGTCGAAGGTCTTGCGGGCTTCGGCGCCGTACTTGCCGGACTTGAAGATGTTCGGGAAAGAACCCTTCAGCGACCAGGTCACGAAGAACGG